>VBHA01000165.1:0-25397 GCA_005889495.1 Chloroflexota bacterium
GAGGGTCCGCGCGACACCCAACACTGCCCCGATTGCGGCGGACCGCCGCAGCTGAGCTTCACCACCAGGGCCGCCGACGACCTCGCCACGGGTCCGCGCCACCTCCTCTGCGCGCGCTGCGGCGCGACCTGGGGATACGCCCGGGCGCGGTGCCCAGGCTGCGGCGAGGACTCGAGCGCAAGCCTCATGTTCTTCAGCGAGCACGGCACGACCTCGGGCGAGCGCGGAAGCGTGGTGCGCGGCCTTCCCGCCGGACCCGCCGCGGCGCACGACCGCGCGGTATTTCCGCACATTCGGATCGAGGCGTGCGACTCCTGCCGTCATTACCTTCTCGGTGTCGACCTCGCGGCCGAGCCGGCGGCCGTGCCGCTGGTCGACGAGATGTCGGCGATCCCGCTCGACCTCTTCGCCCGCGAGCGGGGCTACTCCAAGATCATCACCAACCTGATGGGCTTCTGAGTCGTGGCACAGAGCATCCAGGCAGGCCAGTCCTACGGGTTCTTCACCGACACGAGCGTGTGCATCGGCTGCAAGGCCTGCGAGGTCGCGTGCAAGGAGTGGAACCAGCTCCAGGGCGACAGCCCCGCGTTCCTCGCCGACAGCTTCGACAACACCGGCTCGCTCGACGCCCAGAACTGGCGGCACGTTCAGTTCGTCGAGCACGTGCCGGACGAGTCGGCGACGGCCGGCAACGGCACCGCCTGGCTGATGATGTCGGACGTTTGCAAGCACTGCAAGCACGCGAGCTGCATGGAGGTGTGCCCGACCGGGGCGATCATCCGCACCGAGTTCGACACCGTCTTCATCCAGCAGGACGTGTGCAACGGCTGCCGCAACTGCATCGCCGCGTGCCCTTACAGCGTGATCGGCATGAACCAGCAGACGGGCACCGCTCACAAGTGCACGCTCTGCTATGACCGGCTGCAGGGCGGCCTCGAACCGGCGTGCGCGAAAGCCTGCCCGACACAGTCGATCCAGTTCGGCCCCCTGGCCGACCTCCAGAAGGCGGCGGACGTTCGCCTGGCGACGCTGCACAGCCAGGGCCAGACGCAGGCCCAGCTTTACGGACGCGACGAGTCCGTGTACGGCGGCCTGAACGCCTTCTTCCTTCTGATGGACAAGCCCGAGACGTATGGGCTCCCCAACGCCGACAACGCCAGGCTGCCGAGCCGAAACGACGCCGGCGGCTACCTGGCGGCGCTGGTCACGGGCGTGCTTGCCGTGGTCGCCGGCCTGGTTGCCTTCAGGCGCCGGGTGACACGCTGATGGTCTTCCTTGCCGAGCACTTCGTCCGCGCCCCGCAATGGACGTGGTACATCCTCTTCTACTTTTTCTTCGCCGGGCTGGCCGGGGGCGCGTATGTCCTGGGGACCCTTCTCCGGCTCTCGGGCGATCCGCGCGACGAGCACGCCTCGAAGCTCGGCTACTACGTAGCCCTGCCTGCGCTCGTCCTGTGCCCGATCCTCCTCACCGCAGACCTGGGCGCGAGCTGGTCGCGGTTCTGGCACATGCTGATCGACGTCACGCCGGGCGAGACCTCTCCGATCCTTCACTACTGGTCGCCGATGTCCACCGGCGCATGGGCCTTGCTGATATTCGGCGTCTTCGCCTTCGTCTCGGCCGCCGACGCATGGCTTGCCGACCGGCGGGGCGCACCCTTGCTTCCGCCGGCGGTCGGTCGGGTGATCGGTATCGCCGGCTCCCTGTTCGCCCTCTTCATCGCCTCGTACACCGGGGTGCTCCTGAGCGTCAGCAACCAGCCGGTGTGGAGCGACACGTGGACTCTGGGCGGGCTGTTTCTGGCGTCCGGCCTCAGCGGCGCGGCGGCGCTGATCACCCTGCTGGTGCGGTACCGCTCCGAGGCCGTGGTCAGCCTGGCGCGCCTCCGCGTGGCCGACGGGTACTTCTCGATCCTCGAGCTCGTGCTGCTCGTTGCTTTCTTCATCACGGTCGCGCTCGCGGGCGAAGCCACGCGGATCGTTTCGTGGTTTCCGCTCTGGATCGTCGCCCTCGTCGGCATCGTCGCCTCGTTGCTGGGCGTCCGCCGTCCAGCCCGCGCCCCCGTGACCGGGGAGACCGCGGCGGCGCCGCTCGCGATCGAGGCGACTGTCGTCTCCGTGCTGGTCCTGGTCGCGGTGCTGGCCATGCGGGCGGCGGTGATCTTCAGTGCCCAGTAGAGAAGAGGTCCTCAGCGTCCTTTCGGCGATCAAGGACCCCGACCTAGGGCGTGACGTCGTGAGCCTCGGCATGATCAAGGACCTGGCCATCGATCCGGCGGGCCAGGTCAGCTTCACGTTCGAGCTGACCACCCCCGCCTGCCCGGTGCGCGACCGGTTTCAGACGATGGCGCGCCAGCTCGTCTCCGACCTGCCGGGCGTCACCGCCGTGGACCTGAAGATGACGGCCAACGTCCAGGCGCCGTTCAACGGCCGGGGCCACGAGGCGGCCATCCCGGGCGTGAAGCACGTGATCGCGGTGGGGTCGGGCAAAGGCGGTGTGGGCAAGTCGACGGTCGCGGTCAACCTCGCCGCCTCGCTCCAGCTCGCCGGCGCGCGAACCGGCCTGCTCGACGCCGACATCTACGGCCCATCCGTGCCGGGCATGCTCGGGGTGACCGAGCAGCCCAAGGTCCGTGACCAGAAGCTGGTGCCACTCGAGGCCTTCGGTTTGAAGATCATCTCGATCGGGCTGCTGGCGGGCGCCGACAAGGCGATGATCTGGCGCGGTCCCCTGGTCGCGCGGGCGATCGAGCAGATGCTGGGTGACGTCATGTGGGGCGAGCTCGACTACCTGGTCGTCGATCTACCCCCGGGCACCGGCGACGCATCGCTCACCCTTGCCCAGGCGGTGCCTCTGACCGGGGTTGCCATCGTCTGCACACCGCAAGAGGCGGCACTTCGAATCGCCCTGAAGGCGCTGCAGATGTTTCGCGGTCTGAACGTGCCGCCGCTGGGCCTGATCGAGAACATGAGCTGGTTCGTCTGCGACGACTGCGGGAAAGAGCACTTCATCTTCGACCACGGCAAGGCCGAGCGCGCAGCCCAGCGGCTGGGCGTGCCCTACCTCGGCGCCATTCCCCTGGAGGGATCGATCCGCGAGGAGGCGGACACGGGAGCGCCGGTGGTGGTGTCGCGTCCTGACACCGCCGGCGCCCAGGCCCTGCGCAAGGTCGCGTCCGCGGTGGCCGCGCGCGTGGCCGTCCAGAGCTTCCGCCGGCTGCCCGTGATCAGCGTGCGGTAGCCGCGGCCTACAGCCCGGGGACTTCGCGCTCCAGCTTCTGCCTGACCTCGAGGATGAACTCCGCGACCGCCGCGTCGTCGATCCCGGGCTTCGCCGCGCGGAGCCGCTCCGCCGCCACGCCCGCGAGGTAGCTCGTGAGCGGCGCGAACCGCCGCTCCTGCGTGTGCGCGGCGACGCGTGCCAGCTCGAGCAGCTCGAGGGCGACCCGCGAGTCCATGGCCGGCGCCTCGATCTCCGCACCGCGCCGCCTGGCGGCGTCCACCCAGTCCTGGCCGAGAGACTCGAAGAAGGGATTCATGCAGCCACACCTATAGCACGAGCGCGTTCTACACATATGCCGGAGCGGACGGCGGGCGAGATGCTCGTCGAGCGGCTGATCGAGCTGGGCGTCGACACGGTGTTCGGCCTCCCGGGCGACGGCATCAACGGCGTGATCGAGGGCCTGCGCAAGCACCGCGACCGGGTGCGGTTCGTGCACGTGCGCCATGAGGAGGCGGCCGCGTTCGCCGCCTGCGGCTACGCCAAGTACACGGGCCGGCTGGGCGTGTGCCTGGCCACCTCGGGCCCTGGCGCCATCCATCTGCTGAACGGGCTGTACGACGCGAAGCTCGACCAGGCGCCCGTCCTCGCCATCACGGGCATGACCTATCACGACCTGGTCGGCACGCTCTACCAGCAGGACGTGAACACGGACTACCTCTTCCAGGACGTCGCCGTGTTCAACCAGCGCGTCATGGGGCCGGCCCACGTGGTCAACCTGGTCGACCTCGCGGTGCGCACCGCCATCGCCCGGCGCGGCGTGGCCCACATCACGTTTCCGCTCGACATCCAGGAGTGGAAGGCCGGCGACGATGACCGCTCGGAGCACAACGTCGCCCGCCACAGCGCCGTGCCGCCTCTGCTTTCCATCCGGCTGCCGGAGGCGGGGCAGGTGGAGCGCGCCGCCGCGGCGTTCCGCGGCAAGAAGCGCATCGCCATTCTTGCGGGCCACGGAGCGCGCGGGGCGGGTGATCTGGCCGAACAGGTCGCCGAGCGATTGGCCGCGCCCATCATCAAGCCCCTTCTGGGCAAGGACGTCGTCCCGGACGACAGCCCGTACGTGACCGGAGGCGTAGGCATGCTGGGGTCCCGGCCCTCGCAAGAGGCCCTCGCGGCGTGCGACGCCCTGCTCATCGTCGGCAGCTCGTTCCCGTACATGGACTACCTACCTCGGCCCGGCCAGGCGGTCGTGGTGCAGATCGATGACGACCCGGTGCGCATCGGCTTGCGGATGCCGGCCGACGTCGGGCTGGTCGGCGACGCACGCGCGACGCTCGAGGCGTTGCTGCCGACGCTCCCCGAAAACCGCGACCGCGCATTCCTCGAGGACGCGCAGCGCGGAGCGCGCGACTGGTGGCAGCTGATGGAGGAGCGCGGCTCGCAGGATGCGGTGCCCATGAAGCCTCAGGTTGCCGCGTGGCAGCTCGGCCAGGTGCTCGCGGAAGATGCCATCGTCAGCGGCGATTCGGGAACGGTCGCCATCTGGGCGGCCCAGATGCTTCGCATCCGCCGGGGCCAGCGTTTCTCGCTCAGCGGGACCCTCGCCTCGATGGCCAGCGGGCTGCCGTACGCGATGGCCGCCCAGGTCGCCCACCCGGGCCGGCAGTGCGTCGCGTTCGTCGGCGACGGTGGCATGGAGATGCTCATGGCCGAGTTCGCGACCTGCGTCCAGTACCGCCTCCCCGTGAAGGTCGTCGTCCTGAAGAACAACGTGTTGGGCATGATCAAGTGGGAGCAGATGGTCTTCCTCGGCAACCCGCAGTACGGAGTCGAGATGACGCCCATCGACTTCGTCAAGTTCGCGGAGGCATGCGGCGGTCGCGGGTTCCGGATCGAGGACCCAAAGCGATGCCGAGAGCAGCTGGCCGAGGCGCTGGCGACCGAGGGCCCGGTCATCGTCGAGGCGGTGACCGATCCGCACGAGCCGCCGCTGCCTCCAAAGGTCAAACCGGCGCAGGCCGCGCACATGGCGGAAGCGCTGGCTCGTGGCGAGCCGAACCGCGAACGCATTGCGCTGACGATGTTTCGGAACAGCCTCGACGAGGCGGCCTATCCGGCTAGCCCGTTCGGCGTGCTCGCGCGTATCGTGCGCCGCCTGGCCGGCGCCAGGAGGCGCAGGCCGGAAGTCTCGGGCTAGACCACGCGCTGGAGCCGCGGCCTGCCGTCGAGGCGATCCGCCATGCCGCGCAGCCGGCCCGCGACCCACACCCGGACCGGGGTCGAGGCATACGCCGGGGTCAGGCGCGCGCGGCGCTCGGCCTTGCGGGCAATCTCCCTCTGGCTCTCCATCAGCAGTCGTTCCGCGGTGTAGAAGTCCACTGGTCGATTATAGGCCAGTGGCTCTTTGAATAGTCAATCCCCGAATTAATCTTCCTGATAACATAGGCGTACACCTATGCCGACCCAGTTCGAAGAGCAGACCCCGACCATCCAGGTCGCGCCGTCCGCGGTCCTGGAGCTGATGTGGGTTCTGCACTTCGCCCAGGCCCACCACGAGCATGAAGGGCTGTTCGCGTCCCTCGACTCGCTGCGGGGCCGTTTCGGACCGCAGATCAGAGAGCAGATGGCGGACGGGCTCACGCAGAACGCCGCGGAGCTGGTCGTCCTGGGTCACCGCTCCCACACGCTGCGCGACCTCGACCTCAGCCGATTCTTCGACCGCATCGAAAGCGCCATGACTGAGCAATCGGAGCCTCCGGCGCTGCTGTCGGAGGCGCCCGCCGAGCGAAAGATCGTGCGCGCGCGGCTCGAGCGGCTGCGCACCGACCAGGCGCTGCGCAAGAGGTATGTGGAGCTCATGTCCGCTGTCTGGCAGGCTGTCGAGCCCGAGTGGGAAAGGGAAGGACGTGAAGCGGTCATCGCCGCGGCCCAGCGCTGGACGCAGGCGCTCGAGGAGCAGGGCGCCACCTACCGGGGCTTGCTGGGCCTCACCCGCCTGTGGCCGGGCCGGCCCGAGCTGGACGAGATGGCCGACGCCGCCGCTGCCCAGGGCGACCTGGTGCTCAACCCATGCTGGTTCGGAGGCAAGATCCACATCATCGAGCTCGACGGCACGGTCCACGTCGGCAAGGGGACCCGATTCCCAGACGCGGAGCCGTCCTACCGCAAGATCGCGGCCGACGTCTCCGCCGACATCAAGGCGCTCGCGGACCCGACGCGGCTCACCATCCTCCTGCGCCTGGCGCGCGAGCCGGCCTCGGTAACGGAGCTCGCGCGCCTCCTCAAGCTCTCGCAGCCCACGGTCAGCGCGCACGTGCAGGTGCTACGCGAGGCGGGACTGCTCGAGGAGCGCGTGGTCGGTCGCAGCGCCGAGCTGAGCGCCAGCGAGGAAGGCCTCAAGCGCCTCTTCTCCCGGGCCGAGGAGTCACTGGTCCGGATGTTCCGATCGTGAGGCGCTGATGCCCGCGATCGAGGCGCGCCGGCTTCGCAAGACGTACCGGACGACGCGCGGGGTGTTTCGGCGCGAGCGGGTCGAGCAGGTCGCGCTGCGCGGAGTCGACCTCGCCATCGAGCGCGGCGAGCTATTCGGTCTCCTTGGCCCGAACGGCGCGGGCAAGACCACGATGGTGAAGATCTTCACCACGCTCCTGCTGCCCACATCGGGCGCCGCCGTCGTCCTCGGGCTTGACGCCGTGCGTGACCAGTGGGCGCTCCGCAGGCGCATCGGGTTTGTCTTCGGCGGCGAGCGAGGCCTCTACTGGCGGCTCTCGGGCCTCGACAACCTGCGCTACTTCGCCGACCTCTACCGGATTCCGCCCGAGGTCTCGCGGCGGCGGATCCCGGAGCTCCTCGAACGCCTGGGGCTGGCCGGTCGGGAGCGGGACCGGGTCGAGCTCTACTCGCGCGGCATGAAGCAGCGCCTGCACCTCGCCCGCGGACTGCTCAACGACCCGGAGGTGCTTTTCCTCGACGAGCCGACCATCGGGCTCGACCCGGTCGGCGCGCGTGAGCTGCGGGTGATCGTCCGCGAGCTGGCGGACGCGGGCAAGACCATATTCCTGACGACTCACTACATGTTCGAGGCGGACGCGATCTGCGACCGCATCGCCGTCATCAAGGGCGGGGAGATAGTGGCCGAGGGAACGCCGAGCAGCATCAAGACCGTGGTCCAGGACCAGGGCGTCGTCGAGTTCGAGGTCGTGGGCATGCCGGCCGACCGGCTCGCGGGCCTGCGCACGCTGCCCGGGGTTACGTCCGTCGCCGTCGCGGACCACGAGCTGGCGCAGGTGGTCACCATCCACTGCGCGCGACCGGCGGACGTCATGACGCAGCTGGGCCTGGTCCTCGACGGCATGACCATGGAGAAGGTGAGCTCCCGCGAGCCGACCCTCGAGGACGCTTACGTGCAGCTCATCGGCGACAGCCCCACCAATTCCGAGGCTTCGCCGTGAATTTGTTGGGGCCCCAAAGACTCGTCGTGAGGTCGCTCGTGCGCGCCGCGTTCAGCGCATTCGTACTGAGCGTCCGGCTTCGCGTCATCAGCCCGTGGTCCTACCTGAACTGGCTCGTGTTCCCACTGCTGTTTGCGATCGTCGGCCTGTACGTCCTGAGCCTTCCAGGGGCCGGCTCGTCACATCTCGTCTACGGTGTGCTCGGCGGAGGACTCATCGGCTACTGGTCGGTGGCGTACATCGACGCTGGGAACGGCATCCAGGACGAACGCTGGAACGGGACACTGGAGCAGATCTTCGCCACGCCGACGCCGCTGTGGGTGATCCTGCTCGGCAAGGTCTGCGGCGGCCTGTTGTTCGGCCTGTTCGCGTTCGTGCCGACCGCCGCCGCCGCCTTTTTCGGTTTTCACGCCGTGCTGCCTGCGCTTGATCCCTGGCGCTTCGTCATCTCCCTTGGCGTGCTGACGTTGAGCTTCTTCTGCATCGCGATCACGATGGCGCCGCTGTTCGCTCTGTGGCGGTGGGCCTTCAGCATGATCAACGGATTCGAGCTCGGCGTCTACATCCTCTGCGGCTTCATGTTCCCGGTGGCCGTGCTCGCGCCGTGGGCGCAGGGCGTCGCCGGCTTCCTGGCACCCACGTGGGCTGTGAAAGCCCTCTACGCGGCGACCGTCGCGCAGGGTCCGCACGACTTCGCGGCCTGGTGGGCGGTCACGTCAGGCCTCAGCCTCGCCTACCTGGCCGGCGCCTACTTCCTCTACGCGCTGGTCGAGCGCGAGGCCAGGGTCTCCGGCGAGCTGGCTCTCGTATGAAGCACCTCGGCCTGGAGGCGGGCGTCTTCGCGCGCTCCCTTTACCTCCAGTACGTCGCCCTCTTCCAGTGGGCGACAGTCCGCGGGTACATCGCGTACAAGGTCCTGCTGCCCGTGACGCAGATCCTGTTCTTCGTCCAGTGGGGCGTCTACGCGACCGGCCGCCAGAACGCGCTCTACCTCGCCCTCGGCAACGCGCTCCAGCTGACCGCGAATGCCGCAATCTTCGGGCCACGGTCGTGATCGGGCTCGCCATCGTCGTCGTCCTCTTCGGGCTCGACCTGCGCCAGGCGAACCTTCCGCTGCTCGGCCTGTGCGTGGTCATCATCTCCGTGACGACCGCCGGCCTCGGCCTGATGTTCGGCAGCATCGGCCTGGTGATGCGCGACGCGATCATCGTCGCGAACATCGTCTACTACCTGCTGCTCATCATCTGCGGGATCAACTTTCCCGTCAGCCGGCTCCCGGGCGCATTGCAGGTCCTCGCCTACAGCCTTCCGCTGACGCGCGGCGTCCAGGCGGCGCGCGACGCGGCCGCCGGCGCCACGCTCGGGCATGTCAGCGGGCTGCTGGCGGGCGAGCTGCTGGTCGGGGCTGCGTGGGCCCTGGGCGGTTACTTCCTCTTCAGGGGGCTCGAGAACTGGTCTCGGCGCGGCGGCCTTCAGGAGGCCTACTGAGAGCGCGCGGCGACCAGGACCTCGAGTGAGTCGACCAGGCGCGGCCCAGGCCGGTTGAAGTAAGCGGAGCCGTCGAGCACGATCACCTGCCGCGCGCCGGTCGACTCGATCTCGCCTCGCATCGCGGCCGCCTCTTGCTCCGCGCGCCGGCGGTCGAAACCGCACGGCGCCAGCACAAGCACCTCGGGCGCGGAATCCCTCACCGCCTGCCAGGAAAGCCCGCGCGACGGCACGCCCGGCCGCGCGAGCGGATCGTCGACTCCGGCGAGCGCGAGCAGGTCTGGCGTCCAGTGGCCGGCGGGGTAAGGGGGATCGATCCACTCGAGAAAGACCCCGCGCACGCGCGGCAGGGCGGCGGCTGCACGCGATGCGGACTCGATCCGGCGGCGGAGGCTCGACATGAGGGCGGCCGACTCGGCACCACAGGCTTCGGCCAGCTCTTCGATGTCGGCCAGCGCATCCGCCAGGGAGTGTGGATGCTGGCGGACCATGCGCACGCCGCCCAGCTCCTTCGCCACCTGGCCGGCGGGGATCGCGCACACGTCGCAGATGTCCTGCGCGACCACCAGGTCGGGATCGAGGGCGAGGATGGCGTCGGTGTCGACCTCGTAGAGCGAGCGGCCGTCGCGCGCGGCGAGCGCGACGGCGTCCTCGATGCCGAAGCTGCCCTGGCCCGCGAGGTCGAGCGTGGAGCGCGTCACGATCGGAATGTCCGACGCCTCAGGCGGATGGTCGCATTCGTGGGTGCGGGCGACGAGCTGATCGCCAAGGCCGAGGGCGAACAGGGACTCGGTCGCGCTGGGCAGAAGCGAGACGATCCTCAATCCGGCGTCGACCTGATCCGCTCGACGACCTGCTCGAGGACGTCGTAAGGCTGCGCGCCGAGGATGAGGAAGCGACGCTCGAACACATGCGCCGGGATGGCATCGATCCCGGCCGAGCTCGCCATCCGGCGGTTCTCGTCGATCACGTCGCCGTAATGATTGGCCTCGATCGCTTCGCGCAGCCCCACCGGGTCGAGACCCGCGGCGCTCCCGATGCGGACCAGGTCATCGACGTCCTCGAGCTTGCCAGTCCCTTCCCAGTGGGCCTGGAACAGCGCATGGTGCATCTTCTCGAAACGACCGTGCTCTCGCGCGAACTCGGCGGCGCCGAGCGCGCGACGCGAGTTGATGATCACGTCTCGGGAGCGCATCGTCAGGCCAACGGACTCCGCGATGTCCTGCAGGTGCGAATGCATCTGCTCGGAGCGCTCGCGCCCGAAGTAGCGCTCACGCGGGATGCCTTCCGGCGGAGCCTCGGGATGCAGCTCGAAAGGCAGCCACGTGATGCTCACGAGCCCTTCCCGTTCGAGCTGTTCGACCCTGACCGAGTCGATGTAGCACCAGGGTCAGACGTAGTCGGAGAAGATCACGAGGTCGAGCGGGGCCGGACGGCTCATCGGATCATAGATACGCCCTTTTGCGCCACGGGATTCCTTTGGCAGCCCTTAACCCGTCGGTGGCACAATGGGTTAGAGGGATGGGTTTGGGAGTTCGCGCCGGGCTCCTGCGATAGCTTCGAAGCTCAGGAGGAATGCATATGGCAGACGCAAAGACTTTTGTCGTCAACGCGCCCGCGTGGATCGACCTTTCGAGCAAGGATCCGGCAGGGTCGCGCGACTACTACTCCAAGCTGTTCGGCTGGAAGGCCGAGCCCGAGAAAGACCCCAAAGCGGGTGGATACGCGATCGCCAGGCTCGGGGACAAAGACGTCGCGGGCATCGGCGGGACGCAGGACCCGAACGCCCCGTCGGCCTGGATGGTCTACATAGGCACACGGGACGCAAACGCCGTGGCCAAGAAGGTCGAAGCGGAGGGCGGCAAGGTTGTCGCGCCACCCTTCGATGTCATGGACGTTGGCCGGATGGCGGTATTCCAGGACCCAACCGGCGCCTTCATCTCGGTCTGGCAGCCCACCACGATGAACGGTTTCGACGTCCAGGGAAAGCAGGGCTCGTATGCCTGGGCAGAGCTCAACTCCCGTGGTTTCGAAAAGGCCAAGCCCTTCTACGCGAAGGTGTTCGGCTGGGGCCAGAAAGTGAGCCCGATGGGCGAGGGCCAGGGCGACTACACGGAGTTCAAGCTCGACGACCAGAGCATCGCCGGCGCGATGGAGATGAATCCGATGGTGCCGAAAGAGGTGCCGTCCTACTGGATGGTGTACTTCGGCGCCGAGGACGTCGACAAGCTGCACAAGAAGGCGGTCGACCTGGGTGCCAAGGAGATGCTGCCGCCCCAGGACTTTCCAGGCGGGCGCTTTTCGATCCTCAGCGACCCGCAGGGCGCCGCTTTCGGCCTTTTGAGCATGCGCCAGAGCTGAACCAGTAAATTGACAAGCCGGCGGGCCCGTTCGCCCGCCGGTTTTTTGTTGGCCGTGAAACGAGACCCGTATGTCGACCGATGGATGGAGGGGAAGCCCGCGGAGCCGGTGTTGCGCCGCTTGCGGGACGTCATCCTGTGGGCGGACAGCCGGGTTGGCGAGTACCTGAAGTACGGGACGGTGCAATTCGCGTACAACGGCGACCTCGCGAGCTTCGTCCACCACGACAAGAAGACGGCCACGCTGATGTTCAACCGCGGCGCCAAGATCAAGGGCAAGTTTCCGCACCTCGAGGGCACCGGGCCGTCCGCACGCTTCATGCGGTTTGCCGACACGGGCCAGGTCGAAACCCTCACCACCGAGCTGACCAATGTCGTGCGCGCGTGGTGCGAGATGATGGCCCCGCCCAGAGTCAAAAGGAAGAACAAGCCGGGCGCGGGCGGGCGGCGCGTCTGGTCGAAGCCTCGGACCTAGTCCGGCGCCGCCAGCAACCTCGAAAGCTCGTCGAAGCTCGTCTCCCAACCGATGCAGGTGGCCATGCACGTCTCCCGTGAGGCAAATGCCCAGTGGCGAAGCGTGATTCGGGTGCCGGCGCCCGCGGGCTCCAACACGTAGCTGACCGTCGTCCTCGCCGCCGGCGGCGCGCCTGCGGGTCCCCATGTATGAACGAGCTTCCGCGGCCGCTCGACCTCGACGAACTCGCCTTCGAGCACGTAGGGCTTGCCGCCGCCGACGCCGGACGCCAGCCAGCGGCCGCCCTGGCGCACGTCACCACTCCATTCGCGCGTGTCGAAGACCCCGGGCCGCACCCACCAGCGCGTCACCTCGCCAGACGCAAGCGCCTGGAACACGCGGTCAGGAGGCGCCGCGACCTCGACCGTGGACAGGATCAAACCCTCGCCGAGATCCGCGACCGCGCGTGCCGTCCCTGCGCTCACCACCTATCGCTCCTCCTTCACGAAATCGATCGTCATATGAGGCTGTGCCCTGTACCGCTTCAACAGCTCCGCGTGGCTGGTTTCAGCCGTCATGCGTCACCACCGCGAGCTGGGAGAAGAAGGCTTTGGCCACCCGCGCGGCGACGCGCGCGTTGTTGATGACCAGCTCGACGTTGATGTCCAGCGAGCGGCCGCCCGAGAGCTCCGCCATTCGCGCGAGCAGCCCAGGTGTGACGGCGGCGCCGGTCAGGTCATTCAGCTCCTCGCTCGCTTGCCGCGCCAGCTCCTCGGCGCCTTCCAGCTCGGCGGGCGGTGGGACCGCCACGACGATCCCCGCCGCGCGGGTTTGCCAGGCGACGGCGATGCAGCGCGCCGCGTCCGCCGGACCGTCTACCCGGGCGCTCACGCGCCGGCCGCTTCGCGCCGTGTAGAGGGCGGGAAACTCGTCGCAGCCGTAGCCGAGCACCGGGACGGCAAGGCTCTCGAGGCGCTCCAACGTCAGCCGCAGGTCGAGGATGATCTTCGCTCCCGCGCAGAAAACGGCGACCGGCGATCGCGCCAGCTCTTCGAGATCCGCCGACTGGTCCTCAGGATGCCCGCGGTGGACGCCCCCGATCCCACCCGTGGCCATGAACCGTATGCCCGCCATCGCCGCCGCCCGCATGGTCGCGGCGACGGTGGTCGCGCCCGCCACACCGTGCGCGATCGCCGGACCGAGGTCGCGCGTGCTCACTTTCATGGACTCTGACGCGATCCGCTCGAGGTCCGCATCGGCCACACCGACGCGCAGCGTCCCGCCAAGCACCGCCACCGTGGCGGGCACCGCCCCTTCCTCGCGGACGGCCGCCTCGCACCCGCGTGCCGCCTCGAGGTTGTGCGGGTGGGGGAGACCCTGGCCGACGATCGACGTTTCGAGGGCGACGACCGGGATGTTTCTGGCGAGAGCCGTCGCGACTTCCGGCGCGACCTGGAGCGGCTCGCTCAGCTCGGCCGGGCTCCAGCCAGCAGGACCGACCGGGACGCGGCCTGGACCGCCTGCTCGGCCGACTCCACGGGAGTCGCGCCGCGCAGCCACGCGCTGCAGAAGGCGGCCGCGAACGCGTCACCCGCCCCGGTCGGGTCGATCGCCTGCACCTCGGGGGCCGGGATCGTCCGGCCGAAGACCCTGCATCCTTGCCGCCCGAGCTTGAGCACCGGGACCTGGGCGAGGCTGTCCAGCGGCACGGCGAGGGTCGCGGCCTCGACCTCGGTCGCAAACAGGACCTCCGGCTTGAGCCGGGCCAGGACGTACGCCATGCGCGACGGGCCGTAGCCGCGGAGGCCCGCGGCCGATGAGAGATCGATGGCGAGCATGCCTTTCGAGTCGCGAACGGACCTGATCGCTGCTCGCGCCGCGCCCGCGATCGGTTCCACGAACAGCGAGTACGCCGGGACGTGAAGCAGCCGCGCGTCCCGAAACCAGTCCTCGTCGAGGTCGTCCGGACTGAGGCCGACGCTGGCTCCGCGGTACGTGGCCATCGTCCGGCGGCCGTCCTGGTCGACCAGCACCGCGATCGCGCCCGTCGGCTCCGGCGCCCATACGGCGCGCACCTCGACGCCTCGGCCTTCCAGGTCGGCGACCAGGCGGCGACCCGTCTCGTCGTCGCCGACGCGCGCGACCAGGCGCGCCGGATCGCCCAGGGATGCGGTCCACGCGCAGAAGTTCGCCGCCTGCCCGCCGCCTCCCAGCGTGATGGTGGCCGGGGAATCGTCGTCCGGCTGAAGCTGCCCTTCGGGGACGATCGCGATGTCCAGGAGGAGGTCGCCGATGGAGACGATCAAGACCTGTCGAGAATAGCGGCGCAGGGCGTACCTCAATTGCGGTAGGCCGGGATCGCGCAATTGAGGTTGGCGCTGGCGGGCGAGCCGCACGATGATTCGGGATAGCCGGGGAGTCGGTACCCCAGGCAGGCTGTTGGGGGGTGAGCCACGCGCCTCGCGCGTGGCTCATTTGTTCTCAGCGATCTCCCAGCGGCCTCCGAGCGACAACCCATCGGCGGCGGCCAGAGTGGTCGCCATGGCTGCGATCACCCATCCTCGCGCGGTCCCGGTCCGCATCAGCGGAGCGCTCCGGACCCACGTTGCATTCGGGACGCTCATGGCCGCGACCTTCCTCCTCTACCTCTGGGGGCTCGACCGCAACGGGTGGGCAAACGCCTACTACGCGGCCGCGGTCCAGGCGGGCACGCGAAGCTGGACGGCTTTCTTCTTCGGCTCCCTCGACGCGTCCAACTTCATCACGGTCGACAAGTCGCCCGCCTTCCTGTGGGTGATGGAGATCTCGGCGCAGATCTTCGGCTTCAACCAGTGGAGCATGCTCATGCCGCAGGCGCTCGAAGGCGTGGCCTCGGTCGCCATCGTCTTTGTCGGGGTTCGCAGATGGTTCGGTCCTGCGGCCGGCCTCCTCGCCGGCGCCGTCGTCATGCTCACGCCGGTCGCGGCGCTGATGTTCCGGTTCAACAACCCGGACGCGCTCCTGGTCTTACTCCTGACTGCCGCCATGTACGCCACCCTGCGCGCGACCGAGAGCGGATCGACGCGATGGTTGATGCTGGCGGCGGCGCTCATCGGCACGGGCTTCCTGGCCAAGATGCTGCAGGCCTTCGTGATCGTGCCCGTCGTTCTTTTCGTCTACCTGATCGCAGGCCGTCCCAGGCTGCTCCAGCGCGTGAAGCAGCTGCTGGTCGCGGGGGTCACGCTCGCCGTCGCCTCCGGATGGTGGGTCGCGGTCGTCGAGCTTTGGCCCGCGGCAAGCCGGCCGTACATCGGGGGCTCGCAGAACAACAGCCTCCTCAACCTGATCTTCGGCTACAACGGACTCGGCCGGATCACCGGCAACGAGGCCGGCAGCGTCGGCGGCATCGGGACGGCCGGATCGCGCTGGGGCCTGACTGGTTGGGACCGCCTGTTCCTGAGCGAGTTCGGGGGCCAGATCTCGTGGTTGCTCCCGGCGGCGGTGATCCTGCTGGCCGCCGGCCTGTGGATCACCCTTCGCGCCCGCCGCACCGACCTCCCGCGCGCGTCCTATCTGATGTGGGGTGGCGGGCTGCTGCTGACCGGAGCGCTCTTCAGCTTCGCCCAGGGCATCATCCATCCGTACTACTCGATCGCGCTCGCGCCGTCGATCGGCGCCCTCGTCGGCGGCGGGTCGGTGGAGCTGTGGCGACGGCGCAATCGCATCGCCGCGCGATTGACGCTTGCCGGCGCTCTCGCCGCAACTTCGTTCTGGGCCTTCGTCCTGCTCGACCGCAGCCCGGACTGGAACCCGGGGCTCAGGGTCGCGATCCTCGTCATCGGCCTCGTCGCGAGCGCCATGATCGCCGCGGGCCCGCTGCGTACTCGCGCCCTGGCGACCACTGTCGCCGTGGCGGCGCTTGTCGCGGCGCTCGCGGGCCCCGCCGCCTACACCCTCGACACTGTCATCACCGCGCACAGCGGCGCGATCCCATCCGCCGGCCCGAGCGTGGCCGGGGCGAACCTGGGGCCTGGCGGAGGTGGCGGGATCAGGTTTGCTCCTCCTGGGCGAGGAGGGTTCGCGGGCGCGCCCGGCGGCGGTGGCAGCTTCCTCCAGGCGAGCCTTCCGGGCTCGGCCCTCACCTCTCTGCTCGAGACCAACGCGGGCAACTACCGCTGGGTCGCGGCGACGATCGACGCCAACTCCGCCGCCGGGTACGAGCTCGCGACCGGTGAGGCGGTGATGGCGATCGGCGGGTTCAACGGCTCCGACCCCGCCCCCTCGCTCGCCCAGTTCCAGGCCTACGTCGCCGCCGGCCAGGTCCACTACTTCATCGCCGGCGGGATGCGAGGCAGCGGTGCCGGCTCGGGCAACGAGATCGCGACCTGGGTCGCCCAGCACTTCACGGCGACGACTGTCGACGGCGTCACCGTCTTCGACCTGACGCAAACGCCTTCCTGAACGCTCGCTTAAGTTCGGTTATGCTCCGACTGTCCGTTCACCGGCCTGAAACGGAGGGGGCGTGCAGTGGGTCATACATTCCGCCGGGTCATCGCATCCGCGGCCACCGCGTCGGTCATCTCGGCGATGGCCCTCGTCAGGGTGTCAAGCGCATCCAGCGCCCTCGATCCCGGCGCCGGCAACGTGCCCCAGGGCCTGCAGAGCAACACCGCCTACGCCGCAAGCTTCAAGGGCCGAGGCGTGACCAACGTCTTCGTCACGAGCCAGAAGGTGAGCTGCTACGTGCCCGAGGTGCCGTCGCCCTTCAACAATGGCCCGAACGACGGCTACACAGGTGAGACGCCATGTCCGGGCGCGAACACCGGCGAGGACGTCGGTCCGTACGCGTCGCAGGTCCTCAGCCGGCCCGGGTACCCCGCGACCACACCGATGCTCGTCACCGACCATTCGGAGTCCGACATCCGCGTCGACCCGACCAACCCCAACCACCTGATCGGCTCCAGCAAATGGTTTGCCGGCGCCGAGGGGTACAACCACCTGCTCGGCTTCTATGAGTCGTGGGACGGCGGCAAGACATGGCCGGTGATGGGCCACGTGCCCGGCTACGAAGGCTTCACGGACAACACCGACCCGGTCGGCGCTTTCGACGCCTACGGCAACTACTACCAGGCGCTGCTGCCCTACCAGTTCTACTACGACAAGGGCGGGCACAAGAAGTACGAGACCGGCAACGAGCCCAATCCTGGAATCGACAACGAGGCCGTCTCGGTGGCCGTCAGGCCGCACGGCTCCACCGGGGTGCGTGGCTGGATCACGACCCACAACGGCAAGCCCGACAACGTGTTCACGACCAACGCGGGACTCGGCCAGGAACCTGACAAGGAATGGATCGCGATCGACCGCAACCCGACCGTGCTGGGCAGGCCGAACCCGAACTTCAACCGGGTCTACATGATGTACGTCAACTTCAACGGCAACGGGAGCAAGCCGTACGTGCAGAGCGCGCTCGGGAATCCCGACGGAACGCACGGCGACTGGACGGCGCCCGTGTTGCTGCCGACCGGAAACGGCGCTACGAACAACAACACCTATCTGTATCCGCACGTCGACCGGGACGGCGTCGTGTACACCCCGGTCGTCAACTACGCATCGCAGCAGGGGTCGTGCTGCGTCGACATCTACGTCGACTACTCGACCGACGGTGGAGCGACCTGGCAGGGACCTTTGGTCGCCGCGACTGGCGTCCACACAGCCCCTTTGAGCGGGGCCGGTTACGTCAACACCACTTTCGAGGATGGGATCGAGGAGACGTTCGCGGTGGGCGACCATGCGATCTACCTCGCCTATGAGTCGAAGAGCTCGGGCTTCGGCAACATCCTGCTGACGGCCTCGTTCGACCAGGGCAGGACGTGGAGCGGTCCGATCCAGGTCAACGACAACGCGAGCGGGACAGTCGACGAGTTCCAGCCCAACCTCGCGGTCGGCCCGGATGGGACGCTGAGCATCAACTTCTACGACCGCCGCCTGGCCTGCCCGGCCGCCCGCACCGCCGAAGCCGTGAACGCGGGTCTCGCGCTCGACCGGTCAAACCCGAACTACGCCGGTTCGCTGCCGCCTTACGGGGCGAGCAACTACTGCGTCACGTCGAGCGTCCAGTTCTACGCCCGGGACCTGACGCCTAAGGGCCACAACGTCCGGCTGACCCAGCACAGCTGGGACCCCCAGCTCAACAGCCCTGACCGCTCATGCCCGTGCAACCAGTCCGACACGTTCCTCGGCGACTACTTCGGCAACGACATCGCGGGCACGGCCGACTACTCGAGCTTCGTCAGCACCTACGACGACGGCTCCAACCCGCATCACTACCAGCAGCAGGTCGTGGCGAAGATCTCAGTGCCTTGACGTCTCGGGCGTAAGGAGTCCGAGGTCGTCCAGCTTCTTGCCCAGCGAGCGCTGCGCCGCTTCGGCCAGCTCGCGGGTCGGCGGGGCGGACCACGGTTCGCAGATTCCCTGCGCGGAAAGCGCGGCCTTGATCGCCAGCGGAAACACTCCTTCCCGCAGCTGGACCGAGAGCCGGTATAGCCGGTCCTGGCTCTCGCGCGCGGCGGCCAGATCACCGCCCACGTAGTCCTGGTACACGCGGACCACCCAGCCCGGCGCGACGTTGGCCGCACCGCAGATGGTGCCCGCGCCGCCCACGGCCAGCGAGGCGACGAGCATCGTGTCGCTGCCGGTGAACACGCGGAACGCGGGCAGATCGCGGGTGGCGATGCACACGCCCTCGAAAAACTCGAAGTCCCGACCGGAGTCCTTGATGCCATGGATGGCCCCTTCACGGGCGAGCGTCGCCACGGTCGCGGGTTCCGTCTGCACCTTGGTGAACTGCGGGATGTGGTAGAGCAGGATGGGCAGCGGCGCGCGTTCCGCCGCGCGGCGGTAGAAGTCCATCACACCGGGCTGATCGGTCGGGTAGTAGAACGGCGGCGCGACAAGCGCCGCGTCAGCGCCCAGCTCCCTGGCGGCCACGAGCTCGGCGATCGTCGAGCTCAGCTGCGGCTGGGCGACGCCGCACAGGATGGGCACGCGGCCCGCGACCGCCTGGACCACGGCGCGCAGCACCGCCCGCCGGGCCGGCTCGTCGAGCGAGGCCGTCTCCCCCGTGGAGCCGAGGGCGAGCACGCCGTGCACCCCGCCGCCGATGACGTGCTCCACCAGCCGCGCGACCGCCGGTTCGTCCACGCTCCCGTCGCGGCGCATCGGAGAGGCCAACGCCACGAGCACCCCTGACAGGCGCTCGATCTCAAACACCGCCTTCCCTCACGGGCGCACCGCCGCGCCCGCCCTCAACAGCTGGCCGATCAGACGGGCGCATTCGCGCATCAGGTCGAGGATCTGCTGCTCGATCTCCACCTGCTCCTTGCTCGCGCCGCACAGCGTGCCGAAGAATCGGCCCTCCGCGGTGAAGACCGGGTACGAGACGAACGTGCGGATCTCGAGCAGCCGGGCCACGCTGCTGCTCGGAAACTGTTTCTGTGCATCGCTCGTGTAGTGGGGTCCGCCCTCGACCACGAAGCGGCACACGCCCTCCGACCATGGCAGCGTCACGTCCTCGGGGATGTGGAAGACCTCGCTGCGGTTGCACGCGAAGACGATGTACTGCTCGTCGGCCGTCAGCCGCGTCTCGGCAAGGTAGGTCGAGCTCAGCCCGGTCAGCTCGGACAGCCGCTCCAGCACACCTCGAGCCACGCTCTCGAGGTCGCTCCCGTGGCGGGCGGCCTCTTCGAGCAGCTCGCGCGCTGTCGGCGCCATGCGAAGTACGGTATCAACACGACAACGAGATTGGTGTTCGCGCGAGGATGATGGGCCGCCTCTTCTCCTGGACGGTGACGGCGCTGTTCGGAGTCCTCACGCTGCTGCTCGCGTTCGAGAGCTGGGCCCTGCTCACCAACCACACTCCGATCACCTACTACATCCGGCCCGCGATCCACACCTACCCAGGGATCGCTTTCGTGATCGCGGTCGTGGTCGGCATCCTGCTTGGGCACTTCCTGTGGGGTCCCGCCTACGGGCGCACCTCGCCGGTCAAGAAGCCATGAGCGTTACGCCGGAAGCGGTCGTCTCGATCCTCGCCACCGCGTTCTCGCTGGTCGCGTTTCTGCTCATGCTGCAGGAGTCGCTCGCGCTGGGTGCCGGCCAGGACCCGGTCAGCAATGACGTGCGCACGGTCGTGCGGCGGTTCCCGCGCGTCACGTACGCTCTCGCGGTCGTGATCGGGATGCTGCTCGGCCACCTGCTCTGGCCGTAGAGACCGCGACGAGCGCGGCGTCGAGTCGCCGCACCGAGTGGGTCGGCGTGGCCATGGTGCTCGCCTCCGCCACGGCGTTCGGCACCAACGCGATCCTCGCCAAGCTCGCGTACCGCGAGGGCCTGGGCACCTCGCAGACGCTCGCCTTTCGCTTCGTCCTCGCCGCGATCGGCATGTGGGGCCTGGCACTGCTCCTGAAGCAGAACCCGCTCCGCTTCGAGCGACGGCGCCTCCTCACCCTGCTGGGTCTCGGCGCGCTCGTGTACTTCGGCCAGTCGTTCACCTACTTCACGGCCCTGCGGACGCTGCCGGCGTCGCTCTGCGTCTTGATCGTGTACGTCTATCCGAGCCTGGTCGTGCTTGCGGGCAGGCTCTTCCTGCACAGGTCGGTGTCGATGTGGCACGGAGTCGCGCTGGTCGCCAGCTTTGCCGGCGTCGTGCTCCTCGTCGGCGGCGCCCAGCTCCAACTCTCGTGGGCGCTGGTCTTCGCGATCGCCGCGCCCACGATCTACACGGGCTACATCCTGATCGGCGAGAGGGTCATGACCGCTGTCCCGGCGGTCGGGGCGAGCGCGGTCATCATGGCCGGAGCCGCCGTGTCGTTCTGCCTGCTGGCCTTCTTCCAGGGTGAGCTCGCGTTCCCAGCCGCCGCCGGAGGGTGGGCGGTCGTGCTCGCGCTGGCGCTGATCCCGACGATGATCGCCATCTCGCTGTTTCTCGCGGGCCTGCCGCGGATCGGCGCCGCGCGGTCTTCACTGCTCAGCACCTGGGAGCCGGTGGTGACAGTCCTGCTCGCGGTGGCCCTGCTCGGAGACGCCTTCGCGCCTGTTCAGCTGGTCGGAGCGGTGCTGATCCTCGCCGCTGCCGTCATCGTCGTCCAGACGCGAGGTCGTCGCGCAGCTCGCCCAGGATGGGATGAAGCTCGTGCGCGGACCTGACGCGGGAGGTGTCGAGCGCCCATCGCCTCTTCGCGAGCACAAACGGATGGAGCTGCTCGCCGCCGATGGAGCCGTGGCCGCCGGCCTGGTTCTCGAAGTTGACCTGCTTGCCTTCGATGAAGCTGCCGAACGCGACCAGGTCGCCCGAGCTCCGAAACGAGTTCAGCCGCCGCATCTGCTCATACAGGATGTCGGGGTCGTCGTGCTGTGCCAGCAGTGGCTTGATGGCGGCGCCGCGAAGCTCGCCTCGAGCGATGGCGAAGACGTCCTCGCCGCCGTCCCGAAGCATCACCATCGCGACCTCGGGCAGCGCGGCAATGCCCGCCGCCAGGTCTGGATGGCGCGCCATGAGCTCGCCGTAGCCCATCCGCGCCGACCGGTCGGTGAAGTAGACATGCGCCGCGCCGCCGGACAGCGCGGCGGTGACCTGGCCCGAGGCTTTGTCTTTCGACCGCCCGTAGGTCTTGCCCTTCACCTCCTGGACGTGGAAGCCGGGCAGCAGGGTCGCGAGCACATCGCCGAAGGCCCGGCCGGCCGCCGCGGCAAACGGCGTCGTGTCGACCTGGCCGTGATCCGAGAGTAAGACGAGCTCGTAGCCGCCGCCTCGCGCCGACGCGATCTTCTCCACCGTGTGGTCGACGTGCTTGAGCACCCGGAGCGCGGAGGGATCCGTCGGGCCGAACGCGTGGGCGGTCTCGTCAAAGGCGTAGAAGCCGGCATAGATCGGCGAGTACGCCTCGCGCATCGCCCTCTGGACGGCGTAACGCGTCAGGTGGTGGACGAAGATCTCCTCGGCCACGTCGGTCGCGACGTAGGGCGGGGCGGGGTGCCGGCCCTCCGAGCGCGAGGTGGCGTAATCCCTCGCGGTACGGCCGAAGACGGCCACGGTCTGCCAGACCCAGTCGCCGAGATGGACCGGGTTGGCCAGGTAAGGGACGAGCACTCCAGCGGCGGAGCGCGACCTGGGCTCACGGCCGTAGCTGCGGTCCTGGTACGCGATCCCGAAATCGTCGGCGGCGCCGGCGGGATAGCAGGCGGCGATGCATGCGCCGTCCTGCGTCAGGGGCGTGCAGCCGGCGAAGTACTTGTCCGCCACCTTCTCGAAAGTGGAGCCGGCGCCGAACTGAACGAGCACGCGTCGCTCCCTGTCCCACCAGCGAAAGCTCGGAATCTCGCTGTTGTCGCCGTACAGGATCCCCGCCTGGGCAAAAGGCGTGGTCGAGGGCAGGCCGCAGCGATAGCGGTGGAGCTCGTAATCCTCCGCGTCGACCAGGCGTTGAAGGTGAGGCATGTCGCCGTCGCCCAGGGCCCTCTCGAGCGTGTTCGCGCTCACCCCGTCGATGTGGAGGATGACCAGCTTGCGGCTCAACCGAGCTCGCCCACTAGAACTCGGAGAACACGGGCAGGTGATCGGACGCGCGCGAGGGGAGCGTCCACGCCCGATGTCGGGCCGGGATGGTTCCGGCAGCGTAGATCGCGTCCAGCTTCTGGGCGGTCCAGTGCGTGCGCCGCAGCCCGTATGTCAGCTCGACCAGGCCGGCGTCGTGCGCGGTGGCGCGGATCCTGCGCCACAGCCGAAGCCGGGGCGGCCCGAACGTGTTGAGGTCGCCGGCGACAAGGGTCAGCGGGACGGGCGGCCGCTCCGCCATGTCGCTGACGATCGCCCGGAACTGCTCGTGCTTGTGCGCGAAACCAATCACGTCGAGATGCATCACATAAACGCGTAGCGCGTTCGATTCGGCCCGGATCGCGATCCTGCGCTGGGGCGGGATCGCGCGCAACAGCGTTCGTTCGAGTCGCTTCATGGGCACGTTCGCGAAATCGCTCAGGGAGACGACTTGCGGCTCATTGTCGAAGAGTCCCCTGCGCCAGAGGAGCGCGTTGGCCTGCTCGCGCCCGCGGTAAAGCTGCGCCGTGGCCTGGAACCACTCGTACTCACGCCCCGATGCTTCGGCGATGGCGCCGGCGATCGTTTCCGCGTCCGGACGCCCATCGTGCGCCGACGCCTCCTGGATGGCGAACAGGTCCAGGTCGCGAAAGTCGGCCTGCGTGCGGATGGCATCCAGGAGCTTGCCCAGGCGCAGGCCGAGGAGGATGTTCCACGTGCAGATCCTCACCCGACTATCCTCGCTGTGCATGCAGACCAAGGTCCGATCCCTGGACGACCTTGCCGCGCTTGGGCCGGACGCGTTGATGGCCCTCTATGCGTCCGCGCGCACGCCCGCGCTCGAAGAGCTCGACGGCAGGCTGACCGGTCGGATGCTCACCGTGCCCCGCGCGCAGCAGCCGCACGTGCGCGCTTGGCTCGAGATGAAGGACGGCGAGCACCTCGGCTGCTTCTTCGGGATCAGCAAGACCTGAGCGCCTTCGCGCAGCTCGACTACCTCTACACCCCGTCGAGTGACGTCGCCGCCGACGCGAAGTACTTCACCGACGTGCTGGGCGGCAAGCTCGCTTTCGCGGTCGAGGGCATGGGCGCGCGGGTGGCGATGATCGAGCTGACCGACGGCCCGCCTCACGTGCTGCTCACCGACCACCTCGAGGGTGAACGTGCGGTCTACGTCTACCGGGTCGACGACCTGCGTAAGGCGGCCGCCGCGCTGAAGCGGCGCGGCCTCGAGGACGAGCGACGGCTCGAGATCCCGATGGGGCCGTGCTCGTCGTTCGTCCTCCCGAACGGTCATCGAATCGCCCTGTACGAAGCCTCGCGTCCCGAGGTCCTTAAGCATTTCTTAGGCCGTAAAGACTTCTGATTCGCGACCCGACCCACGGTATCTCCGCCTAGAATCGCCGCGGCAAGTGCTCCCCAGAATTCTCGCCGCGTGCGCCGGGGTCGCCATCGGGGCCGGCCTCTACGCGTCCACCAGCGCCTGGTTGGCGCCCGTGACGTGGCAGACCATCCATGGGCGCGCGGACTCCCCCGGCCTCAGCCTGTCGCAGCCGTCGACCCCGGTGGTGGACTCCACGCCCGTGCGCCTGGTCATCCCCGCGATCGGCGTCGACGCGCGGGTCGAGGCGCGCGGCCTCGACTCCGACCGCAACCTCGGCACGCCCGGCGACTTCCGCGACGTTGCCTGGTACAAGCTCGGGCCGCGCCCGGGCGAGCCGGGAAACGCGGTTCTGAACGGCCACGTCAACTGGTGGACCGGCGACGCGGTGTTCACGCATCTCGGTCGCCTGCGTCCGGGCGACCAGGTCCGGGTGGTGCGCGCGGACGGCCTGACGCTGGCCTTCACGGTCACGTCGAGACGCACCGTCGACGCCAACTCGCGCATCGCCGCGCTCTTCGCGCCGAGCACACAGTCGACCATGACTCTGATCACGTGCTCTGGCGTCTGGAACCCGCTGACGCAGAGCGACACCCAACGCCTGCTCGTGAGCGCGACCCTTGTCTAGGTCTCGCGCCGGTGCCGCGGCCGGCATCGCCGGGCTGCTGCTGTGGGCCACCGCCCAGGGCGCGCTCGCCGCGGGCAGCCAGAACCTGTGGCCGAGCGGTGCTCCTGGGAGCCGCGCCAACACCGAGTGGCGCACGAGCTCCTACGGAGGCGGCATCGTGACGCGCCGCACCCTGATCAAGGTCTTCATGAACGCCGGAGAGCAGCTGATGCTCGGCTCGAGCGCGGTCGGCCAGGGCACGAGCGACATCCTGGTCTGGAACCCGGGCCTGGTGTTCGGCGCGATCGGCACCGAGAACGTGTCCGCCGCGCCGAGCTTCAGCTGCAACGCTCAGCGGACTTCGCTCGGGGCGCCGGCGGGCCAGGGCATGATCACCTCGCGGGCAGAGGAGCTCGCCGGCCCGGACACCATCCCCACAGGCGGGGTGGCCAACGCTTACGTCCCCTGCCACTACCAGGCGCCGTCGGCGGGGGTGTACGACGTGGCCTTCCTGGGCCCGAACGGGTTCTCCAACGACACCGACGGCAACGTCGCCGGCGATGTCGCCCTTCTGAACGCCAACGACTTCAACACCCAGCAGAACACGTCGGTGGCGGCGTGGGATGCGACCGTGCGCTCGGGCCTGGCGTCCACCGTGAACATCGCCGGCCGGGTCTTCACCTACTACCTGGCGCTCTTCACCGCCGGCAACGGGCGCCCGGTCTTTCCCACCGTGTTCCCGGTCACGACCGACGGGTATCGCTACCGGGTCAGCCTTCGCGGCATGGACCCGAACGGATGGCTCGTCTACGGCAACCAGGTCGGGTTCCTGGACTCCGACGGCACGACCCCGCTGTACCACGACGC
>VBHA01000165.1:25576-43149 GCA_005889495.1 Chloroflexota bacterium
CTCGCTGCGCGGTGTGCGGACGTCGGGGGCGCAGAACGTGGCGTGGGACGGCAAGGACAACTCGGGGACCTTCTTTCCGGTCGGCACGTACCAGGTGCACGCTCGCTTTCACGGCGGCGAGTACCACTTTCCGATGATCGACGTCGAGAACGACACCACCGGCGGACCCACGATCACGCTGCTCAACCCTCCGGGCGGATCGTGCCTGGCCCTGACGGGCGGCTGCGCGGGCGGCTTCTACGACGACCGGGCATACCGCACCCTGAACGGCACGGTCGTCGACTCCGGCAACACCGCCGGCAACGTGCTGTGCGGGCTCAACCCGCCGGCGACGCCCTCGTCGAATGCCATCACCGGCTACAACACCGCAAGCGCTCAGAGGGCGTTCGGCGCCGCCTCCGGCGGCAACGCCAACGTTCCATGCACCGGCAACTTCGGCGACGCCAAAGGCCTGGACATGTGGACGTTCTTTCCGAGCAGCACGCAGCTCGCGCCGCTCAACATCGTCGGTCCCGGCGCGGACATCGGGATCGCCAAGTCGGTGAGCAACGCAACGCCCGCCGTGGGCGCCAACGTGACCTTCACCGTCACGGCGCGCAACAACGGCGCCGACCCTGCGACCAGCGTCCAGGTCACCGACCTCGTGCCGGCGGGCCTGACGTTCGTCAGCGCGGCGCCCAGCCAGGGCGTCTACACGCCCGGCACCGGCATCTGGAACGTCGGCCCGCTCGCCTTCGGCGCGACCGCGACCCTGCAGCTCACGGTCAAGGTCAACCGGACCACGCCGGTGACGAACACCGCCACCCGCACCGGGACGACGCCCGCCGACCCGAACCCCGCCAATGACACCGCCACGAGCACCGTCACGGGGACCACGGTCCCGGGCCTGCCCAACAACGGTGTGCCGCCCGTGGCGTCGCTGTGGCCGCTCGTGGTCGTGGTGCTCATCGCGGGCGGCTTGATCGCCGGCCGGAGGCGCTCTACAGGCCGGAGCTGATCTACCGCAGAATACGCACCGGGCATGAGCACGAAGCGCTGGATCCTCACCGCCGCGGTGCTCGGCTCGGGCATCGTCTTCCTCGACTCCACGGTCGTCAACGTCGCCTTGCCGCGCATCGGCCGCGACCTGCCCCGGCTCTTTCTCGGCGTGCTCGAAGGCCAGTCGTACGTCTACAACGCCTACCTGCTGACGCTGAGCGCGCTCCTGATCCTCGCCGGCGCGGTGAACGACTTCTACGGGCGGAAGCGGACCTTCCTCCTTGGACTCGTCGGCTTCGGCGCGACCTCCGCGCTCTGCGGCTTCGCGCCCAACATGGAGCTGCTCGTCGCCTTCCGGATCCTGCAGGGAGCCGCCGGTGCGCTGCTCGTGCCGGGGTCGCTGGCGCTCCTCACGGCCAACTTCTCCGGCGAGGAGCAGGGAAGGGCATTCGGCATCTGGGCCGGCGCCTCGGGAGCGACGACCATCCTCGGCCCGCTGATCGGAGGCATCCTCGTCGACACCATCTCGTGGCGGGCCGCCTTCTTCATCAACATCCCTCTCGTCGCGGTGGCGGCCTGGGCGACCTGGAGCCACGTGCCCGAGAGCCGGGATGAGCAGGCCTCGCCGACGTTTGACTGGATCGGCGCCGCGATCGTCGGCCTTTCGGTGGGTGGGCTCGCCTTCGGCACGATCTACGGCCAGCAGCGGGCCTGGCGCGACCCGATCGGCTTCATCGCGCTCGCGGTCGGCGTGCTGGCGACGATCGCACTCCCGGTCTGGATGCAGAGGGCGCGCCATCCGTTGATCCCGCTCGCCCTCTTCCGGTCGCGCAACTTCACCGTGACCAACATCTCGACGCTGCTGATCTACGGCTCGCTGTACGTGACGTTCTACTACGTCGGTCTGTTTCAGCAGGGAACGCTGGGCTACGCAGCTGCGGCGGCCGGCGCCGCCGGCATCCCCGGCTCACTGTTCCTGATCTTCTTCTCGCCTCGCTTCGGAAGCCTTGCGGCGAAGTACGGCCCGCGGATCTTCATGGCCGTGGGCCCCGTGATCATGGCCGTAGGCGTGCTGTGGTACGCGCGCGTGCCGGCGAGCAGCGAAGCCTGGAAGCTCGTGCCCGGCAACCCGAGCACCTACATCCCGCCCGCCTCCTACTTCATCGATTTCCTGCCGGCCGCCGTGATCTTCGGCGTCGGCATCATGATCCTGGTCGCGCCGCTGACCACCGCGCTCATGACGTCGGTGCCGGTGCACAACGCCGGGCTCGGATCGGCCATCAACAACGCCATCTCCCGCGTCGGTCCTCAGCTCGCGGGGGCCCTGATCTTCGTGTTCCTCACGGCGAACTTCTACGCGTCGCTTGGCTCGCGCCTGCACAGCGTGGACGTCTCGTCGGAGAGCTTTCGCAACTCCGTCAGCCCGTTGAACATGCCGTCGGATGCAGGCCTCGTCTCGGTGGTGCGCGACGCCTCGACGAGCTCGTTTCACCTGGCCATGCTGATCGGGGCTGGGCTCCTCCTCGCGGGGGCGATCGTCAACGCCGCCGGCATCCAGAACCAGGCGGCCCGGCGCAAGGAGACGGCGGAGTCGGAGAAGGAACCCGCCTCGGCCACGCCCGCTTAGCGGGCCACCCGGGTCATCACCAGCTCGTGCGGCGGGTCAAGCGGACCGAAGAACTGGTCGAGCCACTGCGGGTGCTCGGGAGGCGCTGTCGCCGCGGTCGCTATGCGCTTCCATCCCTGGTGTTCGAACCAATCGGGGTGCTCTGGGCTGAACAGCGCGATGAAGCCTCCATTCGCCGTGACACGCCGCAGCTCGGACAGGACCGCGGGGTCGGGGCCGAAAGCGCCGCATGCCGCGGTCAGCTGAAAGGATCCAGCATCGAACGGCAGCGCCTCCGCCCACGCGGAGACGGGGCGCACGCTCGGCAGGCGCTCGGCCAGGAGCGCGCGGAGCGGGTAT
This sequence comes from Chloroflexota bacterium, assembly GCA_005889495.1. Taxonomy (GTDB): domain Bacteria; phylum Chloroflexota; class Dormibacteria; order Dormibacterales; family Dormibacteraceae; genus 40CM-4-65-16. Next base: position 28,521 of record VBHA01000165.1, read on the forward strand.
GACGGCTCGACCGCGACGACGCTGTGCGAACGGCTGACGAGGTGCTGGGTCAACCGGCCGCTTCCCGCGCCCACGTCCAGCGCCGAGTCGACCCGCTGAGGCAGCGCGTCGAGCAGCTCGGGAGCGATAGGTTCGTGCTTGGACAGCTCGTCCCACCGGTCGGCGGCAAGGTGATAGACGAGGGTCCAGAACAACCCGCGCACGATCCGCTCCTCGGACTCGCCCGGCGGCACGCGAGCCATCTCGTGGTCGCGCACCGCGTCCGGCAGCCGCGCCACGTCTTCGATGGCGAATTGCCGCCAGCCGGGAGGCGCCTTGTCGACCGCCTCGTCGAACTCCACCTTGACTCGCGCTCAGACTAAGACCAGGCCGTGAAGATCGCCGTCGTCGCCTCGCCGGTGACGCCGCTGCGCCCGGTGCAGCTCGGCGGCGCGCAGGCGTTTCTCTGCGACCTGGCCGTCGGCCTGGCCCGCCGTGGACACGACGTCACGCTCCACTGCGCGGAAGGCTCCGAGGTGGACGGCGTGCGCCTGGCCATGGTGCGCGCGCCGAGCGACGCCGCCGCCGCCCTGGTCATGCCTGGCGGGGCCTCGCCGCCACCGGCGCCGGGAGTCGCGGCGGCGCTGGCCGCGATGTTCCGCGCCGTCGCCGCCGCCGGGGCGGACGCGGTCAGCCAGCACGCCTTCGACGCCCCGGCATTCGAGCTCGCCCGCGGCATGCCGGTGCTGCATACGCTGCACCTTCCGCCGATCGTCGATTCGGTGGTCGCCGCGGCCTCGCGCGTCGCCCCGTCTCACCTGGCCACTGTCTCGAGGTCGTGCCAGTCCGCGTGGCGCGCGACCGGCGTGGAGGTGGGGGAGTTGCTCCCGAACGGCGTCCCTGACATCGAGGTCTCCGAGATCCCGGATCGCGTTGCCCTGGTCGCCGGCCGCATCTCGCCGGAGAAGGGCATCGAGCACGCCATCGCGGCCGCGCGCCTGGCCGGCCTGCCTGTTCGCCTCGCGGGCGCGCACTACGATCCGGCCTATGAGGTGGACCTGCGCGAGGTCGAGCAGCTCGGCCCGCTCCCGCGCGATGAGCTGGGCCGGGTGATGGCCCGCGCGGCGGTCACGATCTGCGCGGTCAGGTGGGAGGAGCCGTTCGGGATGGTCGCGGCCGAGGCCCAGATGGCCGGATGCCCGGTGGCCTCATATCGTCGTGGTGCGTTGCCCGAGGTCGTAGAGGAAGACGTGAGCGGCTTCCTGGCGCGTCCCGACGACGTCGACGACCTCGCCCGTGCCATCGGGCAATGCCTGACGCTGGACCGCGGCGCGGTCCGATCGAGCGCTCGCCGCCGGCTCGGCCTCGATGCTGCCGTCTCTCGTTACGAGAAGGCCCTCGGGCGGGTCGCCCGGTGAGCCCGAGCGCGGTCGTGACCGGCGGGTCGGGAGGCATCGGCTCCGAGGTCACATCCCAGCTGCGCGAGAAGGGATGGCAGGTCACGTCGCTCAGCCGCCGCGAGGGCTGCGACGTCTCCGACGAGGTCCAGGTCGCGAAGGCGTTTGCCCGGCTCGACTCGCTCGACACGCTGGTCCACTGCGCCGCGGAGCTGATCAAGCGGCCGTTTGCGGAGCTGACCGCGGACGAGTGGGACGTTCAGCTGGGCGCGGGATTGCGAGGCGCGTTCCTGTGCGCCCGTGAAGCCTTCAGGCTGATGCGAGGTCGCGGCGGCACGATCGTGATGGTGTCGAGCCTGTCCGGAGTCTTCGGCGCCGAGAAGTTTCCGGGCATGGCGGCCTACGTGGCCGCGAAGTCGGGCCTGGCCGGATTGACCGAGGCGCTCGCCGTCGAAGGCCGTCCCCTGGGCATCCGCGTCAACGCGATCAGCCCGGGCTCCGTCGACACGCCGATGCTGCGCATCGCCGGAGTCGAAGGTCCGGCCCTCGAACCCGCCGCGGTGGCGCGACTCATCGTGTGGCTGGCGTCGCCGGAATCCTCGCCGCTGTCCGGTGCTAACTTGCGAATGGACCCATGACCACGAACGTGCGCATCACCCGCCGCGCGACATTCGCCGCGGCTCACATCCTGTGTCGCGACGATTGGAGCGACGAGAAGAACCGCGAGGTCTTCGGCGCGTGCACGACCGACCACGGCCACAACTATGTGATCGAGGTGACGGTCGGAGGCGGGCTGGACCCGGAGACCGGGATGGTCGTCAACCTGAAGCATGTCGACGGCGTCCTGCGCCGCGAGTTCATCGAGGCCGTCGACCACCGCCACCTCAACAGGGACGTTGACTTCATGCGCGGCGTCATACCGACCGCGGAAAACGTCGCCCTGGCGGCGTTCCATCGCCTGGAGGCGCATCTCAAGCCGGCGCGGCTGCTTAAGGTGAGGATCGTCGAGACCGAGAACAACTCCGCCGAGGTGAACGCCGAGTAGTCGCCGCGGCGCTCTACTGCAGCGGGTGCGCCAGCTTGACCTCGACGACCCCGCCACGCTCCCGGACCGTCAGCAGCGGCTGGTCGAACGTGGCCGGTCCACCGACCACCCGCGCATCCGAGAACCGGAACTGGGAGTAATGCCACGGGCACGTGACCACCTCGCCGTCGAGCGTGCCCTGGTCGAGCGGGCCACCCGCGTGCGCGCAGACCGCGCCCATCGCGCGCAGCAGGCCCTTGCTTCGCAGGATCACCACCGGCAGCCCGCCGGCCTCCACGCGCCGCATCTCCCCCTCGGGAAAGTCATCCCGGGTCCCCACCCGGACGAACTCCATCGGTCCGGCAAAGAAGGCGTTGTGGTTGACGCCCGTGCCGATGCCAAAGCTCAAGTGCCCGCCGACGTATGCGCCGGCGAGGGCAAGAAGCCATCCGAGCGAAGACACCACGATGGCAGTCATGTGCAGGCCCGGCGTCCACAGCCGGAGTCCCAGGGAGACGAGCTCGATCACGAGCACCGCCGTCATCGTCAGGCCGTGCACCGTCGCCGTCCGCAGCTCGAACCCGCTCGTGTCGTGGTGGTCGGTGAAGCCCGTGATCGCCGCCAGGATCGCGCCTGCCACGCCCACGGCCAGGGCCAGGTCGCCGGCCACGGCCGGCACGCGTCCCGTCACCACGAAGAGCCAGTCCGCGAGCACTCCCACCGTCCACGCGCCGAGGGGCACGTCCGTGATCGCCGGGTGCAGGGGATGGCCCAGCACGTTGGTGCCGTGGAGCAGGTTCTTGATCGTCTTGCCGGGCGCGCCGAGGCCGTCGTAGAACCAGCCGACCGCCTTCTGCAGCGCCTGGCCCACGCCGTCCATCCATGTCAGCGAGCGCACGAAGCGGTTCAGGAGCCGCTCCTGGGAGCGGCTCTGGCGGATCAGCCTGCGAATGACACGGCGGTCGATCTCCATGGACGTTCCCTGGCTTGAGCCTCAATCCGGAAACGCCACCGGCGGCAAAGCTACTTACGCTCAGGAAGTAAGGTTTGGTGATGCTGTACAACCGGACGCGGCAGCGCACAGAGGAGTTCATGGAGAGCTTCGGCGGCCAGGGCGACTTCCGCCCCGCGTACTCGTTCGAAGAGCTGGCAAAGATAATGAAGCCACCGCGCGCGGTGCTCGTGATGGTCAAGGCAGGCAAGCCCGTCGACGAGTCGATCGATGCGCTGACGAAGGTGCTCGACAAGGGCGACACCATCATCGACGGCGGCAACTCCTTCTTCCAGGACACTCAGCGGCGAGCGGCGACCGTGGAGCGGCTGGGGCTCGGCTTCATCGGCTCCGGCGTCTCGGGTGGGGAGGAGGGCGCGCTGCACGGGCCGAGCCTCATGCCCGGCGGCACTCGGCGTTCCTATGAGCACGTCGAGGAGATGCTGACCGCCATCGCGGCGAAGGTCGATGAGATTCCGTGCTGCACCTACATCGGTCCTGACGGCGCGGGTCACTTCGTGAAGATGGTCCACAACGGCATCGAGTACGCCGACATCCAGCTCATCGCGGAGACCTACGACCTGCTTCGGCAGGCGCTGCACCTCTCGCCGGACGAGCTGGCGACGACCTTTCGCGGTTGGAACGAAGGTCGGCTGCAGTCATACCTGATCGAGATCACGTCCCACGTGCTGGCGAAGCACGAAGACGGCGCAGCGTCTTCGCTCATCGACGCGATCGAGGACGAGGCGGAGCAGAAGGGCACGGGCAGGTGGACGAGCCAGTCGGCGCTGGAGCTTGGCGTGCCCCTGACAGGGATCACCGAAGCTGTCTTCGCGCGCATGCTCTCGAGCCAGAAGGCGCAGCGCGTGAAGGCCTCCACGATTCTTGCCGGCCCGTCCGCGAGCAAAGCGCCCGGCGGGTTGGTGGACGATGTCCAGGAGGCCCTGTACGCGTCCAAGATCGTCGCCTACGCCCAGGGCTTCGAGCACCTCGCGGCGGGCTCCCTGGAGTATTCGTGGAAGCTCGATCTTGGCGCCCTGGCCACGATCTGGCGAGGGGGCTGCATCATCCGGGCCAAGTTTCTCGACCGCATCAAGGACGCGTACTTGCGAGACCCCGCCCTGCCCAGCCTGCTGCTCGATCCCTTCTTCCAGGAAGCTCTCGCCGGCGCGCAGCCGGCGTGGCGGCGCGTCGTCAAGACCGCCGTCGACCAGGGAATCCCCATCCCCGCGTTCGCCTCCTCGCTCGCCTACTACGACGGTTACCGTCGCGCCCGGGGACCGGCGAACCTGATCCAGGGCCTGCGCGACTACTTCGGCGCGCACACCTATCACCGCACCGACCGCGAGGGCGCGTACCACACGCGCTGGGCGCAGGACGGGACCGAGGTGAAGACCGACTAGGGTGGCGCCGGCTCTCGCTTGTAGACGGCGGCGACCAGGGCGTAGAGCGCGAAAGCGACGACCAGCCACACGACCAGCGCTACCACGAGGCTGAGGACGACGCCGAACCTGCTCACCACGAGCACGACGGCGACCGCGTAAGCGACCATCGCGAGCGCGCCGAGGATCGCGCCGAGCGAGTCGATCGATGCCTGCTCCTTGCCCTCCTTCTTCTCGATGAGCGTGAGCGAGGCCGGCAGGATGGCGGGAAAACCCAGCAGCACGCCGCCGACCACCGGGCCGAACTTCATGCCGATGAGGCCGGCCGCAAGAGAGATCCCCGCGCCGAAAGCGAACCGAGTGAAGTAGTCGGCGGGCTGCCGCTTCGCAATTTCGCCGGGATCGACCTCGGGTACGAAGCCGACCTCGCGTCTCACCTCAGGAAGAACCAGTAGAGCGCGGCCGCCGGAACGACCCAGGCGATCCACGCCACGATGCTTCCGGCGACCGCGCCGAGGTGCTTGACGGCCAGCGCAGCCGCAAGGCTGTACGCAACCAGCCCGATCGCGCCGGCGATCATGCCGGTGCCGTACTTCTCGTCTTTTGCCGGGCCCATCGCCAGGCCGCTGACCAGCAGGCTCGCAGTTGCGACCGAGGGCGCGCCGCCGAACAGGCCGGAGAACATCTTCGGCTTCAACATGTCGGACAACATCGCGAACGCAACCACCAGGCAGCCGCCCGCCAGGACGCGCACGGCCAGGAGCAGGAAGTCCTTCACGCCGCCCTGATCGATCGCTCGGGTCGCTTGAGCAGCGGCCGCAGGCCGTTCGCCGCGGCGAGGACGGTGGAGCCGTTGCTCAGGAAGGCCGCGACAGCCGGATTGATTCCGCTGGCCACCGCGGCGCCGAGACCGGCGGCGTTGGGGGCGGCGATCAGCGCGATGTTCTGGTTCATGAGACCGAGGCTCTCGCGCGACCGGTCGATCGCGCGCGGCAGCAGCTCGAGGCGGTCGTCCAGGAGCACGACGTCCGAGTTCGCCCTGGCCACGTCGGCACCGCCTCCCATCGCGATGGAAAGATCGGCCAGGGCGAACGCGACGCTGTCGTTGACCCCGTCGCCGACGACCGCGACCCGATGTCCGGCCTTCTTGAGGTTGCGCACGAAGTCGGCCTTCCGCGCGGGCGACGTGCGTGCCGCCCACTCGTCGATGCCCAGCCGGTCGGCAACACGCCGGGTTGCGTTTTCCGTGTCGCCGCTGAGCAGCACCACCCTCTCCACGCCGCGCTCCCGAAGCGCGGCCATGATCGAGGCCGCTTCGGGGCGCGGCTCGTCCGTGAAGACGATCGCGCCGAGGACCTGACCCGAGCTTGCGACGATCACTTCGGAGAGGCCGTGGCCGTTGACGTCCCGCGGCACGCGCACACCGCGCGCTTTCATGAAGTCGCGGTTGCCCACCAGGTAGCGCTTGCCACCTTCCAGCACAGCCTCGACACCGAGGCCGATGTGGTACTCCGTCTTCAGGCGGCGCGGCAGCTTGAGCTTTCGCCGCTCAGCCTCCTCGACCAGCGCCGCCGCCAGCGGGTGATTGAGGCCCTGGTCCGCGCCGGCGGCAACGGCGAGCAGGTCGTCGTCGCCCAACCCGTTGAAGGCCGTGATCTCGGTCACCGCGGGCCGGCCCATGGTCAGCGTCCCCGTCTTGTCGAAGATCACGGCGTCGACGGCCGCCATCTTTTCCATCGCGGCCGCGCCCTTGATGAGGATGCCCTCGCGCGCGGCGGCGATGAGGCTTGCCAGCATGGTCGTCGGGGCGGCCACGCGGATGCCGCTTGCGAGGTCGAAGATCAGGATCGCAGCGGCGCGCGTCGGGTTTCCCGTCAGCGCGTAGACGGCCGCGGCCGTGCCCATCACCGGCAGGACGAAGCGGTCGGCGATGCGGCGGGCGTGGTCGGCCATGCGCGTCTCGCCTATGGGCGCGCGTTCGAGGAACGCCATGATGCGCCCGGCGCGCGACTCGGCCGCGGAACCCATGGCCTCGATCACGAGCTCGCCATCGTGGACGACGGTCATCGCAAACACGGATTCGCCGGAGCGGCGCGTGACCGGTACGGGTTCGCCAGTGAGCACACGTTCATCGACGACGGCGCGGCCGCGAAGCACCTTCGCATCCACGGGGATGCGGTCGCCGCTTCCGACCATCACGCGATCGCCGGCGCGGATGGCGCCGACCTTCACCGCGATCCTGCGGCCGTCGACCACCTTCCAGCAGGTGGCCCCCTGGTGGGACATGAGGGCACCCAGCTCGCGCCGCGAGCGCGACGCGGTCAGGTCGCGCAGCAGCTCGCCGCCTTCCACCAGCGCGCCGATGACCGCGGCGGTCAGCAGCTGGCCGGTGGCGACCGTCACCGTCATCGCGGTCGCGTCGAGCGCGTCAACGCCGACTTTGCCCTTCCGGATGCGCTTGACCGCACGGCGAAAGATCGCCGCCGAGCCCAGGCCGATCAGGGGAAGGGCGAGCGGCTGGCCCGCGAGCGCCAGCGCCCCGCCGGCCCCGAGCGCGACCAGGCTCCGGACGTGCCGGTCCGGGCTGCCAGGATGTCCGCGGTCGACGGGGTCGGCCGGCACAGCCTCGGAGACGAGCTTCGCGAGGGTGCGCGCTGTGAGAGGCGGCCGGTGCTCGACGATCAGCGAGCGGCCGCGAATGTTGAACCGATGGGCGCTTACATTGGGATGGGCGTCGAGGGCCGCGGAGATGCCGGCCCGGCGGCGCCTCTCGAGCATCGACGGGGGAAGCTCGAAACGCACCCGGCCGTCGATCTCGTGGGCGACCTCAATCGACGACACGGCCATGCGACCTCGCGGCTTCCCTGACCGTCCTCTCCTCATGCAGCTTGAAAAAGCTGTCGAACGCCCAGTACAGGAGCTGGTACCAGGTCGCGTCGCGTAGCCGTGCTTTCTGCCGCGCGAAGTTGCGGATCGCCAGCGCGAGATAGACCGCGGGCACGGCCAGCTTCAGGTCGACGTGGCCGCGCGTCGTCTCGTGCAGCTTCTGGTTGGCCCTACCCACCACGTGCCTGACCGCGACAGCGGCGGTGGTTTCCGTCCTCAGGGAGCCAGTCGGGTGCAGCGCCGAAGCGATCTCCAGGCCGATGGCCCGAAGGTCGTCGATCATCAGGTCGATCGGGTCGTCGGGGTCGAAGCTGACAAGCAGGCTGCCGGTGGTCGGGTTGGCGTTCACTGCCCGGACGCGCTTGCTGCGTCCGATCCGGCCCGCGGTCTGTCTCACCTGGTGAGGCGTCCTCGGTTTGGGCACCCGCAGCCGTGCCCGGCCGGGCAACCAGTGCTCGAGGTAGAGAGTGTCCGGGGCTTGACGCGACACGGCCGTCAGGACGGCTGGGAGGCTGCGCTTCTCCGCGCTCGGCGGCGCGGCCGTCTTGCGCCATCTCCGTTGGAGCGGGCGGCCGAGGACCGGCGTCGCGTCGATGGCACGACGTGGAGGCGGCCTCGCTCTGCTTCGCGCTGCGCCTCTCGCACCATCTGCTCATACTCCAGGCGCGCCTCGGCGAAGACGTCCTGGCCTTTTTCCAGCGCTTCCGCGCTCATGCCCTGCAACCAGTCGGCAGCCTGCATCCCGGTCAGCATCACGCGCTTGGCGGCCGCCCTGGTCTCGCGCGGGAAAGCGGCCCCGATCAGCGCACCGACGCCGATGAACACCCCCCACGGAAAAGCTCTCTCGACGATCTCATCAATCACCTTCCTCGACCTCCCTGGGAACGAGACTTGCGCCGGCTCGACGCCTTCGGTGCCCAGCGCACGGTGCCTTCGCTGTCTCCGCCGACAGGCTTGGCCGCGCCGTCGACGAGGTGGCTCACGAAGCGCCGGGGCGTGCTCGAACGCGGCCGGTCGAGCAGCTTCAAGAACGGCACGCCGGCGACGAAGATCGCGATCGGGATCGGCACCAGCTCGAGCGCCGCCGCCACGCCTAGCGCGCCGAAGAAACCGATAGAGCGCGGCCAGTCCACCGTGATCTCGTCGTGCCTGCCCACCCTGCCGGTGACCCCGCCCTGCCTACGCGGCGCGCGTGGCCTTGCCCTGGGCATATTGATATAACCGCGCTCCGCGTTTCGATACCTTGCGCTGTCGGCTTCGCCGGATCAGCGCCAGCACGGCCGCCTCGGTCCCTTCAACCGGTTGGCCGGCGAGGTACGACGCGATCACGGCCGGGTGGACGTACGCGCGGCGGCACACAGCGCGCGTATGTCCGAGCTTGCGCGCGACGCTGTCGATGGCCGCCACAACATTTCGCTTCGCCTCGCTCTCAGAATCGAAGCCGGCGGCCTCGCGCAGCGCGCATGCGGCGAGGACGGTTCCGGCCCAGGTGCGGAAATCCTTGGCCGTGAAGTCTTCGCCGGCGATTTCGCGGATGTACTGGTTCACGTCGTCCGAGGTGACAGTGCCGCGCTCCCCGTCGGAGTCGACGTACTGAAAGAGCTTCTGGCCCGGGAGCTCCTCACAGCGTTTGATCACGCTTGCCGATGCGCAGATACGTGGTCTCCAGCAGCCTGACGATCGTCGCCGCCACCTTCTGTTTCGGCAGGCCCTCCCGGCGCAGGTCGCGCGCGACCCGCCTGCGGATCCGTGGCATGGCCCGAGCGAAGCCGGCCAGGCGGTCGAACTTGTTCGCGTCACGCATCTCCCGCCATCGAGGGTGATAACGGTGCTGCTTGCGGCCGCGGGCGTCACGGCCGGTGGCCTGGAGATGGCCTCGCGGGCGCGTCGAGATCCACACCTGCTTCCAGGCCGGCGGGATGGCCAGGGCCCGGACACGGTCGAGCGTGGCGGGGTCGCGGATGCGCTTGCCGTCGGGACCGGCGTACTCGAAGTGCTTCCCTTTGCGGATGCGCCGTATGCCAGGCTCGTCGTCCGAGGTGTAGACCAGCCCGGCCTCGGCTGCGGGGTCGGAGGCCGTTACGCCGCTGTTGGCGGCGTTACCCCGGGACCGCCCCATTCCGGCTGCATCACCCCGAGCAGGCTGCGCTTGCGCGCCCAGAGCCTGGCGATCAGCTCCTCCCGCGAGGTGAGCTCGCTGCATGGGAACCCGAGCTGGCACAGGCTCGCGCGGACGTCCGACGGCAGGTCGATGTCGTCGGGCCGGTAGGGCCGGGCGACCTTCGCAAGCATCTCTCCCAGCTGGGCCAGCATCCGCTCGTGTTCGCTCATGTATCCCGAAAACGCTTTTCGGGGTTTGGCTACTGAGCCCGGGCCGCCAGCTCCTTCCGCGTTTCGGCGAAGGCACGCACCGCTCGCTCCAGCTCCTCTCGCGAGTGCGCGGCGGAGACCTGGGTGCGGATCCGAGCCTTGCCCTGGGGCACCACCGGGTAGGAGAAGCCGACGACGTAAACGCCGCGGTCCAGCATCGCCGCCGCCATCCGGCCGGCGAGGGCGGCGTCGCCGATCATCACCGGCACGATGGGGTGATCGCCCGGCAGGATCTCGAATCCCTCCTCGCTCATCCGGGCGCGGAAGAACCGTGTGTTCTCGGCGAGGCGGTCGCGCAGCTCTTTGGCGCTGCGCAGCAGCTCGAGGACCTTGAGGCTCGCGGCGACGATCGGCGGCGCGACCGAGTTCGAGAACAGGTAAGGGCGGGAGCGCTGGCGCAGCATCGCCACGAGCTCCCTGCGGCCGGAGACGTAGCCGCCGCTGGCGCCTCCCAGCGCCTTGCCCAGGGTACCCGTGATGGCGTCGATCCGGCCCATCACGCCATGGTGCTCGTGCGTGCCCCGGCCGTTGGCGCCGATGAAGCCGACCGCGTGTGAGTCGTCGACCATGACCATCGCGTCGTGGCGTTCGGCGAGGGCGCAGATCTCGGGCAGCGGCGCCATGTAGCCGTCCATGGAGAAGACCCCGTCCGTGACCACCATCCGGAAGCGGGAGTCGGCACTGTCCTGGAGCTGCTTCTCCAGGTCGGCCATGTCGCGGTTGGCGTAGCGGAAGCGCTTCGCCTTGCACAGCCGGATGCCGTCGATGATGCTGGCGTGGTTCAGCTCGTCGCTGAGTATGGTGTCCTGTTCGCCGAGCACGGTTTCAAAGAGGCCGGGGTGCCGCAGATGAAACGGACAGACGCCATGCCGTAGCCCCACCGGTCCAGGGCTTCCTTGGCCGCCTTGACTACCTCGGGGTGATCCGCGAGGCCGAGGTAGTTGTTGGCGCAGAGGTTCAGCACCTCATGTTCCATCACTGCGACGGTCGAGCCCTGCGGCGAGCCGATCACACGCTCGGACTTCTCGAGTCCGGCGTCGCGGATCTCCTGCAGTTGCTGGACGAGGTGGGACCGCATGCGTTCGAACATCAGGCGCTCCAGTCCAGGACGATCTTTCCGCACTGCCCTGAGTGGCCGACGCGGAACGCCTCCTGGTAGTCCGTGTAGGGGTAGCGGTGCGTGATGACGGGCGAGATGTCGAGCCCGCTCTGCACGAAAACCGACATCTGGTACCACGTCTCGAAGATCTGCCGCCCGTAGACGCCCCGCAGAGTCAGCATCTTGAACACGACCTGGGACCAGTCGATCGGGAACTCGTGATCCGGCAGGCCGAGCACCGCGATCCGCCCGCCGTGCGCCATGTTGTCGATCATCTCCCGCATCGCGGTGGGCACGCCGGACATCTCGAAGCCGACGTCGAAACCCTCTTTCATCCCGAGCTCCTGCTGAGCCTGCCGCAGGGTCGTGCTGCGGACGTCGACGGCCATGGTCACGCCGATCTTCCGGGCCAGCTCGAGCCGGTAGTCGCTCACGTCGGTGACGACGACGAAACGGGCCCCGTTGTGGCGGGCGACGATCGCGGCCATCAGGCCGATCGGTCCCGCGCCGGTGATGAGCACGTCCTCGGCGACGAGGCGGTACTGCGTCGCCGTGTGAACCGCGTTGCCGAACGGGTCGAAGATCGAGGCAACGTCCAGGTCGATCTTCGTCAGATGTGGCCAGAGGTTTCCGGCCGGCATGACGATGAACTCCGCGAAGGCACCGTCGCGCTGGACGCCGATGCCGACCGAGTTGGCGCACAGCGCCCGCCGGCCCGCCATGCAGTTGCGGCAGCGGCCGCAGACGATGTGGCCCTCGGCGCCGACGATCTCGCCGGGGTAGACCGAGGCGACGTCCTCGCCCAGCCCGACCACCTCGCCGACGAACTCATGGCCGACGACCAGGCCCGGCTTGATCGTGTGCTGTGCCCACTCGTTCCAGGCGTCGATGTGCAGGTCGGTGCCGCAGATGCCGGTGCGGAGGACACGGATCAGCACCTCGCCGGGCCCGGGAACCGGTTGCGGAACGTCCTGCAGCCACAGGCCAGGTTCCGCCCTGGCTTTGACCAGTGCTTTCACTAGCTGGCCAGAATAGGCGCTCCCACAAACTAGAATTCGCGAGCCGCGGTGATCGCGACCGCGGACTCAGTGGTGTGCCGGGAAGTCTGGTCGGCAGGAGGTCGGCCCGCACCCGATGAGCACCGCCCAGGGCTTTCTCTTCTTCCTCATCCTGCTCGGCATCGCCGCTGCCGGCCTGCGCCTCCTGTCGCGGACCACGCCGACCGTTCCGTATCCCGTGCTGCTCGCCGTGGGTGGGGTCCTGATCGGCCTCGTCCCCGGTCTCCGGCTGCCGCCTGTAGGGCCTGACCTGATCCTGCTCGCCTTCGTGCCCGGGCTGGTCTTCGAGGCGGCCCTCACGCTCGACCTCCGGGAGCTGAGGCGAATGGCCGTCCCGGTCGGCCTGCTGGCCACGATCGGGGTCTTCATCGGGGTGGCCCTGATGGCCGCCGGCCTTCATCTCAGCCTTGGTTTCGAATGGCCGGCGGCCTTCGTGCTGGGCTCGATCGTGGCGGCCACCGATCCCATCGCGGTGGTCAGCGTGCTCAGGGGCCTGCGTGCGCCGGGCGGGCTGACGGCTCTCCTGGAGGGCGAGTCGCTCTTCAACGACGGCACCGGGGTCGCGGTCTTCGCGGCCGTGGTGGCCTCGGTCGCGGGCGGAGCACCGTCGATCGGCGACGCCGGCGGCCGCTTCCTGCTCTTGACCCTGGGCGGGACGGCGGTCGGCGTGGTGGTCGGCGCCGCCTCGGTCCTTCTGCTCCGTCGGGCGCGTGAAGCGGAGCTGGAGATCGCCTCCAGGGCACTCAGCTGCACGGCTTCTGGAGCCTGCTCGCCTTTGTCCTCAACGCGATCCTGTTCTTGATCGTCGGCATCGCGCTGCCGGCGCAACGCCTCGCCTCAGTCGCGGGCCTGGTCCTCGGCGGCTACCTGATCATGCTTGCCGCCCGCGCGATCCCGGTCTACGGGCTGCTCGCGCTGGCCGACCCTCGCGCGACCTCGATCCCATGGAGATGGAGGCACATGACACTCTGGGGCGGTTTGCGGGGCGCTCTGTCGGTCGCACTCGCGCTGTCGGTTGCCGCCTACCCGGCCGTCAACCGCACCGTGTCCGTGCTCGCATACGGCATGGTCGTCCTCTCGCTGGTCGTCCAGGGAGGACTCCTGCTGCCGGTCGCCGACCGGCTGCGGCTCCGGGCGGGCGCGGTCGATTAACGTTTCCGCGATGCGGGTGCGAGTGGGGGTCGCGCTGCTCTTGATCCTGGCCGTGCTGGCGGCGATTCAATACTTCCGGCCGATCCCGGCCGTGGCCGCCACCGCCCTGCTGCCCAGCGCAGACGTCGTCCAGGGCGCGACTCCGGCCCTGCCCTGGCCGGCACGCGGCTCGGCGGCCGTCGGCGTCTCGGGCCTTGGCTTCATCGCCAGCTCCGGCAACGAGCAGGCGATTCCCGCGGCGAGCGTGACGAAGGTCATGACCGCGCTCGTCGCCCTCAAGGACAAGCCGCTGCTGAAGGGCGAGGCCGGTCCCACCATCACGATGACCGACACCGACGTGAGGGCTTACCAGGCGGACCTCCAGGGCGGGCAGTCGGTCGTGAAAGTCGAGTCAGGTGAGTCGCTGACAGAGTTCCAGGCCCTTCAGGGGATGCTCATCCCCTCCGCCAACAACCTGGCGGAGACCGTCGCGCGGTGGGACGCGGGGTCGATCGAGGCCTTTGTCTCCCGCATGAACGATCGCGCCACCGCGATGCGACTCACGCACACCAAGTTCGCCGACACCAGCGGCGCGTCGCCGGCGAGCGTGAGCACGCCCAGCGACCTGCTCACGCTCGGCATGGCCGCGATGCAGGACCCGGTCTTCGCCCAGATCGTGGGCCAGGCGCAGGCAGAGCTGCCGGTCGCGGGCACCGTCTACAACGTCAACGGCGTCCTGGGGCAAAGCGGGATCGTCGGCATCAAGACCGGCTCCGGCCTCAACACAGGCGCCAACTATCTTTTCGCGGCGTCGCTGACCGTGGACAACCACGAGATCCTGATCTACGGATGCCTGATGGGCCAGCCCTCGCTGCCGATCGCGTTCTCGAACGCCAAGGCGCTGATCGCCGCCATGTCGCCGGCCCTGCACGTGCGCCGAGTGGTCGCGCGCAACCAGTCCGTCGCCACCTACACGGCCCCGTGGGGCAACGCCACCGACCTGGTCTCGCAGGTCGACGTCGACCTCGCCGAGTGGCCCGGGATGGTCGTGCGCCAGCGCCTGAACGCCAGGTCTCTCGCGCTCGACCAGCCGCTTCCCGCCGGCGCGAGGGAGGGTTCGATGCATGTGGTCCTCGGCGACTACGACCTCGACGTGCCCCTCGTCACGTCCGACCCCATGTATCCGCCCGGCCGGCTGTGGAGGCTGACTCGCCTGACGTTCTAGGCGCCCGTGGCCTCGCTGCGCTGGGGCTGGCGGAGGTCGAGCACAACCCCAAGAACAACCGGATGCGCGCGACCTGGTCAGAATTCC
>VBHA01000025.1 GCA_005889495.1 Chloroflexota bacterium
CGTCTCGTCGACCAGCCGCGCCGCCTGGCCACCCACCCTGAGCTGGACGATCACAAAGCTCGCGCCGTCGAGCGCGCGGGCGCGGTCCTTCGTGGTCACGAGCCGGCCCGGCCACTGCTGCTTCTGAAGGATGCGCCGAGCCAGGCCGCCGACGATCTCCAGCCGCTCGTCATCGATGTCGTGAAGCACCAGCTCGTCGACTGGCAACCGGTCGCGGCGGGTTTGAAAACCTTCGATGAGCTCTGGGGTGTAAGTGCTGCCGCCGCCGACGACCGCAATCTTTACGCCCACTGCGCGGCATCCTACGCGAGAATATGCGGGAATTGTTAGGGAAGTTTCCTGTTAAGACGGTGTTGGCGGTGGACGGCGGGGCGTCGAAGGCCGATGTCGCCCTGGTCGACGTGGAAGGTCGAGTCCACGCTGCGGTCCGGCGCCGAGGCCGCTACAACTTCGGCCTCGGCTCCAACGGATCCCTTGACGGCCTGGCCCGCGCGGTCGAGGCTGTCGCAGAAGGCACCGCGGCCACGGTTGGTGTCTTCTGCCTGGCGGGCGCGGACCTGCCGTTGGACGACCGCCGGATCATCGCCGAGCTTGCCCGCCATGAGTGGGCGCGGAGGACGATCGTGCGCAACGACACCTTCGCCGTCCTGCGCGCCGGCACCGACAGGAAGTGGGGGGTGGCAGTCGTGTGCGGCACCGGCATGAACTGCGCGGGGGTCGCGCCCGACGGCCGGTCCGTTCGTTTTCCCTCGTTTGGCGAGCTGTCCGGCGACCGCGCGCATGGCGGGGGCTGGCTGGGGCGATCGGCGCTCGGGGCTGCGATCCGGGCTCGCGACGGCCGCGGGCCGCGGACCCTGCTCGAGCAGCTGGTGCCCGCCTATTTCGGCATGTCGCGGCCGACGGCGGTGATGGAGGCGGTCTACGTCGGGAAGCTCAGCGACTCCCGGCTCAACGAGGTCGCGCCGCTCGTGTTCAAGGCGGCGGCCGAAAAGGACCGGGTCGCGCAGCAGATGATCGACGAGATGGCGGACGAGATCGTGGCCAATGCCGGCGCCGCGATCCGCCGCCTGCACCTCTCGCGCAGCGACGTCCACGTGGTCCTCGGCGGCGGGGTGCTGCGCGCCGCCGGACCCGAGCTGGTCGAGCGAATCAGCACCGGGGTCCGCGCGTCCGCTCCCCGGGCCGAGGTCCGGCGCCTCGAAGCCCCGCCGCTCGTCGGCGCGGCGCTCATCGGCCTCGACGCGCTGCGGGCGTCACCGCAGGCACGGCAGAGGCTCCGGGCGAAGCTGACCCACCGGAGGCTCACGGCACCCTGACCTAAAAGTGGTATTGACCACTTGCCTCATCTGTGCTTAACTTTCGCGGATGCGAGAGGCAGGAGGGGTGTCTCACGGCTGACGGTCCGCGCCGCGCTGGACGAGCTCGTCCGCGACGGCCATCTCGACCGCCGGCATGGCAGCGGCACCTACGTCACCGAGCCGAAGATCGCCCAGCCGCTGACTCTGACCTCGTTCAGCGACGACATGAGGCGTCGGGGCATGACGCCTGGCAGCCAGACCCTCGAGCTGACCACCACCGTCGCCGGCGCGCGCCTCGCCCACCGGCTCGAGGTGTCGCCGGAATCGCGCCTCGTCAGGGTCAAGCGCCTCCGCCTGGCCGACTCGCAGCCGATGGCGATGGAGGTCCTGCACGTGCCTGACTCGCTCGTGCCGGGCCTGACCCGCGCCGACTTCGAGGACCACTCCTTCTACGAGCTGCTGAGCGAGCGCTACGGGATCACGATCGCCAGCGGCAGCCAGACCATCGAGCCGACCGTGACCAATGAGGAGGAGTCTGAGGTCCTCGGGGTCCCGCTTCACACACCCGCATTTCTGTTCGAGCGGACGACCGTCTCCGAGTCAGGGCGGATCGTCGAGTTCGTCCGCTCCATCTACCGCGGCGACCGCTATCGCCTGGTCGCCGACCTCGTACCGCACCGAAGCCGCAACGGACGCTCGGCCGGCGTCCTTCGCGGCCCGGCGGCCGCGGGGAAAGGTGGAGGCGACCACCAGGATGGCGCGCCCGCGCCGCATTCACGACATAGGGGGAAAACCACCATATGAACCTACGGAAGCCATGGGTAACCGTCGTCTCGGTTGCCGTCGCAGTCATTGCCGCGGCGTGCGGCGGCACCGGCGGTGGCAACAACAACTCGTCGAGCCAAACGGGCACGCTCACGGTCTGGCTCATGAACGGAAGCGCTCCGCAGAGCGTCATCGACGAGGTCAACGCCGACTTCAAGGCCAAGTATCCGAACGTCACCGTGAAGGTCGAGATCCAGCAGTGGAGCGATGTCACGACCAAGCTGGACACCGCCTTCCAGGGCAGCACACCACCTGACGTGATGGAGCTCGGCAACACGCTGGTGGCCAAGTACGCCGCGGCCGGGGCGCTCCTTGACATCACCGGCAAGCGAGCCGGATTCGACAACTCGGCCACCTGGCTGCAGTCCCTGACGGACTCCTGCACCCAGGCCGGCAAGCTCTACTGCGTCCCGTACTACGCGGGCAGCCGCGCGATCATCTATCGCAAGGACTTCTTCGCGTCGGCCGGCGTCGCTCCTCCCGACAGCATCGACGGCCTGCTCACCGTCGGCCAGAAGCTCATGACCGCCCACGCCTCGGACCCGAACTTCTCAGCTCTCTACTTCCCCGGCAAATACTGGTACGGCGCGCTTCCGTTCGTGTGGGACTTCGGCGGGGACATCGCCACCCAGTCGGGCGGCAAGTGGGCCGGATCGCTCAACTCGCCGAGCTCGCAGCAAGGCCTGACCACGCTCAACAACCTGGTCGGCAAGCTGTCGCGCGCGGACAAGACCGGCGACGAGGCCAAGCAGGACGCGGCCTTCGCCCAGGGCCACATCGCGATGATCATCGCCAACGGCTGGGAGGTCGGCGTCATCACCGACCCCAAGGCCGGCAACCCGGCGCTCAAGGACCAGCTCGGCGCGTTCCCGATCCCCAGCCACAACGCGGGCCAGACGGCCCCGGTGTTCCTCGGCGGCTCGGACCTCGGCATCTCCGCGAAGAGCAAGCACCAGGACCTGGCCGACGCCTGGATCGCCACGCTCACCGGCAACAAGCACATGACCGAGATGGCGACCGTGGGCGGGGTGATCCCGAACACGACCTCGATGCTCAGTCTCGGAACCGGGATCAACTCGACGTTCTACAACGCGGCCAAGAACAGCAAGTTCGTGCCCAACTCCCAGAACTGGGCCAGCGTCGAGAGCGCGAACGTGCTTCCCGACATGCTCGTCAAGATATTCACCAGGCAGCAGGACGTACCAACGGCGACCAACGCCGCGAGCGCCAGGATCAGCACGATCCTCAACGGCGGCGGCTAACTCACAAATAAGAGGGGGCTGGCTTCATGGGACTGGCGATCGCGCCGCCTGACCTGGGGCCGGCCCTCTACCAACGCTTCCGGCGCCGGCTCTTTCCCTACGCGCTGATCACGCCGAGCGTCGCGGTGATCGCCGGCATCCTCGCCTTCCCCCTCGGCATGCTGGTCTGGCTGTCGCTGCAGCACTACGGCCTGCGCGAGCTGATCGCCCACCAGGGCGAATGGGTTGGCCTGGGCAACTACCAGGCGATCCTGACCGACCCCCTCTTCCACCAGGTCATCGTCCGCTCGCTGGCCTTCACGTTTGCCTGCGTTGCCCTGACTGTGGGCCTCAGCACGCTGATCGCGATGCTCCTTTTGAAGGTGAGCAACGCGGTGCGCGTCCTGCTGATGAGCGCCCTCGTCTTCGTGTGGGCCACACCGGTGGTCGTCACCGTCGACATCTGGCAGTGGATGTTCGACTACGAGTTCGGGGTCATCAATTACCTGCTCACGCAGCTGCACCTGGGCAACTTCATCCACCACAACTGGTTCGACAACCCACTCCAGGGCTGGACGGTCTTCGTCGTCATCGTGGTCTGGGGTGCGATCCCATTTGTGACGATCACGGTGTACGCCGGGCTTCTCCAGGTGCCGAATGAGCTGCTTGACGCGGCGCAGGTCGACGGCGCCGGAGCGTGGCAGAGATTCCGATTCGTCACCGCCCCGATGCTGAAACCGATCTTCCTGATCGTCATCTGCCTCTCCACGATCTGGGACTTCGGCGTCTTCAACCAGATCTACATCCTCCTCAACCAGCGTCCGAGCTCCGACTACTACACGATCGCGATCTACTCGTACCGGGAGTCGTTCGGGGTCACGCAGTACGGCATCGGCGCGGCGATCGCGGTTCTGCTGGTCCTGATCCTGATCGTCGTCACGCTCTTCTACGTCAGGGAGACCGTGAGACAGGCGGAGATCGCGTGATCGCGCGCGAAGCGGCGCAGCGAGTCCGTGCCGGGCGGCCGCACACGAAGACCCAGGCCGCCACGAGGATCGCGGTCCCGCGCGGCCTCAAGCAGCTCGCGTACGACGCGACCGGGATCGCGGTGGCAGCGCTCATGCTCTTCCCGATCTACTGGATGGTCATCACCGCGTTCAAGCCGGGTCGAGACATCCTCACCCTGGAGCCGAAGTGGTTTCCGGCGCCCTTCACGCTCGACAACTTCAAAGACGCGATCGCGCGGCCTTTCTTCCTGGACGACGTCCGCAACAGCCTGGTCATCGTCGGCGTCATGCTCGTGCTTGCGCTGGCGATCTCGTTCCTGGCCGCAGTGGCGACGGCGCGGTTCGGCTTTCGAGGCCGCAACGCGTTCCTCGTGATGATCATCGGCGTCCAGATGGTGCCGCTGAACGCTCTCATCATCCCGCTCTACATGCTGCTCGACAGCGCGGGCCAGGTCGACGCGCTCCCCGGGGTCATCGCGATCTACCTCGCGGTGGTGCTGCCGTTCATGATCTGGACGCTTCGTGGGTTCGTGGCCAACATCCCGGTCGAGCTCGAAGAGTCGGCGATGATCGACGGGTGCACGCGGGTCGGTGCATTCTTCCGCATCACCTTTCCGCTGGTCGGCCCTGGCCTGGTGGCGACCGCGATCTTCGGCTTCATCCAGGCCTGGAACGAGTACATCATCGCCTACGTCCTCCTCTCCAGCCCCAACAACCAGACGCTCACCGTGTGGCTGGCGTCGTTCACCACCAACCACGGTCCGGAGTGGGGACCGCTGATGGCCGCAGCCACCCTCACCGGCGTGCCGGTCGTGGCCTTCTTCCTCATCCTGCAGCGATATCTCGCGGGCGGGCTGACGGCGGGGGCGGTCAAGGGATGACCCGAGTCGAGCAGCTTGCGCTGGGCTGCATCCTTCCTGGGTTCGAGGGCACCGTCCCGCCCGGCTGGATCCGGCGGCGGGCGGCGCAAGGGCTGGGAGGGGTCGTGCTGTTCGCCCGCAACGTGGAGGCGGACGAACAGGTCGCCGAGCTGACCGCCGCGCTCCACGCGGAGCATCCCCAGCTGGTGGTGGCGATCGATGAGGAAGGCGGCGACGTGACGCGCCTCGACGCGCGCACCGGCAGCCGCTACCCGGGCAACCTCGCGCTCGGGGCCGCCGGCGACCCTGGCCTGACCGCCCAGGTCGCGGCGTCGATGGGCGCGCGTCTGGCCGGCCTGGGCATCGGTCTCAACCTGGCGCCCGTGGTGGACGTGAATTCGAATCCCCAGAACCCGATCATCGGCGTGCGCTCGTTCGGTTCCGACCCCCGAGCCGTCGCGGAGCACGCGGCCGCCTGGATCGCGGGCATGCAGGGGGCCGGGGTCGCCGCCTGCGCCAAGCACTTCCCCGGGCACGGGGACACGTCGGTCGACTCGCACGTCGTCCTACCGGTCGCCCAGGAAGACCCGCACCTTCGCGCCCTGGCGCCGTTCGAGGCGGCGATCGACTGCGGCGTCGCCGCGATCATGAGCGCCCACATCGTCGTGGCGGCCATCGACGAGCTGCCCGCGACCATCAGCCATAAGGTGATGACGGAGCTGCTGCGCGGGCAGCTCGGATTCGCGGGCGTGGCGATCACGGACGGCCTCGAGATGAAGGGCCTCCGCGTGGGCCGCAGCGTCGGCGAGGCGGCGGTGCTGGCGCTGGTCGCGGGCTGCGACGCGCTGTGCGTCGGCGGCGGGCTGTCCGACGACTCGGTCGTCGAAGAGATCGTCGGCGCGATCGGCGCCGCCGTGGACGAGGGCAGGCTCACGTCGGAACGACTTGCCGAGGCAGCGTCGCGCATGGCCAGGCTGACCCGCCCGATCGGGGCTACGCGCCACTTCCCGACCAGTGGGGAAGAGGCTGCTCAACAGGTGGCTCGGCGGGCGATCCGGGCCGACGGACCCGTTCGCATCGGCGACCATGCCGCCGTCATCCGCTTCGGCTCGCCCTCCTCGATCGCCGCGGGCGACATTCCCTGGGGGATCGCCGCCGCGCTGGTCGCACGGGGAGTCCGTGTGACCGAGGCCGAGACCGAGATCGCCGGCCAGGCGCTGGTCATCGCCGTCCGCGACCTACACCGCGACCCCGCCCACCGCGCGAGGATCGACGGGCTGCTCGAGAGGCGGCCCGACGCGGTGGTGGTCGAGATGGGCGTGCCCGCATGCCGGCCGCCCGCCGCGAAGGCGTACATCGCGACCCACGGGTCGGCGCGCGTTTGCGCCGACGCGGCCGCGGAGCTGATGCACCCTTGAGCGAGGACCTGCACGGCCGCGCCGGCGAGCTCGACGACATGAGCGCGCTCGATTTCGTGAGCCTGATGCACGACGAGGACCGCCAGGCGCTGGACGCCATGA
>VBHA01000026.1 GCA_005889495.1 Chloroflexota bacterium
GAGCTTGCCGCGCAGGCGCCGCAGGCCGTCGTAGTCGTGACGCGGCAGCGGCTCCTCGAGCCAGCGCACGTGCATCCGCTCCAGTTCGCGCGCGACGCTCAGCGCCGTCGGGAAGCCCCACGCATGATGGCCGCCGTGACCCGGCTCGACGCCCGCCTGGTTGGCGTCGACCATGATCTCGATTCGGTCGCCCACGGCTTCGCGCACCGCTTCCACGACCTTCAGGTCCTCGCGCGGGTCGTCGAGGTGAAAGCGAAACTTGACCGCGCGGTATCCCTCGTCCAGCATGCGCTGCACGTCCTCGACGCGCTCGGCCGGCGGGCGCACCTCGGCGGTCGCGCAATACGCGGTCACGCGGTCCGAGTAGCCGCCCCAGAGCCTGGCCACGGGCATCCCCGCGGCCTTGCCGACGATGTCCCACAGCGGCATCTCCATGCAGTACACAGGCGGGCCCAGGATCTCGCTATCCCGCAGTACCGGCACCAGCCGCTCGACGTAGGTCGGGTCCTGGCCGATGAAGTAAGGGGCCACGAACCGCTCGATCGCAACAGCGGCCTCGACGCCGGCATGGGCGGCGCCAACACCGGTGATGCCGTCGTCGGTCCGGACCTCGATCAGGACCATGACGATGTTGGATTGGTTGCGTCCCCGCGCCCACGCCGGGTGAAACTCACGCTCCAGTGGAAAGTCGACCACGCGGCAGGTGACGCTGTCGATCTTCACGACCGCGTCAGCGATCGAAGGAGACGGGCCGATTCCAGGATCGACTCTTCAGCGGGCACGAAGGGGTCCTCGTACTCGATGCTGATCGTGCCCGCAAAACCCTGGCCGACGAGGGCCTTGACGAAACGAGCCCACCACTCGGCATCGTGGCCGCGGCCGACGGTGGCGAAGTTCCACGGCATGGCGTCGGGTGGGTTCGGCCACCGGTTGTCGAGCATGCCGTTCAACGCAATCCGATCCGTGTGCAGCGTCGTGTCCTTGCCGTGCACGTGCCCGATCCGGGCGCCGACGGCCTCGACGATGGCGAGTGGGTCCATCGACTGCCAGAAGAAATGGCTCGGATCGAGGTTGACCCCGAGGTTCGGGCCGAGGCCGGCTGCCCGCTGGAAGGTTTCGAAGTTGTACACGAACGTCCCGGGATGCAGCTCGAAGCAGATGACCACCCGGGGATGCTCGCTGCGAGCGAACTCGGACATCTCCAACCAGTAGGGCGCCACCCGCTCCTGCCACTGCCATGCGGCGATGCCGTCGAGGTCGGGCAGCCAGCCACCTCCTGAAAAGTGCGGTGCCGCGCGGTCGGCCGGCGCCGCTCCGGGACAGCCCGACATGGCGACGACTCGGTCGACGCCGAGCGCCGCGGCCAGGCGGATCGCATTGCGAAGGTCGCGGTCGTGGTGCTGGGCCAGCGCGGGGTTGGGATGAAGCGGATTGCCCGAGACGTTGAGCGCGGAAATGCCTAGCCCCGCGTGATCGAGGGTCGCCCGCCAGCGGCGCAGTGCCTTGGGGTCGGCCAGCAGCTGGGACGGGTTGCAGTGCGGTGCCGGCGAGTAGCCGCCGACCCCGATCTCGAGGTCCTGCAGGAGCCCGGTGCGGGAGGCCCAGCCCGCCACGTCCTCGAAGGTCCGACCCGGCATGGCGTCCGCAAACAATCCAATGCGGAGGGCCTGATTGGAGCGTTCCAAACCGACCCCACCGTATTGGCCAGCGGGGTCGTTTGTCAACAGTCTGGCCTCGCTTCCTAGCCGAAGCGGGCGACGGTGTACCGCTCGACGAGCTCTTCGTCGAGCTCGAAGCCGAAACCCGGCCGCTGAGGCGGCGCGAGGCACCCGTCCTGGTCGATCCATGGCTTTTCCACGAGCATCTGGCTCAGCGCCGAAGCCGGCCAGCCTGGGGGCTCGTGCGGGAACTCGAACAAGGAGGTGTTGGGGATGGAGGCGACGAGATGGAGGTTGGCGAGGAGCCCGATACCGTGGGTCCAGGTGTGGGGCGCGACGACCAGGCCCGCGGCCTCGGCCAGTGCCGCGATCTTCTTGATCTGGTAGACGCCCTCCGAGAGCACGGCGTCCGGCTGGAGCACGTCGTAGCAGCCCTTCTCCACCAAGAGCGCGAACTCGTGGATACCATGGTTGTTCTCTCCGCCCGCGAGCTGCATGGTGCCGAGACGGTCGCGCAGCCGCCTCAGCCCGGCGTAGTCGTGGCGGGAAAGCGGTTCCTCGAGCCACACGACACCGAGGCGTTCGAGCTCGCGGGCAACGTTGACAGCGGTTTGAAAGCTCCACTGGCGGTGGCCGCCCATGCCGGGCAGCACGCCCGCCTGGTTGGCATCGACCAGGATCGCGAGGCGGTCGCCGAGCTCGCGGCGGACCGCCTCGACCACCTTGATGTCCTCGCGGGGGTCGTCGGAATGGAATCGAAGCTTGACCGCTCGAAACCCATCGGCTGCGATGCGCCGGCAGTCTTCGACCCTGTGCTCGGCCGTCCGGACCTCCCCGGTCGCGCAGTAGGCCCGCACACGCTCCGTGGCCGCGCCCCACAGCCTGTAGACGGGCATGCCCGCCAGCTTGCCGACGATGTCCCACAGCGCGACCTCCACGAAGTACACAGGCGAGCCGAGGACCTCCGCGTCGCGCAGCACCCCGATCAGACGCTCGGGCGCGGCCGCGTCCTGCCCGACGAGATGCGGGGTGACGAACCGCTCGATCGCGACCGCGGCTTCCGGGCCCGCCTCCGCGGCGGTCACGCCTGTGATGCCGTCTTCCGTCTCGATTTCGACCAGGGTGACGAAGAAGGAGCGCTGCACCTCGCCGCGTCCCCAGGCCGGCCGGAAGTCAGCGGGGAGGGGAAGGTCGAGGACTCGCGAGCGGACTCGGGTGATACGAGCGGCGGCACGTGTGGCGGTGTCCACCCGGGCCATCGTATCGCCGGCCTGGGTTGGGGCGGCTCGGTTGGCGAGCCGCCCCACGGCCCAGCTCAATCAGATCGTGCGCGCGAAGTAGATGTCGGAGTTGAGACAGTCCGTGGTGTCATTGCCGGGCACCAGGTCGGTGCAGCGCGTGTAGACGACGTTCAGCCGTCCCACCGAGTCGAATCCGACCTCGAAGAAGTCGCCGAACACGAAGTCGCCGGCGGGCGCGACCTCCACCGGGTCGACCAGGCTGTAGCGGACGGCGCTGCCGAAGCCGGGCGCGGTCCCGGCGTAGACGTGCCAGTTGCCGTTCACGGTCTGGTGGGTGAAGTAGCCGACCCCGACGGTGTGCCCGTCGCCGGAGACGTCCATCCAGCTGTAGCGGATGAGCCCCGCGTTCGGCGGTGTGACGTTCTGCCTCTGCCAGGTCGCTCCATGGTTGGTGGAGCGATAGAGGTTGAGGGTTGTCCCGGTCTTGACGCCGTTGGAGCTGACCGGGTTGGCGAACAGGGCGTAGACGTAGCCGTTCCTCGCCACCTTCACCGCGGGCCAGGTGATGTCACCCGACGAGGAGGAGAAGTTCGAGTTGTAGCTGTCGATCCGGTATCGCTTCCAGGTCTTCCCGTCGTCGGCCGAGACGTATGACCACAGCGTGCCGACGGTGTAACCCGGGGTGCCCTCGCTGTTCACGTTGTCGTCTGCACCCGAATCGTTGGTGCACACCAGATAGAGGTATGGCGACCCCGCGGCGTGGTCCGCGGCCGGCCGGCACCAGCCGCTGTCCGGCAGGGTGCACCCGACGGGGTCGAAGGTCGCGCCGGCGTCATGGGACATGAACACGGTGTAGCGCCCGCCCGTCGCGGGCCGCCCC
The DNA here is from genome assembly GCA_005889495.1 of Chloroflexota bacterium. Classification (GTDB taxonomy): domain Bacteria; phylum Chloroflexota; class Dormibacteria; order Dormibacterales; family Dormibacteraceae; genus 40CM-4-65-16. The sequence continues at coordinate 3,780 of VBHA01000026.1, forward strand.
GGCGCGGGCGGGGTGACAGGTCCGGTGCACCCGGCCGCGGCGGAGCCGACGTCGTAGCTGTCCTTGTCCCCTTCGTTGCCCGCGTACAGGACGGTCGAAGCGCCGTGCGCCGTCACCCAGGGCCGGTCGTCGACCGGCATGAGCGATGGAACAACCGGCCGGTGAATGTCCTGGACCATGTGCGACGTCCCCAGCCCGCTCACCGTCCAACGGGTGAAGCTGTCGTCCACGACCTTCGTGTCGACGAAATAGAAGTGATTGCTGTCATCGAGAGCGATGTCGCCCTCGTCGCCCACGTCGAGCTGGTCCGGCGCCGCCGCGAGGTTGGCAAGCCCCGGCATGTCGACGAAGTTCACGCCGTCTGTCGAGGTCCACATCCAGGACTGCGCCCGGACGCCGTCCGGCGCGCTGGGGTCGAGAGCGACGGCGTCGCAGTGGTTCTGCTTGTGCGCCGTGACGAAGATGTTTCCGTACCTGTCGAGCGCGATGCCCGGCTCGTAGCCGCCGCATGACTGGAAGGTCGGCAGACGGACAGGTGTGCCGAAAGTGGGTCCCGAGGTCGTCGCCAGACCGGTCGAGCCGCCGAGGATCAGGGCCAGCAAAGCAGCCCCGGACGCCAGCGCCGCGGCCCGTCGTGAATGTCCCCCGGTCCTTGACGCGCGGCCCCAACCACGAGCTGAACCAAGCATTCCACACCCCCCAATTTGCCCCAGGTCCTTGCAGCCAGCAGGTCTGGGGTCTTTGCCCGATAGCGTATGGAAGCTACCGGCGCATGGTCAAGTTCCGCATCGATCGGGAGTGGGTCAGAGGCGGTCCAGGTCGCGGTTTTCGTCGGCGAGCGCGGACGGGTCCGGCCGCGCCTGCCTCGCGATCAGCCTTGCCGCGGCGGCGAGCTCGCCATGCTCGTCCTGCTCGGGGTCGCCGCCGCGATTCAGGCCGACCGCCGCCCGCAGCACGCCGCCGGAGAGATAGAAACCGACGGTCTTCCGCTCCTTCGCCGAGCCACGCGCGACGAAGAGGTCCCAGGTGCGCGCATGGCCCGCGTACTCGAGCTTGTGCTCGTACTGGTCCGACCAGAAGGTGTGGACATAGGCGTACTCCGTGTCCGCGCCGAGCATCGAGCTCGCGGCGGCCGCCCCCTGCTTCTCGGCGTTGTTGTAATGCTCGACGCGGATGCGGCCGAACAGAGGGTGGAGGTGGTTGGCCACGTCGCCGGCCGCGAAGACTCCCGGGACGTTCGTCCGGCACAGCGCGTCGACCAGCACTCCGTTGTCGAGCGCGATCCCGGAGCCTTCGAGGACGCCCACGGACGGCTTGATGCCGACCGCGACGATGGCGAGATCGCACTCCAGCTTGAGTCCCATTCGGGTGATCGCTCTTTCGAGGCGACCGGAGCCTTCGAAGCGGACGACCTGGTCGCCGGCGATGAGCTCGACGCCGGCCTCGCGATGGATCCCTGCCATCAACAAGCCGATCTCTGGACCAAGGACCGACTCGAGCGGCGCGGCACCGGGGAATACAGCACTGACGCGCACTTTCATCTGCGTCAGAGAGGCAGCCACCTCCGAACCGATGAAGCCCATACCGGCGACCAGAGCACGCGCCCCGGGACGCGCGGCCTCCTTGATCGCATCGCAATCGGCCACCGTGCGGAGCTGGAATATGCCCGGCAGGTCGGCGCCGGGGACGTCCAGGCGCCGGTTCTCGCCCCCCGTCGCGATCAGCAGCTTCGCGTAACGGATGATCTTCCCGCCCGCCAGCTCGACGTGGCCGGCCTGGACGTCGACGCGGGTTGCGGTGGCGCCGACCCGCTCCACACGGTTGTCGTCGTACCAGTCCTCCGGGTTGACAAACCACCCCGAAAGGGCTTCCTCGCCGCGGAGATAGGTCTTGGACAGGGGTGGGCGTCCGAACGGCGGCGTGGGCTCGTGGCCGACCAGTACGACCGCGCCGGCGTAACCATCCTTCCGCAGCGTCCGGGCGGCGACTCCGCCGGCCATTCCCTGCCGACCGAGATCGAGCGGGGCGAGGTCCAGGAGCTGGTCGGGCATGGAGCGCGCCTGGTCGAGGTCTTACCGCCCGAGGAATACGAGGACGACCACGTGCCAGGGGCGATCAGCATCCCGTTGAAAGATCTGGACTCGGACTCGGTCGTTCCTCTCGAGCGGACGAGCCCTGTTGTCGTCTACTGCTGGGATACGGCTTGAGACATGGCTCCGAGGGCCGCGTGGCGGCTCGAGAGCCTGGGTTTTCGGAAGGTGTACATCTACGCCGGCGGCAAGCTCGACTGGATGGCCGCCGGTCTGCCCACCGAAGGCAAGAACGCGGGCCGGCCGCGCGCCGGTGACATCGCACGCAAAGACGTACCGACCGCTCGCCTGGGCGACCGGCTGGGCGCTGTGCGTGAACGGGTGAAGGCAAGCGGATGGGATTCGGTCGTGGTGACGAACGACGACGGCATCGTGCTCGGCTTGCTGCGGGGAGAAGAGCTTGCGGCTGATGGAGACCTGAGCATGGAAAGGGCCATGGGATCGGGTCCCAGCACCTTCCGCCCTTATGTCTCCGCGCGGGAGATGGCGGAATACATGACGGAGCACGAGCTCGAGAGCTCCCCGATCACCACCTCCGACGGCCGGCTGGTCGGCCTGCTCCTGAAGCAAGACGCGATCGCCGCCGCCAAAGACTCTTCTGCCTAGCGGAGCGACTCGAATTCTGCGTCGGTCAGCTGGATTTTCTCCGCCGCGAGGTTCTCCTTCAGGTGCTCGAGCGAAAGAGTGCCGGGTATCGGAAGCATCGCCGGCGAGCGGCGAAGCAGCCAGGCGAGCACGATCTGCCGGCTGGTCGCGCGATGGCGCTTGGCGATGGCGGCGAGCGCCGCGCCGCCATCTCCGCGCAGGGGAAAGAACGGAACGAACAGGATGCCCTCCGCGGCGCAGTAATCGATCACAGCGTCGGACCCACGCTCGGTGAGGTTGTACTGGTTCTGGACCGCGACGATGGGGACGATCCGGCGAGCTCGCTCCACCTGGTCGATGTCGACCTGGGAGATGCCGACGTGCCGGATGACGCCCTTGTCGACGTGCTCCCTGATCGCACCGAGGCTCTCCTCGAGCGGGGTCTGCGGATCGACCCTGTGCAGGTAGTAGAGCGCGATCCGGTCTGTCCTCAGCCGGCGCAGGCTTTCCTCGATCTCCGCCCGCAGCACCTCCGGACGACCTCGTCCGGCGCCGCCGAACCCGCCCTTGGTCGCCACCACGCAGCCCTCAGGCATCGGCGAGAGCGCGGTGCCGATTGTCTCCTCGCTCTGGCCATCGGTGTAGAGGTGGGCCGTGTCGATCATCCTCACCCCCGCGGCGATCGCCGCCTTGATGAAGGCGACGTTCGCCGGCGTCCTGGTCAGCCGGTTCGTTCCCAGCCCGATCCGGCCGACCTCGACGTCGCCGACCTTCATCAGGGCAGGGCGGGGACCCTTGGCAGCTCCTCGATCGCCGCGTCGATCCGGGACTGCGAGAGCTCGACGTCCTCCAGCTTGCCGGCGAAGTAGGCGTCGTACGCCGACATGTCGAAGTGGCCGTGCCCGGAGAGCCCGAACAGGATGGTCCGCTTCTCCCCGGCCTCGCGTGCAGCCGCTGCCTCTTCGGCCACGGCGCGAAGGGCATGCGCCGACTCTGGCGCGGGGAGGAAGCCTTCGCAGCGAGCAAAGCGCACCGCCTCCGCGAAGACCTCGTTCTGCTTGTAGGCGCGGGCCTCGACGACCTTGTGATCGACCAGGGCGCACAGCGATGGTGCGTCGCCGTGGTAGCGCAGCCCGCCGGAGTGGATCCGGTCGGGAACGAAGCTGTGGCCGAGGGTGAACATCTTCACAACCGGGCCCATGCCGACCGCGTCACCGAAGTCGTAGGCGTAGACGCCGCGGGTCAACGTTGGACAGGCCGCGGGCTCAGCCGCGACGAAACGCGTGTGCGGCATCCGTCCTTTCAGCCGGTCGCCGATGAACGGGTAGGTGAGGCCGGCAAAGTTAGACCCTCCGCCGACGCACGCGATCACCACGTCCGGGTACTCGCCGGCCATCTCCATCTGCTTTTTGGCCTCGAGGCCCATCACGGTCTGGTGCAGCAGGACATGGTTCACGACCGAGCCGAGCGAGTACTTGGCGTCCTCGTGTGTCGCCGCATCCTCGACCGCCTCGGAGATCGCGATCCCCAGGCTGCCCGGCGAGTCGGGGTCGTCGGCCAGGATGCCGCGACCGGCGTTGGTGAGGTTGCTGGGGGAGGCGTGCACCGTCGCGCCCCAGGTTTCCATCATCGCCCGGCGGTACGGCTTCTGCTCATAGGACACCTTGACCATGTAGACGGTGACCTCCAGCCCGAACAGCGCGCCCGCAAACGCGAGCGCCGAGCCCCACTGGCCGGCTCCGGTCTCGGTCGTGAGGCGCTTCACGCCCTCTTTGGCGTTGTAGTACGCCTGGGGCACGGCGGTGTTCGGCTTGTGCGAGCCCGCCGGGGAAACGCCTTCGTACTTGAAGTAGATGTGCGCAGGCGTATCCAGGGCCTTCTCGAGCCGGTCCGCCCGGTAGACGGGGCTCGGCCGCCACATGCGATAGACCTCGCGCACCTGGTCTGGGATCTCGATCCACGGCTCGGCCGAAACCTCCTGGGCGATGATCGCCTGGGGAAAGATCGGGGCCAGGTCGGCGGGACCCATTGGCTGCAGGGTCGCGGGGTGAAGGTAAGGCGCCGGAGGCGCCGGCATGTCGGGGAGGATGTTGTACCAGCGTTCGGGGATGTCGCTCTCGTCGAGAAGGATCTTCTTCGTCACCGCTCCAGCCCTCCAGGAATCAGATAACCAGCCCGGCCTGAAAGCGTAGCGCTACCCGGTGTGATCCAGAATTAGGCAGCCGGACGTGAGCATCGACTTCCTCCTCATCTCGCTCGTCGTGATCGTCTCGCCGGGAACCGGGGTTCTGTACACCCTGGCGGCGGCGATCGGACGCGGCTCGAGGGCCGGCGTAATCGCGGCGTTCGGCTGCACCCTCGGGATCGTGCCTCACATGGTGGCGGCCGTCGTGGGCCTGGCGGCCGTGCTGCAGGCGAGCGCGCTGGCCTTTCAGGCGATCAAGGTCCTCGGGGTGGCTTACCTCCTCTACCTGGCGTGGAGCACGGTCAGGCAAAAGGGAGCGTTCACCGTTGAGAGGGAGGCGCGGTCACTGTCGCCTGCCCGGGTCATCCTCACCGCGATCCTGATCAACATCCTGAATCCCAAGCTGTCGATCTTCTTCTTTGCCTTCCTGCCTCAGTTCGTGAGCGCCGGGGACCCGGCGCCGATCGGCCACATGCTGGTGTTGAGCGGCGCGTTCATGCTCCTGACTTTCATCGTCTTCGCCGCCTACGGCCTCGCCGCCGCCCTCGCGCGGGAGCAGATCCTCTCCCGGCCTCGGGTCGTGACCTGGATGCGGCGAACCTTCGCCGGCGGCTTCGTCGCGCTCGCCGCCAAGCTGGCTCTCGCCCAGCGCTGACCGCGCGGGCTCGCGCGCGTCCTCTATTA
>VBHA01000027.1 GCA_005889495.1 Chloroflexota bacterium
CATCGAGCTTCAGCGTCGCGTTCTCGCGGAGCGAGTGGATCTGGGAGCGTGACCAGCTCGTCGGTCTTCGGACCTCGACGCGATGCGTGAAGAACCGCGTCGCCCCGCCGCTGGGCGAGACAGACCTCGAGATTCGATATCCGCTCGGCGCGCGACGCCTCGGCGATTACGCGCCCGGCGTGACCCAAGCATCACCGGTCCATGTCGAGGAGCTGCCGCTACGCGAGTCTGCTGCGGTCTGACGAATCACCTGGAGCTGGCGCGGAGACCCGACCTCTACGGGACGCCGGTCATCGTCGGCCGGTGGGACGAGCACGTGGTCGCGGCGTCCGAGGAGACGCTGCCTTTCGGAGTCGTGCCGGGCATGGCGCTGCGCCAGGCCGAGCACCTCTGCCCTCAGTCGACGTTCGTCCTACCCGACGAAGAGGCGGTCGTCCGCATCCGCGAGCTCCTCTCGGCCGCGCTCTACGACCTCGCGCCGGTGGTCGAGGTGCGAGACGAAGGCATCGCGTGGCTCGACCTCGACGGTGTGGTCCGCCCCGGCGAGTCGATCCGCGAGATGAGGCGACGTCTGCTCAAAGCGATCGGCCGCGAGCCCCGGCTCGGTCTCGCGCCAGGTCCTTTCTCGGCGCGACTGGCCGCGGCGCGCGCGCGACCTGGAAGGCTGATGCGGGTGGAGGATGCGAGAGAGTTCCTTGCCCCTCTTCCCTCTCGCGAGCTGCCGCTCGACTCCGAGCAGATCGAGCGCCTCGACCTTCTCGGCCTGCGCACGCTGGGCGCGGTGGCGGCCATCGGTCCTCGCGAGCTCGAAAGCCAGCTAGGCCGCGACGGCCGGCATGCGGTGCTGCTGGCGCGCGGGCTCGAGCCGGACCTGCTCGAGGCCTGGCGCCCACCGCTCTTCACCAGCGCGCACCGGCAGTTCGGCGAACCGGTCGAGGACCGTGAGGCGCTGCTGTTCGTGGCCCGGGCTTTGTGCGGCGACCTTGCGGATGAGCTGGGGCTGCGTGGAGCGGGCGCGAAGCATGTGCGGGTGCGGCTGCTGTTCGAATCGGCCGAGGGCGAAACTCGCGAATCCATCGTCCGCCACCCGTTGAGCAGCGCAGCCGAGCTTTTCGGCCTGGTTGGGTCGTGGCTCAAGGAGTGGCGGCCGCGAGCGCCGATCGCCGAGCTGTGGATCGACCTGCCGGTCCTCGAGGGCGCGGGCAGGCGCCAGCTCAGGTTGTGGGCGGGGGGCGACGGGTCGAGCGAAGAGGTCGTCGCCGCGCTGGAGCGGCTGCAGGAACGCTTCGGCGACGACGTGGTTCAGAAGCAGCCGTTCGCTGGAGTGCCCGCATGATCGGAGACCTTCTGCAGGCCGCTCGCGTCCGAGTAGTGGTAGATGCCCTGCGAGCTGCCCAACCACACACCATGGGAATCGGCGATCGCGCCCTTGAGCGTCTCGACGACCTTGCCCTTGTAGACCGAGCGTTGCGCTGTGGTGCTGAGGCCCAGCAGCAGCTCACTCTGCGCGTGCTGGTAGAAGTCCTCACCGGTGCCCTTCCCGTCGAGCTTCGGACTCGGAACCAGGGCAATGATCAGCGGCCTTCCCAACACGTCGACACCCAGGATGCTCACCGCCACGCCGGCCCGGAACAGCCACAGCGCCTGGGCGCCCGTCCTGAGGTTGATGCGGTCGACCTCGTCAGGCAGGATGCCGGCCGAGGACCCCGATGCGACCGGGCTCGAGTCGACTTTGTTCACCGCGCCGAACCAGAAGACCCCCGACCCCGCGCTGAGCTCCGGGACCTCGAGGTCTGCCACCTTGCTGACGGCCCTGGTTCTCGGGTTGTAGAGCCACACCCCCGGAAAGATGTGCTCGAAGCCCTGGGTGAGGTAGATGCCCTCAGGCGCGTAGTCGAAGACTTCGACCTCGCCGTTGAAGCCAGTCGCGGAATCTCTCAGATGGACCACGGTGTCGGCTCCCGTTGCCACGTCGACGGTGTGGATGACGATCTCACTGCTCTGTCGAGGATCGACGAACGCGTAGCGGGTGCCGTCAGGCGAGACGGCCTGTCGCGGGACAGGCAGCCAGCGGTCGAAAGCCAGGTCGTAGTACTTGCCCTGCTTGCCCTTCGGATCGGCGGTCACCTGTCCAGATGGAAAGTCGACGAAGGAGTCCGCAATCGCCGAGGTGCCGTCGGCGCTGTTGCCGTAGACAGGAAGCCGGCAGGAGAAGCTCAAGGTGGAAATCGGCAGGTCGGGACTGGAGGTCGGAGATGGCGTCGGGGTCGAGACGTGCGCGACCGGGTTTCCGGCCGGCTGGGTGCATGCGGCCAGCGCCAGGACGAGCACGGCAGGCCAGCGCCTCATCGCTTCGATCCAACGCGGCCTGGCGGAGAACGTTTCGGGCCGCTCACGAGGTGACGAGGCTGCTCACGCCGCCCGCGGCGGTCGATGTCGAGCTGGGGCCGGGCGGCGCGCCGATCTCCATCTCTGGCGCGCTGGCCGGCTCGGTCGACCCCATCGCCCGCTGGAAGGTCGAGACGTCCTGGTGGACCCGTCCCGTGATACGGGAGTACTGGAAGGTCTTGCTCAACAACCACCTCCTGTGCGAGCTATATCGCGACGTCTCGACCAACGAATGGTTCATCGAGCGGGTCTATGACTAAGCTCCTGTGCGATGCCTGACCTGCAGAAATGGCCGCCTGGAACGTCCGACGCCATCGGCCAGGCCGGCGAGTTCCTCGTCTGGGCCGCGCTGATCACTCAGTCCCGCGGCGGCCTCCATATCTTTCTGCCAGCCCACGATCGAGGCATCGACGGCCTCGTTCACCGCCTGCACGACCGTGCTTATCTCGCCCTGCAGGTGAGCGAGGTGTTGCCATCCATCGCCGACACGAGTGGGCCGTACTACGAGCTCCATTTCCGACCGGATGGGAGCTCAGAGCCCAGCCATCTGGATGTCTATAGGATCAAGCTCGAAAACCTCGCGACCGAGGTCGCAAATCGCCTGTAAAGAGTCTTGACCTCCAAACAGGTGTTCGTACAATTGCAGTGTGCTCCAGGCATCGGGATCCGTCGCACCTGAGATCGGCTTACTGGCCGAATCTGTAGAGCGTTTCTGCCTTGGCGAGCACCGCCTCGGCGGCGACGAACTGGCGATCGACCTCCCCGAGCTGAGCCGCTGCATCAATCTCCTGCAGCTCAAGTTCTCGGAGATGGCGGCCACGTTCGCCCAGACGGACGAATACGACCGCGAGTGCGCCTACTCCCCCATCCACTGGCTGCGCACCAACTGCCACCTGACCGCCGGCGCCGCCGGCGACCGCCTGGCTGTCGGCGAGCGCCTGCGTAACGTTCCCCAGAGCGCCGAGGCGATGGCCGGCGGCGAGATCGGCTTCTCTCACCTGGCCCTCATCGCCCGGGAGGCGGAGGCATCGGCCGAGACCGGGACGAACAGCGAGTTCGACGAGACAAGGCTCCTGGACAAGGCGCGTGACTACACGGTCGGGCGCTTCCGCAACTTCTGCCATCACCAGCGCCACGCCGCCGACCCTGGGCGCTACGCGTCCTTGGAGGTCGACGCCGTCGAGGGCCGGACGCTCGGCCTGCAGGCAGGCGAGGGCGGAATGCTGTGGATCCGAGGCGTCCTAGACCCCGAGGGGGGAAATGCCCTGCGCACAGCGCTCGAGCCGCTGGCACGGCGCAAAGGCCAGGGTGACCACCGCAACCGCGGCCGCAGGCTCGCCGATGCGCTCGTCGAGCTTGCTCAGCACGGGCAGCGATCGCACCTGCAGGTCACGACCTCGCTCGAGACTTTGCTCCAGCGCGCCGGTGCTCCGGCGGCCGACGTCGAGTTCTCGCTGCCGATCTCCGGCGCGGCGATGCGGCGGCTCGCCTGCGACTGCAACGTGACCCGCATCCTCCTCGGCGCCGACTCCCAGGTGATCGACGTCGGCCGCTCGAAGCGGACGGTGTCCGCTCCCATGCGGCGAGCGTTGGACGCGCGCGACAGAGTTTGCCGCTGGCCCGGCTGCGACCGTCCCGCGAGGTGGAGCGCCGCGCACCACGTCGTGCATTGGAGCCAGGGAGGTCCGACCGACCTCGACAACCTCGTCCTGCTCTGTCCTCGCCATCACTGGATGGTGCATGAGGGCGGGTGGCAGATCGTCCGCACAGAAGACCACGGCTTCACGACGGTCCCACCACAGCTCGATTGGTACGCAGCTCGGGCCCGCGGACCCGACCACAGGGCCGCCTGATGGCGGCGCCTTATGTCGAGCTCCACTGCCACTCGAACTTCTCCTTCCTCGACGGAGGGTCGCATCCCTATGAGCTCGCGGCGCGCGCGGCCGAGCTCGAGATGCCCGCCCTGGCCATCACTGACCACGGCGGCGTCTACGGCGCCGTCCGCCATCTCCAGGCCTGCCGCAAGCTTGGGGTCAGGCCGATCATCGGCAGCGCGCTCGAGGTCGACGGCGAAGAGCTGATCCTCATCGCGCGCAACCTGACCGGCTATTCCAATCTGTGCCGGCTCCTCACCCTCGCCCACGCCGACCAGCCCAAAGGCGAGGCCCGCACCACCCTGGCCAGGGTCGCCGAGCATCGTGGAGACCTCTTCTACCTCAGCGCCACAGACGACGAAGAGCGGTTGGGTGAGCTCCTCGAGGCGCTCGGCCAGGACAACGTCTTCAGCGAGCTGCACCATCACCTTCGGCCCGAG
>VBHA01000166.1 GCA_005889495.1 Chloroflexota bacterium
AGATGTTGATCTCGAATCCCGCGACGCCGGGCACCCCGTCGAGCATGGCCGCCAGCTCGCCGTACTCCGCGGCGGACTCGCCGTTGATGTTCACCAGCACCGGGAAGTCCCACTCGGCCCACCTGGGCGCGTAGTCGCGGATGAGCACCTCCGAGCCCGGGCCCTGGAGGCCGATGGCGTTGAGCATGCCGCTGGGCGTCTCGGCAATCCGCGGTGGCGGGGTGCCTTCGCGAGCCCGGAGGAAGATGCCCTTCGACACCATCGCGCCGAGCGCGCGGCGCTCGAGCAGCGGCACCTCCGTGCCGTACCCGAACGTCCCCGACGCAGCCAGCACGGGGCCACGCAGCTCGAGCCCGCCGATGTCGACCGACATGTTCGGCGCGGTCAAGCGCCCACCCCATAAGGGAGATGCGCGGGGAGGACGGTCCAGTCGATGTCCGCCGCGCGGTAGACAGGGCCTTCCTTGCACGCACGGTCGTAGCCGCCTGCGCGCAGCGGAACCGCGCAGCCCAGGCAGACGCCCGTGCCGCAGCCCATGTAAGTCTCGACCGCGACCTGCGCGTCCGGCCAGCGCTCCGCCGCGGCCGCGAGCATCCGGTTGGGCCCGCACACAACGATGGCGCCCGATGTGGGCGCGGCCGCGACAGCGGTGCCGTGGAAACCCCGGGAGCCATCGTCGGTCGCCCAGACGACGACTTCGCCCTCGGCCTCTGTGCACAGCTCGGCGGCGGTCCTCGCGCCGTGGACCCACGTCACCTTCATGCCGGCGGCATGGGCGTCGCGGGCGGCGAGCGGCATGGGAGCCACGCCCAGGCCCCCGCTCACGAGGATTGCATGAGGGCCGCTCAAATCGAAACCATGCCCCAGCGGGCCGAGGCAGCTCACGCGATCGCCCGGCCGGAGCCCGAGCAGCTGCGCGGTCCCGACCCCGACCGCTTTCAAGACGACTTCGATCGTCTCGCCTTCAGCGCGGTAGACCGAGAAGGGACGGCGCAGCAGCGGACCTCTGGGCCAGGCCAGGTTGACGAACTGGCCGGCGCGAACGATTGCGGCGATCTCGGGCGCATGCATGCCGACGATGAACATGCCCCGCGCGACCTCGCGCCGGCCCGTGACCGGCGCGTCAACGAGAAACAAGCACGCCCCGCCACTCTTCGATCGTCCGCACCTCGATCTCGTCCGGCCCGGAGACGGCGGACTCGAGCAGGGCGGTCGCGGTGTCGAGCGAGGTCAGGCACGGGATGCGACGCTCGACGGCCGCGCGGCGAATCTCGAAACCGTCCTTGAAGACCGGGTTTCCGTCGCCGGGGTCTTCGTAGATGTTCGACATCGTGTTGATGACCAGTTTCACCTCGCCGCGCACGATCACGTCGACCACGGTCGGGCCTTCGTCGCCGATCTTTGCCACCACCCGAGGTGAGAAGCCGGCGGCGCGAAGCGCCCGCGCCGTGCCTTCCGTGGCCACCAGGCTGCAGCCCAGCTCGACGAGACGGGACACGATCGGGAAGAGCTCTGGCTTGTCGGCGTCGGCGATGGTGAGCAGCGCCGCGCTGCCTCGCTCCACCTGCATGCCGGACGCGGCGAAAGCCTTGCGCAGGGCCTGGTGCAGCGTGCGCCCGATGCCTATTGCCTCGCCGGTCGACTTCATCTCAGGGCCCAGGTAGGAGTCCACGGCCGCCAGCTTGTTCATCGAGAACACGGGAGCCTTGACCGCGACCAGCTCGCGCGCGGGCACCAGGCCTGTCGACCAGCCGAGGTCGGCGAGCTTCTCACCGAGCATGACGCGCGTCGCCAGCCTGACCATCGGCACACCCGTCACCTTGGAGAGGAACGGCACCGTGCGCGAAGCGCGCGGATTGACCTCCAGGACATACACCCGACTGCGATGCACGACGTACTGCACGTTGACAAGACCACGCAGGCGCAGGTGTCGCGCGATCCGGACCGTGTAGTCGACGATGTGGTCGAGCTCGGCCCGCTCGAGACCCTGCGCGGGGTAGACCGCGTAGGAGTCGCCGGAGTGAACGCCCGCGCGCTCGACGTGCTGCATGACGCCCGGGATCAGGACCGTTTCGCCGTCGGTAACGGCGTCGACCTCCACCTCGGTGCCCTGCAGGTACTTGTCGACCAGCACCTGCCCCCTGGGCATCGCACCGATCGCCCAGACCATGTAACGGCGCAGCTCCTCCCGATTGCGCACGATCTCCATGGCGCGGCCCCCGAGCACGTACGAAGGACGCACCAGGACCGGGTAACCGCAACGCTCGGCGATCGCCTCCGCCTCTTCGACCGTCGTCGTCGTGCCGCCCATCGGCTGTGGGACTCCGATCGCGTCGAGCGAGCGTGCGAACGCACGGCGGTCCTCGGCGAGGTCGATGGCCTCCACGCTCGAGCCGAGGATGGTGACCTGGTGCTCGTCCAGGTCCTGGGCGAGGTTGATCGCGGTCTGGCCGCCGAACTGGACGAGGGCGCCGCTCGCCTCTTCGGCCCGTGCGACGTGGAGCGCCCCATCGAGATCGAGAGGCTCGAAGTAGAGCCGGTCGGAGGTGTCGAAGTCGGTCGAGACGGTCTCCGGGTTGGAGTTGACCATCACGGCGCGCACCCCCGCCTCGCGCAGCGCCCAGGCGGCGTGGACGGAGCAGTAGTCGAACTCGATGCCCTGGCCGATCCGGATCGGCCCCGAGCCAACGACCTCGACCGTGCGATCGTCCACTGCCGTCACCTCGTCCTCCTCCTCCCAGCACGAGTAGTAGTACGGCGTCGCCGCCTCGAACTCGCCGGCACATGTGTCGACGAGCTTGTAGGTGGGGGATCCGGCGTCGACCGACTCACCCCGGAGGGCTTCGATCATCGCGTCCGAGAAGCCGGCCCGCCGTAAAGCGCGAAGGTCGCCCTCGGCTTCGAGCCGCGTGATGTTCTCCAGCCGGTCGATGAACCATCGATCGATGCCGCTGCGGTCGGCGAGCGATTGCGGGTCGGCGCCTTTGCGGAGCGCGCTGAGCAGGGCGTAGAGGCGCCTGTCGTTCGGCTGGTCGATGCTCTCTGGGCCCATCTCGCCGTCCGAGGGCGGCTTCTGCTCGAGCGACCTCATCGCCTTCACCATCGCGGCCTCGAACGTCCTCTCCAACGCCATCACCTCGCCGGTGGACGCCATCTGCGTGCCGAGGCGGCGATCGCCCGCCGGAAACTTGTCGAACGGCCAGCGCGGGATCTTGACCACGCAGTAGTCGAGGGCCGGCTCGAACGCGGCGAAGGTCCGGCCGGTGATCTCATTTCGGATCTCTTCCAACCGCCGGCCCACGGCGACCTTTGCGGCCACGCGCGCGATGGGATAGCCGGTCGCCTTCGAGGCGAGCGCGGACGAGCGGCTCACGCGAGGGTTGACCTCGATCACGTAGTACTGCGAGCTCTTCGGGTCCAGCGCGAACTGGACGTTGCACCCACCCTCGATGCCGAGCGCGCGGATGATGCGGATGGCCGACGAGCGCAACATCTGGTGGTCGCGGTCGGAGAGGGTCTGCGCCGGCGCGACGACGATCGAGTCGCCCGTGTGCACGCCCATCGGGTCGAGGTTTTCCATGTTGCAGACGGTGATGCAGGTGTCCGCGCCGTCGCGCATGACCTCGTACTCGATCTCCTTCCAGCCCCACAGAGAGCGCTCGACCAGCACCTGGTGGATCGGCGACGCGGCCAGGCCGCGGACCGCCACCCGCTCCAGGTCTTTCTCGGTGGTCACGAATCCACCACCAGTCCCGCCCAGCGTGTAGGCCGGACGGATCACCAAAGGCAGGCCGGTCGCGTCCGCGAACTGCTTCACGTCTTCGAGCGATTCGCACACCCGCGAGACCGGCACCGGTTCACCGATCTCTTCGAGCATCTGCTTGAAGGCCTGACGGTCCTCGGCCCTGCGAATCGTCTCGATCGTCGCGCCGAGCAAGCGCACCCCGTGTCGATCCAGGACGCCGGCGTGGGCAAGGTCGGTGGCGAGGTTCAGCCCGGTCTGGCCGCCGAGGGTCGGCAGCAACGCGTCGGGACGCTCTCGCTCGATCACCTTCTCCACCGCCTCGACCGTCAGCGGCTCCAGGTAGACGCGGTCCGCCACCTCCTCGTCGGTCATGATCGTGGCCGGGTTCGAGTTCACAAGGACCGTCTCGATGCCTTCCTCGCGCAGCGCCTTGCACGCCTGGGTGCCCGCATAGTCGAACTCGGCGGCCTGGCCGATGACTATGGGCCCAGACCCGAGGATCAGGACCTTGCGGGGCCGCACCGTCTCACGCATGCCGGCCACCGCCCTGATCAGAGGCGCGCGGTCGCGGACCATCTCGAGGAACCGGTCGTACAGGTGCTGGTTGTCCTGCGGGCCTGGACAGCCTTCGGGGTGGTACTGGACGCTGAACGCGGGCAGCCGCCGGTGGCCGAGGCCCTCGACCGAGCCGTCGTTCAGGTTGCGCTGGGAGACGTAGAAGTCCCCGGCGGGGATGGACCCGGCATCGACCTGGAACTCGTGGTTCTGGCTCGTGATGTGGACTCGACCGTTGTCGAGGTCCTTGACAGGATGGTTGGCGCCGTGGTGGCCGTAGGGCAGGCGAGACGTGGTCGCGCCCGCTGCGCGGCCGAGGACCTGGTGGCCGAGGCAGATGCCGAACATGGGCATGCTGCCCAGCGCCTGGCGCGCCAGCTCGACCGGCCCGTCGAGCACGGCAGGGTCGCCGGGACCGTTCGAGAGGACAAGCCCATCAGCTCCCGAAGCCCGGACGTCAGCCCAGGAGGCGGTGTGCGGCAGCACCAGCACGCGGCAGCCGCGCTCACGCAGCGAGCGCAGGATGTTGGCCTTGACGCCGTAGTCGACGACCGCGATCAGAAGCCCTCCGCCGCTCGCGGCTTTCCGCGTCCGGAGCTCAGGAGGGAGTGGTTCGAGCCACTCTTCGACCGAGGTTCGCGAGGTTTGGGCGACCAGGTCCTGCTCCGCAAGCGGGGTCACGCGCCCGGCGGCGATTGCGAGCTCGGCGAGGCGCTCCTCACTCGGGGCCACATGCTCGTGGACCAGCACCGCACGCTGCGTCCCATGCATCCGGATGTGTCGGGTCAAGGCCCTCGTGTCGATCTCCGCGATGCCCGGCACCTTCCAGCGCCGCAGGTATTCGTCGAGCGAAGCCTCGCTGGAGTGATGGCTCGGCGACGGGCAGGCCCACCGGACCGCCAGCGCCCGCGCCCACGGCCGCTCCGACTCCGCGTCGGCTTCGCGGACCCCGTAATTCCCCTGCAGCGGATACGTCATGCAGACCATCTGGCCCGCGTAGGAGGGGTCCGTCAGGACCTCCTGGTACCCGGTCATCGCGGTGTTGAAGACGACCTCGCCCTCGCCGATGAAATCGGCGCCCAGCGGCGCTCCCACGAAGGAGCGCCCATCCTCGAGCACCAGGGCCGCGTACGACTTCTCAGCCGGCAACGATCACCGCCTGGTCGATTCCGTCCTCTTCGGCCACCAGCACCTCGATGCGCTCGCCCTCGGCGGTGGGCACGTTCTTGCCCACGTAGTCCGGCCGGATGGGGAGCTCGCGGTGGCCGCGGTCGACCAGGACCGCGAGCTGGATGGCCCTCGGGCGGCCGAAGTCCATCAGGGCATCCATGGCCGCGCGGGCGGTGCGGCCGTGGTGGATCACGTCGTCGACGAGCACCACCACCTTGCCGCGAATCTCGGGCATGTCGCTCGTGGGACGGCGCGAGGCCGGCCGCGAGTCGAGGTCGTCTCGATGCATGGTCACGTCGAGCCGGCCGAAAGGCACGGGTGCGTGCTCGAGCTGCGTGAGCGTCGTAGCCAGCCTCTGCGCCAGCACGTCGCCTTTGCTGACGATGCCCACGAGCACGACGTCGCCGACACCCCGGTTGCGCTCGACGATCTCATGCGCGATCCGGGACAGCGACCGGCGCATCTGGTCCGCATCCATGACGGTCGCCTTGAGGACTGTGCTCATGTCAGCAACCGATCCAGGAGGGCCATGCGGATGTGCAGTCCGTTGCGTGCCTGGCGGAAGTAGGCCGCGCGCGGGTCCGCGTCGACCTCGGGGGCGATCTCGTCCACACGCGGCAGCGGGTGCATCAGAATCGCGTACTTGCGCATTCGGGCGAGAGCGGCGCCGTCGATTCGGTACACACCCTTCAGTGCGTTGTAGACCTCGGGGTCCGCGAAGCGCTCCTTCTGGATGCGGGTCATGTAGACGACGTCGACGTCGGGCAGCACCGAATCCAGGTCCGCGGTCTCGACCCATGGAACATGGTGCTCGTCCAGGTGCGCCTTCAGGTCGTCGCGCATGGCGACCTGAGGCGGGGCGACAAACCAGACTTTGACGTCCTTGAACTTGCTGAGCAGGTAGGTGAGGGAGCGGACCGTGCGCCCGTTGGCGAGGTCGCCGACCAGCGCGACGCGGACGCCGTCGATCCGGCCGAGCTCGTCGCGAATCGTGTACAGGTCGAGCAGCGCCTGCGTCGGATGCTGGCCGGGCCCGTCCCCGGCGTTGATCACGGGGACGCCGCTGACCGCGGCCGCGCGCCTGGCCGCGCCCTCTTCGCTGTGGCGGAGCACGATCACGTCCGCGTATCCGCTGACGATCCGGATCGTGTCCTCGAGCGTCTCGCCCTTGGCGGCCGACGAGAACTCGCGCGCGTTGTCGGTCCCCATGGTCTGGCCGCCCAGCCGAAGCATCGCCGCCTCGAAGGACAGGCGGGTTCGCGTCGAGGGTTCGTAGAAGAGGGCCGCCATCACCTGGCCGGCCATGCGGCCGATGAAGCGCTGGGGCTCGCGCTTGATCTCGTCAGCGCGCGCGATCAGGTCTTCGAGCAGGGCGCGCGAGAACTGTTGACTCTCGATCACGTGGTGCAGCCGCGACGTGACGGCCATGAAAAAATCTCCTTCCCTGGCTCTCTGGCCAGGACTTAAAGGCGAGCTCCGCGGAGTTTACCGTAACTTAGGCCGGATGAACAGGCGACCGGGACACGTCAACGTCACGACCGAGGTCGGCTTCTGCAACTTCTGCAGCCGCACCCGCAACCTTCGCAGCGAGGAGCACCAGCTGGGCCAGCTCGTGCGCACGATCGTGACCTGCGAAACCTGCCACCGCACCCTGTCGAGCACGATCGGGGTGGCCGCGACTCCTGAACCGGTCGAAGAGGAGGCACCGGCCGCAAAGCCTTCGCTGGAGGCTGAGCCGGAGGCCGCTCCCAAGCCAAAGCGTGCCCCGGCCAAGAAACAGACGAAGGCCGCCGCGGCCGCAAAGCCCAAACCCAGGACGCCGGCGAAGCCAAGGTCGACGGCCACGAGGCACACGACCCGGAAAAAGTGACCGGGTATCCCCACTAAGTCAGAGGCTGGCGCCGTGACTTCGCGGGGACCCCTCATGGAGGCGGCGGTCAGGGTCGATCGCCTCGAAAAGACGCTCGGCCCGAACAAGGTCCTGCGCGGCATCTCCCTGGAAGCCCGGTCGGGCGAGATCTTCGGCCTGCTCGGCCCGAACGGCGCGGGCAAGACCACCACGCTGCGCGTCATCTGCACCCTGCTCGGCCCCGACGCCGGGTCGGTCGATGTCCTTGGCTTCGACACCCGCACCCAGCCTGAAGAGGTGAGGCGCCGCGTCGGGGTGGTCACCGCCGAGATCGGTGTCTATCCGCGCCTCTCGGCCCGCGAGAACATCGCCTACTTCGCCGAGCTGAGCGGCATCCTCGACGGAGAGGTCTCGCGCAGGGTCGACACCGTGATCGAGCGCCTGGACATGGGGTCGTTTGCGAAGCAGCGGGCGGAGAGCCTCTCCTCGGGCCAGAAGCAAAAGGTCGCGATCGCGCGAGCCATCGTCCACGACCCTCCGGTCCTGATGTTCGACGAGCCGACCTCCAACCTCGACGTCCTCGCGTCGCGCGAGATCCGCGACTTCATGGTCGAGTCGAAAGGGCGCGGCAAGTGCGTCATCTTCTCCACCCACGTCCTGCACGACGCCGAGCGGCTCTGCGACAGGGTCACGATCATCCACGAGGGACGGGTCGTGGCCGGAGGACCCACCGCCGAGGTCCGCGGCCGGTACCAGGACCTCGAGGATGCCTTTCTCTCCCTCGTCGAGGCCGCGCGGTGAAGGCCGGCGCGATCGTCTTTCGCAAGGAGATGCGCGAGATCCTTCGCGACCGGCGAACGCTGATCGCGATCGGACTCGCGGCCCTGGCGACGCCACTCGTGCTGTTCGTCATCTCGCAGGTCTCGACCCGAACGGTCGCCCAGGCCTACACCGTCGGCTACACCGGCACGATGCCCGCCGGCCTGGATGTGCTCTTCAATGCCACCGGGTTGAACCTGAAGCTGGTGGACGATCCCGCCGAGGCCGCCAAGCAGCAAGTCGACATCGGGATCGTCTTCTCCGACAAGGGACTCGACGAGTACTACGACCCGACGCGCCAGAGTGCGCAGATCGCCGACATCCGGCTCCAGGCGATCCTGAGCAAGTACGACGCGGCGAAGGTCGCCGCTTCGCTGCAGGCGAAAGGCGTCGACCCGTCGGTGCTCAACCCGCTCCCTGTCTCCGTGCACCCCTTGAGCTCACCGGCTCAGGCGGCGGGCAACTCCTTCCTGAGCTTCTTCCTCCCCTACATCCTGATCACGATGAGCCTGACCGGCGGGCTCTCGGCCGCCCTGGACACCTCGGCGGGCGAGCGGGAGCGCAAGACGCTGGAGAGCCTGCTGCTGACGCCCGCACCACGCGGCAACATCCTGATCGGCAAGATCCTGGCCGTCAGCGTGATCAGCCTCGTCGCGGCCATCGCCGCCATCACCTCGATGCTGATCGCCTTGAGCCAGATCAGCTTCGGCGTGAGCCAGGGCGAACCGGCGCACATCGGCCTCAGCCCGCTGGCGGCCGGGGTGATGATCTGGCTGGCGGTCCTGCTGGCCGCGTCTTTCGCCTCGCTGACGATCGCGCTGGGCACCCTGGCTCGCAACTTCCGCCAGGGACAGGCTTATGCGACGCCCCTCTACTTCATCACGATCTTTCCGGCCTCGATCGTGCTGTTCATCCCCGACTTCAACCCGAGCCTCGCCTATTACCTGATCCCCATCCTCAACGCCGTGCTGGTGCTTCGAGACGTGATCGTGCACGGCACAGTCGCCTGGACCGCGCTGGCGGTGACCACGCTCAGCCTGGTCGTCACGGGTGCGGTGTGCTTCTACGCCGCGCTCCGGCTGTTCACGCGGGAGGCGCTCCTGGTCCGCTCCTGAATACGCGCGAGTGGCAAACTGTTCTTGCAAGCAGATGGGCCGGCGACTGGAGCTACGGGATCTTCGCAGCCTCGAGCGGAGGAGCATGTACTCGATCTTCCACCCGCTCGACGTGAACGAGCGGCTGCCGCGTGAGCTCCTGCTCGAGGGCCGGCGCAATCGCTGGCTCGACATGAGGCATCTTCAGGTCATCGGCTTCCTCTACCTGCCGGCCCTGATCCTGGTCGTGGTCGTGCTGGGGTCCGCGAATCTCAGCCTGCTTCTCGCGTTCGCCGTCGCCGGGGTCGCGCTGCTGGCCGTGTACCTCTACGTCCTCGCCGCCCGAGAGCCTTAGGGGCGTATAACCGTCGCATGACGGAAGCTGTGATCGTCGCGTACGGCCGCTCGCCCATCGGCCGGGCGCGCAAGGGCTCGCTGGTCGACGTCCGGCCGGACGACCTGGCGGCGCACGTCGTGAGCAGGGTGCTGGACAAGGTCCCGGAGCTCGACCCGGCGCAGATCGAAGACCTGATCTGCGGTTGCGGCCTTCCCGGCGGTGAGCAGGGCCACAACATCGGTCGGGTGGTGTCGATCCTGGCCCGGCTTGACGTGCCAGGCGTCACCGTCAACCGGTACTGCTCGTCATCGCTCATGACCACGCGCATGGCCGCGCACGCCATCGAGGCCGGCGAAGGCGATGTCTTTCTTTCGGTCGGCGTGGAGTGCGTCTCGCGCTATGGCAGCGGCTACCCGGACGCGCCCGACACATACAACCCCAGGCTCGTCCCAGGCAACAGCGACGAGTACCCGGACATCTACATCACGATGGGTCAGACCGCGGAAAACGTCGCCGAGCGGGAGAAGATCACCCGCGAGGAGCAGGACCGGTACGCGGTCAAGAGCCAGGCCGCGGCGGTCAAGGCTCGCGACAACGGTTTCTTCGACCGGGAGATCATCCCGGTGCCGCTGCCCAACGGGCAGACATTCACAAAGGACGACGGGCCGCGTCCAGGAACGACCCTGGAGGTCCTGGCCGCGCTGCAGCCGGTCTTCCGCGAGAACGGCACTGTCACCGCCGGCAACGCCTGCCCGCTCAACGACGGCGCGGCGGCCGTGGTCGTGATGTCTGACCGGCGGGCCAAGGAGCTAGGCATCAAGCCCATCGCCCGTGTCGTCTCCACGGGCCTGTCAGCCCTCGAGCCGGAGTTCATGGGCCTGGGCCCGATCGACGCCTCCAGGCAGGCGCTCAAGCGTGCCGGGATGAGCATCGACGACATCGACATCGTCGAGATCAACGAGGCTTTCGCCGCCCAGGTGATCCCCGCGGCGCGGGGCATCGGGGTCGACCCGTTCAGCGACAAGCTCAACCCGCATGGCGGGGCGATCGCGCTCGGCCATCCCTTCGGCATGACCGGAGCCCGGATCCTGTGCACCCTGCTCAACGGCCTGCGCGAGAAGGACAAGACCGTCGGCCTGGAGACGATGTGCGTCGGCGGCGGCCAGGGCATGGCCATGGTCCTCGAGCGCCTGAACTAGCGGCCTTGCGCGACGACAACCGCCGCCTGTGGGCGGAGTGGGTTGCGGCCAACGTCGGCGGCGACCCGGCGCGCCAGCGCGTGGCCCTCGATGCCGCCCTCCAGTCACTGGCGGCAGGGCAGACGTCCGGCGAGGCCGCGGGAGCCGCCCGGCGAGCGGCGGGAGGCAGCATGCAGCCGCCGCCTTACGGTCAGACCGGAGCCATGCGATGCCGCTTCTGCGGTTCGGTTCCCGCGGTGCCGATGACGATCTACGAGCACAACGGTTACCTCGTCCTCATGCAGTTCAAGAACCTCAAGGGCCCTTACTGCCGCCTTTGCGGGCTCCACGTCTGGCGCCGCATGACCGACGCGACCCTCCTCCGCGGCTGGCTGGGATTCCTGTCCTTCTTCATCGCGCCCATCACGGCGCTCATCAACCTGGTCAACCTTCGGAAGCTCTCCTCGCTGGCGGCACCAGAGCCCGGCTCGAGCGTCAGGACTCCGGCCGACCCGGGTCCGGGGATGTTCCAGCGCCCGGGCGTCTACGTGTATGCGGGCGTGGTCGCGGTCGCCCTGCTGATCGTGATCCTGCCGGCTCTCGCCGGCCGCTAGCGCCTCAGGCCCGGATGTCGGCCGGCTGGACCATTGCGTCCAGCACCCTCTGGACGAGCTTGAGGAGGGTCTTGCGCTCCTCGGCCGAGAGGGCCGCGAGCAGGTCGTCCTCGAGGTTCTCCCGGGCCGAGTCTGCCCGGTCCAGCGCCCGGCGCCCGGCCGGCGTCAGCTCGACGATGTGCCGGCGGCGGTCCTGAGGGTCGCGCCGCCGCACCGAGAACTGGGCCGCCTCGAGCTCGTTCAGGATGAGGACGACGGTGTTCGCGTCCATCCAGAGCCCGTTTTCGAGCTCCTGCTGGGTGGTGCCGGGATGATCGCGGATGTACCCCAGGGCCATGTAAGCCTTGAGCCGCATGCCTAGGAGCTCTTCCGTCGACCGGCGGTGGAGAAGCTTGGAGAGCTGGGTCACGAGCGAGACGAACCCTCCGTCCGAGCGCTTCACGCTGTCGTTCACGTCCATCGATTCTATCACCGAGTATTAATATTCCCGCCCTCCAGATAATCCATGCAATAAAGACCATAATGATCCTGTTATAGTGATCATCCTTGCATCGGTTCGGTTCTTTGGAGGCGATTATGAATTCGAATTTGCGACGGTGGGCGGCCCTGGTCGTCGTCTGCCTTGGACAGCTGATGATCATGGTCGACTCGACCATCGTCAACGTGGCGCTGCCCTACATGCAGCGGGACCTAGGCTTCACCCCGTCCAGCCTGACCTGGGTCGTCAACGCCTACCTGATCGCCTACGGGAGCTTCCTCCTGGTGGCGGGAAGGCTGGGTGACCTGATCGGGCGCCGCAAGGTCTTCCTGGCCGGGGTCTTCCTCTTCACCGTCGCGTCGGTCGGGACCGGGTTCGCCCAGGGCGCGGACCACCTGATCGTCGGCCGCTTTCTGCAAGGCCTCGGTGGCTCGCTGTCCGCCGGCGTGATCATCGCCATCATCGTCACGGAGTTTCAAAAGCCGGCGGAGCGCGCGCAGGCGATGAGCGTCTTCACGCTGGTCATCGCGGGCGGCGGCTCGCTGGGTTTGCTCGCCGGCGGGTTCCTGACCGAGTGGGTCAACTGGCACTGGATCTTCTTCATCAACGTGCCGATCGGCATCGCCACGATGGTCCTCGGCTCCTGGCTGATCGAAGAGAACGAGGGACTGGGTTTGAGCCACGGCGTGGACATCGCGGGCGCTGTTCTGATCACCTCCGCGTTGATGCTCGGCGTCTATGACATCGTCACGGCGGCGGACTACGGCTGGACCTCGGCGCACACGGTCGGGCTCGGCGGCGCCGCAATCGCGCTCCTGGCGGCCTTCATCGCGCTCGAGTCGCGCCTCAGGAACCCGCTCGTCCCGCTGCGCGTTTTCGCGATTCGCTCGCTGACCGGCGCGACGGCCGCTCGCGCCCTCCTGTTCAGCGGCCTGTTCACGAACTTCTTCGTCGGCGCGCTGTATCTCCAGCACGTCCACGGTTACTCCGCGTTCGAGACCGGCCTCGCCTTTCTGCCCACGACGTTGATGATCGGCGTGATGTCGGCTGGCCTCGCGGCGAGGTTGATGACCCGAGTCGGACCGCGGAACCTGCTCGTCTTGGGCCTGACGGTCATCATCGCCGCGCTCGTCATCCTGTCAGGCGTCGGCGCGCAGACCGGCTATGCTCCCTCGCTCCTCGTGGCATACATGCTGCTTGGCGCGGGCGGAGGGATGTCGTTCCTGCCTCTGCTCACGATCTCGATGTCCGAGGTTCCCATCGCCGACGCCGGCCTGGGCTCTGGGTTCAGCAACGTCGTGATGCAGGTCGGCGGGGCGCTGGGCCTGGCCTCGATCACTTCGATCTCGACTTCGAATGCTCAGGGAAACGGCGCGTTTCAACTCGCCTACATCCTGGCGGCGATCTGCGTCAGCGCCTCCCTGATGGTCGTGCTGGCAGTGCTCCGCGCACCCGCCGCACGGGTCGTGCGCCGCGAGCAGGTGCAGGTGGAGGAAGCGGCCTAGGATCTGGATACCGATGAGCAAGGGCGGCTTTTCCGACCGGCGGCTGCGTCGCATGCACGACGTGCTCGCGGCGTATGTCGAACGCGGAGAGCTGCCCGGGCTCATCACGCTGGTGAGCCGGCGCGGCGACGTCCACGTCGATTGCGTCGGTTACGAGCGCGACACGATCTTTCGCATCTCATCGATGTCCAAGCCGGTGACCGCCGTCGCCGCGATGATCCTGATCGAGGAGGGGGTCATTCGGCTCGACGACCCGGTGGATGGTTTTCTGCCGGAGCTCGCGAACATCAAGGTCCTTCGGCGGGTCGACTCGCCGCTCGATGACGTCGTCCCGGTCAACCGGGCGATCATGGTGCGCGACCTGCTCACGTTCACGCTCGGCACCGGGCTGATCTTCGCCTTGCCGGGCACCTATCCGATCCAGGAGGCGATCGACCAGGCGGGTCTCGGTCCGGGCGCTCCAGATCCATCGCGACAGCCGGCGCCAGACGAGTGGATCCGGCGGCTGGCGTCGCTGCCGCTCCTCTACCAGCCTGGCGACCGCTGGATGTACAACATCGGTTCGGAGGTCCTGAGCGTCCTGATCTCGCGCGCGTCAGGCCGGCGGCTGGACGACTTCATGCGCGAGCGCATCTTCGACCCCCTCGGAATGCGCGACACGGGCTTCTGGGTCTCCGAAGACGCGATCGATCGCCTGGTCACGAGCCACGCGCTCGACACGACGGGCAAGCTCGTGCTCAACGACGCCGCCCGTGGCGGCAGTTGGAGCCGGCCGCCGGCCTTTCCGTCCGGAGCGGGGGGACTGGTTTCGACTGCCGATGACTTCGCGAGATTCGGCGAGATGATGCTCAACCACGGTTCGCTGGACGGAACCCGCATCCTCAGCCGGCCGACCGTCGAGACGATGACCTCCGATCAGCTGACCTCAGACCAGAAGGCTCGCACGCCGTGGCTGCCGGGATATTTCGAAACTCACGGCTGGGGCTTCGGCATGTCGGTCGTGACTCGAAGGGACGAGATCGCCTCGAGCATCGGCAAGTACGGCTGGGACGGCGGCATGGGCACGTCCTGGTACTCCGACCCTGCCGAGGAGATGGTGACGATCCTGATGACCCAGGTGAGCTGGAGCTCGCCCAACCCCCCGAACGTGTTTCGTGACTTCTGGACCCTGTCCTATTCCGCGATCGACGACTGAGCCCTCAGGACCGCGCCTGGTTCTGGAGGAAGGCGACAAGGCGCTCCACGTCGCCCTCGTCGTTCCACCACCCGACTGACGCCCGCAGCCAGCCGTCCGGGAGGTTGCGGATGACGACCTCCGTCGCCTCCGCATCCTTCACGAGCTGGGCGGGGTCGCCCGGGACGCGAAACGAGATCAGCGTCCCCTGGCCGGCCTCGGTGCGCACCTCGACGCCGGCCGCCAGCAACGACTCTCGACAGTGAGTGACCAGGCGTGCTGCGCGCTCGAACCCCCACTCCGGAATCTCGGCCAGCGCGGCCAGCAGCCCCGCCACCATCGCCGGCGCAAGGTGCACCAGCCCCACCCGGCGTGCGTCGGTGTAGGCATGGGCGGCGAAGCTCTGGACCTGGGGGCGAAGCCGCTCGTGGTCGGCGACGTACAGCGCGCCGGTCGTCTCCGGACCGCAGAGCCACTTCTGGCCGGACACGGTGTACCAGTCCGCGACCGATGCGTCGACCGGGATCGCTCCCGCCGATTGCGCGCCGTCCACGAGCAGCGGCACGCCGGTGGCCCGCTTGATCTCGGCGAGCGGAAGCACGTGCCCGTTGAGCCAGAGCACGTGCGAAAGCGCGATCAGGCTGGTACGCGGCGTGACCTCGTCGAGGATCGCCCGCAGCGACTCCGCGGCCGGCCTTTCCATCAACCTGGCCTGCTTGATCCGCGCCCCCGAGGCGAGCAGAGGCATGGAGAGACCCGGGTGCTCGGCGTCGGTGGTGACGACCTCGTCCTCCGGGCCGAGGCGCAGGCCGCTGATGACGATGTTGCAGCCTTCGGTGGTCGAGGCGGTGAGCAGCATGTTGTCGGCCGGCACCCCGATCAGCGACCCGATCCGCGCTCGCAGCTCTGTCTCCGCCGGCGCGCCAGACTCCCACGTGCTGACTGCGCCGCGCCCGCGCTCCAGCGCCACCGCCTGCGCGGCCTGCATCGCCTCCACCGTCCGGCGCGAGAGCGGTCCGACCGAGCCGGCGTTCAGGTAGGCACGGCGCTCGAGGACAGGAAAGAGGGCCCGGGCTTCGGCGGGCGTCATTTGACGGGCGAGTAGAAGCGGCAGGGCGGCGATTCGGCCGTGGTGTGGAAGTTCCAGTGCCGGCACCAGGCTGTGCCGTCGAACTTCCGGCACGAACCGCAGGTGACCCGTGGGCTCTCCACGCGCGTCTTCTTCATGTGGTGCTGCGGTTTCTCGCCCGGGAATGATTCCTTCAGAGCTGCGAGCGGACCTCCCATAGCTCGGGATAGAAACGTTTGCCGAGGGTGCTGCGCAGGTACTGCGCGCCAGTGCTGCCGCCCGTGCCGGTCTTGCTGCCGATCTGCCTTTCGACCATCAGCACGTGTCTCGACCGCCAGTGGGCAAACGCCTCATCGTGGTCGAGCAGCGCCTCGCAAAGGTCGAACAGGTCGCCATGTCCCTCGCGATCGCGGAAGATCTCGAGCAGGGAAGGCGACCCGCGCCGTTCCACCAAGGCGTGAAAGGCGTCGTCCACCGTCGGCTCCTCGAGCCGCTTGCGCAAGCGCGCCATCTCCTCGGGGCTCGCCTCCAGCCGGGCGCGAGGAAGTCCTGGGGCGACATCGTCTCCAGGACCTCGATCTGCTCGATCAGCAGCCTCTCGATCACGTAGACGCGATGCAGGTGATGCCGGGCGAAGAAGACATGGTCCGCCGCGATCTCGTCGCGGGCTGCCTCGAGCTCGAACAGGATCACCTTGAACCAGAGCTCGTAGGCCTGGTGGGCGACGATGAAAAGAAGCTCGTCATGCTCCTTGCTGAGGCCCTGCTGCAGCGACAGCAGCTGCGGGACCTTGAGATACGTGCCGTAGGAAAGCTCTCGGCCCTCCTCGCCGAACCGCCGCGACACGCTAGTGCCTGAAGTGACGGCGGCCCGTCGCGACCATCGCAATGCCGGCCGCGTCCGCGGCTGCGACGACATCCGCGTCCTTCATCGAACCGCCTGGCTGAATCACAGCCGTCACACCCGCGCGCACGCCAAGCTCGAGCCCGTCCGGAAACGGAAAGAAGGCATCCGATGCCATGACCGCTCCGGCCGACCGTTCACCGGCCCGGTTCACGGCCAGCTGCACGGCTTCGACGCGCGACATCTGCCCCGCCCCGACGCCGACCGCCGCGCCGTCTTTGAACAGGACGATGGCGTTCGACTTCACGTGCTTCACGGCGGTCCACGCGAGCCCGAGCTGAGTCCATTCGTCCTCGGTCGGAGCGCGACGCGTCACCGTCTGGCACGAAGCGCGGTCGAAGCGCGCGCGGTCCCACTCCTGGACGAGGAAACCGCCCTCGACCGAGCGCACGTCGAAGTCGAACAGGTCACCACGCGGCGGTGCGGCGGCCAGCACGATCATGTTCTTGCGCCGCGCCAGCACGTCTTTGGCCTCGGCCATGACCTCCGGGGCGATCACCACGTGGGTCACGATCTGCACGATCTGCTCAGCGGTCGCGCGGTCGAGCGGCCGGTTGACAGCAACGATGCCGCCGAAAGCCGAGACCCGGTCGCATTCGTACGCCTTCAGGTACGCGGTGACGAGGTCCGCCGCCACGGCGAGCCCGCACGGGTTCATGTGCTTGACGATCGCGGCCGCCGGGTCCTCGTAGTCCATCACCAGCTTGATCGCCGCCGAGGCGTCCTGGATATTGTTGAAGCCGGGCGCCGCGCCCTGCACCTGCTCGGCGCCGCCGAGGCCGCCCGGGTCGGGCCCGAGCCGGTAGAACGCAGCCTTCTGATGCTCGTTCTCCCCGTACTTCAGCGGCTGCGCCAGCAGGCCGGCGATCGAGATCTCTGGCGGGAAGCCGTTGCCGCCCTCGCGCCTGAGATAGGCGGCGATCCAGGCGTCGTACGCCGACGTGTGCGCATAAGCCTCGGCCGCCAGCCTCTTGCGCCCGGCCTCGTCCAGCGTGCCTTCGTTCAAGGCACCGAGGACGTCCGAGTATCGGTTCGGGCGGACGACGACCACCACCGACACGTGGTTCTTGGCCGCCGCGCGGATCATCGCGGGCCCGCCGATGTCGATCTGCTCCACCGCCTGCTCGAAGGTGACGCCGTCGCGCAGGACCGTCTCGACAAACGGATAGAGGTTGCAGCAGACCAGGTCGATCTGGCGCAGGCCGTGCTCCGCGAGGGCGGAAATGTGCTCTGGCCTGTCACGCCGCGCCAGGATGCCGGCGTGGACGCCTGGGTGAAGCGTCTTGACCCGGCCGTCCATCATCTCGGGAAAGCCTGTGAGGTCGCTGACAGGCTGGACATCGAGCCCGGCGTCCTGCAGCACCTGCATCGTGGTCCCCGTGGCAAACAGCTCGTAGCCCAGGCGCTGGAGCCCGCGCGCAAAGCCGGCCACGCCCGTCTTGTCGCTAACGGAGAGAAGAGCTGCCGGCAAGCCGCGCCTCCATCATGCGTACTCCCTGGGGCAGGATCCGGTGCTCCGCCTCCTGGACGCGCCGGCGTAGAGCATCGACGGTGTCACCTTCCAGGATGGGCACCGCCTCCTGGAGCAGGATCGGGCCCGCGTCGAGCTCGGCGGTGACGACGTGGACCGTCGCGCCGGTCCGCGTGGCGCCGGCGGCGAGCGCCTGCTCGATGGCGTCCATGCCGCCGCCGAACTCCGGCAGGAGAGAAGGATGGACGTTGACGATCCTGCCCTCGAACGCGTCGAGAAACGGTGCCGTGTGGATGCGGTCGTATCCGGCGTCGACGACGAGCTCCACGCGGCGCTCGAGAAAGAAGTCTCGCATCGCGGCATCCCGCTGCTCGGCGGAGGCGAAGGACTTCTGCGAAAGCTCCGCGACCGGGATCCCGGTCTGCCTCGCGTATTCCAAAGCCGGGCATGAAGGGCGGTTGGTCGCGACTCCGACGACATCGAATCCGCGCTCGACGAGGTTGCGCAGGTTGGTTCCCTGGCCGGAGACGCAGACCCCGAGCCTCAGCTGACCTTCACCCGGTCCGGGCCTGACTGCTTCACGACCTCGCCCACGACCGTGACCTCGGCCGGAACGTCTGTCGGATCCACGACGAGGATCATCCCGAGTCCCATGTTGAACGTTCCCCACATCTCATCGTCGGAGACGCGGCCCCGCTTGCGAATCTCCTCGAAGATCGGAGGCGCTTCCCAGGCGCCTTTGCGCACGGACGCGGCCAGGCCGCCGGGCAGGCAGCGAGGCAGGTTGCCGGTGATGCCTCCGCCCGTGATGTGCGCCGCGCCCTTCCAACGGATCTTCCGGAGGTCATCGAGGTAGGAGAGATGCGGCGCCATCAGCCTTTCGGCCAGGCGGCCGGCCAGCGGCACGCCTTCGAACACCTTGCGCGCCAGCGAGTACCCATTCGTGTGGAGCCCGCTCGAGGGCAGCCCGACCAAGACGTCGCCTGCGTGCACCGAATCGCGACGATGGTCCGCTTCGACCAGGCCGACGATGAACCCCGCCAGGTCGTAGTCGCCGAGCGCATACATCCCAGGCATCTCCGCCGTCTCGCCTCCGAGCAGGGCGCATCCCGCCGCGCGGCAGGCCTCGGTCATCCCCTCCACCAGGGAAGTGAACACAAGGGGGTCGAGCTTGCCGGTCGCGAAGTAATCGAGGAAGAACAGCGGCCGCGCGCCGGCCGTCGCGATGTCGTTGACGCAGTGGTTGACGATGTCCAGGCCGATGACGGCCGCGATCAGCGGCTTGATACGCTCGAGCGCCCGCTCGTAGGCCTCGATGTCGACGCCCGCCGCGGCGTACGAAAGTCCCTCGGAGGTCACACTTTCGCGAGCTGGGGCGTCGCGGGCTCGAATTGCATCTGTCCCCCCACGCTTCGCGTGGGGACCCCGGCAGGTAAAGACATCAGGTTCTCACCGCACTTAGTACGGGCTCGAATTGCATCTTGTCCATTTCTAACTGTTGCGGCACGGGCACCGGGTAGGACCCGTCGAAGCACGCCCGGCAGAACTCCCCCGCGGCGCCTCGCCCAATGGCGCGGATGAGGCCGGGGATGGAGAGGTAGTGCAGCGAGTCGGCGCCGATCTGCTTGCGCACCTCGTCGACCGAGCGCCCGGCGGCGATCAGCTCCTTGGTCGAGCCGATGTCCACCCCCATGAAGCAAGGGAAGCGCATGGGCGGACTCGAGATCCGCATGTGGATCTCGCTGGCGCCGGCGGCGCGAAGGCGTTCGATGATGCGGCTCGACGTCGTCCCGCGCACGATCGAGTCGTCGACCGCGATCACGCGCTTGCCCTTGATCGACCGCGGCAGAGGGTTGAGCTTCAGCATGACCCCGGCCTCGCGCAGCGACTGGTCCGGCTGGATGAAGGTGCGGTTGATGTAGCGGCTCTTCATCAACGCTTCGCGAAACGGAATCCCAGAGGCTTCCGCGTAGCCGATCGCCGCGGGCGTGCCCGAGTCGGGGAAGGGGACCACCATGTCCGCCTCGACCGGGGCTTCCTGCGCGAGCTCGTGGCCCATGCGGATGCGCGCGTCCTCCAGCTCGCAGTTCTTGAGGATCGAGTCGGGGCGGGCGAAGTAGATGAACTCGAAGACGCACATCGCGTGCTTGTTCGACGTCTGGAAGGTGAGGCTGTGCACGCCGTGCTCGTCCATCACGACCATCTCCCCGGGCTGGACCTCGCGGACGAAGGTCGCGCGCACGGTGTCCAGCGCGCACGTCTCCGACGCGACCACGTGCGCCGGCTGGCCGGGCAGTGGGATGTAGCCGATGCACAGCGGCCGGAACCCAAACGGGTCGCGCAGCGCGATCAGCTGGTTGGGCGTGATGATGCCGCACGAGTAGGCGCCGACGATGCGCGCGAACGTGCGCCGGATCACATCTTCCCAGGACTTGCCGTGCGTGCTCTCGATCAGTCTCGCCATGACCTCGGTGTCGAGCGCCGTCTCGAAACCGACTCCCTGGTCTATGAGCTGCGCCCGCAGAGAGTCCGCGTTGAGCAGGTTGCCGTTGTGAGCGATCGCGCCGGGGCCGAGGGTCGGATGGTGGAAGGGGAGCGGATGCGCGTTCTCCGCCCGGCTCGATCCGGTGGTCGAGTAGCGCGTGTGGCCGAGGGCGATCATCGATCCTTCGCCCAGCTCCTTGATCGTGGCCGGCGAGAAGACCTGGGCGACGAGTCCCATGTCGCGCTGCACGCGCACGGATGAGCCGTCCGAGACGGCGATCCCGGCCGACTCCTGGCCGCGGTGCTGGAGGGCGAACAGCCCGAAGTAGGTGAGGTTGGCGACGTCGATGCCCTGCTTGGCGCAGATCCCGAAGACGCCGCACATGACTAGCTGATCACCATCGAGTCCCAGGCCATGCGCAGCTCGGCGAGGGACAGCTTCAGCTGGCCTTCGAACTCGATGACTTCGCCGCCGGCCAGGCCGAGCAGCGAGAGCTCGACGTTGTGCCGTCTGGCGAGCGACTGCATCTCGGGCATGGCGCGCGAGGGAACGCTGACGATGAATCGGCTCGGCGACTCGCCGAAGAAGGCGGCGTCCAGGCGGAGCGGCGGCTCGGGCCGGATCGCGGGACACCGCACGCCGATGCCACCGAGGAGGCACGCCTCGGCGAGCGCGACCAGCATCCCGCCTTCCGCGCAGTCATGCGCAGAATGCAGGTAACCGCTCTGGGCGGCGCTGAGGATCAGCCGGAGCACGGCCTTTTCCCGAGTGAGGTCCAGCGCTGGGGGGCGGCCGGCGACGTGACCGTGCTCGACCTTGAGGTACTCGCTGCCGCCGAGGTCGTTGTGGCTCGAGCCGATCAGGAGGACGAAGTCGCCTTCCGCGCTCAGGCCGGCCCCGAGACGCTTGCCGTAATCGTCGATGACGCCGACCATCCCGATGACCGGCGTCGGATAGATGGCCGAGGTGCCATTGCTGTCGTTGTAGAGACTCACATTGCCGCTCACGACCGGCAGGTCGAGGGCCCGGCACGCATACGCGAGGCCCGCAACCACCTCCTCGAGCTCCCAGTAGACCTCCGGCCGGTCTGGGTTGGCGAAGTTCAGGCAGTCGGTCACCGCGAGCGGGCGGGCGCCTGTGGCGACGATGTTGCGCGCCGCCTCCGCGACCGCGAGCTGAGCGCCGAGGTGCGGGTCGAGATGGCAGTAGCGGGCGTTGCAGTCGGTCGTGACCGCGATCCCGAGTCGCGTGCCCTTGATGCGGAGCATCGCCGCGTCACCGCCGGGCGCCACGACGGTCGAGTCGCCGACCATGTGGTCGTAGCGGCGGAAGATGCCTCGACGGCTGCTGAGGTTGGGGCTCGCGAGCATCCGAAGCAGACTCGCGCCGGGATCGGCCAGCGGCGGCAGCGCGTCGACCTCGAGCCCGTACGGGGGCTCGGGCGGCAGCCCGATCAGGCGCCGCATGGGCACGCCGTCGGTCAGCAGGCGGACCGGCACGCGCGCCACCTGGTCCTCGCCGTCCAACACCGTCAGCTGTCCGTCGCCGGTCACCTCGCCGATCACCGCCGAGGTCAGGTCCCACGCCTGGAAGATCGTCTCGACCTCGCGCTCCCGACCGCGGCGGACGACCACGAGCATCCGCTCCTGCGACTCCGAGAGCATCACGTCGTAGGGGGTCATGCCACGTTCGCGGCGAGGGACTCGGCCGACGTCGATCCTGGCGCCCGCGCCCTCGACCCGGCCGGCGCACTCGGCGACGGCCGAGGTCAGGCCCGCCGCGCCGAGGTCCTGGATCGCGACCACGGCATCGGTGTGCGCAAGGTCCATGCAGGCCTCGAGCAGGCATTTCTCCAGGAAGGGATTGCCGACCTGCACCGCGGGCCGGCGCTGGGCGCTCTGCTCGTCCAGCTCGAGCGACGCGAATGAGGCGCCGTGGATGCCGTCGCGGCCCGTGTCGGCGCCCACCAGCATGAGGCTGTTGCCGGCGCCTTCGGCCCGCGCCCGCATGAGCTGGTCGGTGCGCACGAGGCCGACGCACATCGCGTTGACCAGAGGGTTGCTGGCGTAGCAGTCCTCGAAGTAAACCTCGCCGCCGACGGTGGGGATGCCGATGCAGTTGCCGTAGCCGCCTATGCCGGCGACCACGCCCTCGACATGACGCGCCGACGCAGGCAGCGGCCCAAACCGAAGCGAGTCGAGGAGCGCGATCGGCCTCGCACCCATGGCGATGACGTCGCGGATGATGCCGCCGACGCCCGTGGCCGCGCCCTGGTACGGCTCGATCGCCGAGGGATGGTTGTGCGATTCGATCTTGAAGACCACCGACCATCCTTCGCCAATCTCGACGGCGCCGGCGTTCTCTCCCGGGCCCTGGACGACGCCTTGGCCTGTCGAGGGCAGGCGGCGGAGCAGCGCCCTGGACGACTTGTAGGAGCAGTGCTCGGACCAGAGCACGCCGAGCATTCCCAGCTCGACCTCGTTGGGGGCTCGCTTGAGCTGCTCGACGATGGCCCGGTACTCATCTGGGGTGAGGGCGACCTCGCGTAATCGCCTCTCGTCCACAGATTTGATGCTCAAGACACGAGCACCTTGAAAGCGTTCTCCGCCACCGAACGAAACAGTTTGAGGCCGTCGGTGCCGCCGAGCTCGGCCTCGGCGCACCGCTCCGGGTGCGGCATCATGCCCAGCACGTTGCCGCGGGAGTTGACGATCCCGGCGATGTTGTGCAGCGAGCCGTTCGGATTCGCGCCAGGAACGACGCGGCCTCCGGCGTCGCAGTAGCGGAAGACGACCTGCCCGCGCTGCTCCATGCCCGAGAGCGTGGCCGGGTCCGCGAAGTAGCTGCCCTCGCCGTGCGCGATCGGCACGCGGAGGACATCGCGTTCGGTGCACTGGCCCGTGAAAGCAAGGTCGGTGCGCTCGACGAGCAGGTGGGTCCACTCGCAGCGGAACTCGAGCGAAGCGTTCCGGATCAGCGCGCCAGGCAGAAGCCCCGCCTCACAGAGGACCTGGAAACCGTTGCAGATCCCCCAGACCAGACCGCCGCGGTCGGCGAACTCACCGACCTTCTCCATGATCGGCGCGAAGCGCGCGATCGCGCCCGTCCGCAAGTAGTCGCCGTAGGCGAACCCGCCTGGCAGGATCACGCAGTCGCAGCCCTTGAGGTCCGAGTCCTTGTGCCAGAGATAGACGAGCTCCTGGCCCAGCACCTGGTCGATGACCCAGCCACAGTCGCGGTCCGACCACGTGCCGGGAAATACGACCACACCAAATTTCAACGGCGCTTGCGCTCCGGCTCGATGTCGAACTGGAAGTCCTCGATCACGTGGTTGGCGAGCAGCTGCCGGCACATCTCCTCGACCCGCCGGCGGGCCTCGTGCTCGCTCGAACCCTCGAGGTTGACCTCGATGTACTTGCCGACGCGAACGTCCGTGACCTCGCGGAAGCCCAGCGAGGCCAGCCCCTGCTTGACGGTCAGGCCCTGCGGATCGTTGACGACCGGTTTGGGCGTGACGATGACTCGAGCAATCACGGTTCGTTCCTCGGCTTGGGAGGGAACAGCTGCTTGCCGACAAGCCTCTGATAGGCGGTCAGGTAGCGCAGGCGCGTCTGCGTCACCACGTCAGCTGGCAGCTTGGGCGGCTCCGACTGCTTGTCCCAGCCCGAGTGCGTCAGCCAGTCGCGCACGAACTGCTTGTCGTACGACTCGGGCGACGTGCCGGCCACGTATGTCGCCGCGTCCCAGTACCGCGAGCTGTCGGGCGTCAACACCTCGTCGATCAGGATGAGGTCTTCGCCGATCTGGCCGAACTCGAACTTCGTGTCGGCGAGGATCAGCCCACGACGTGCCGCGAACTCGGAGCCGTACTTGTACAGCTCGAGGCTCGCGTCTCGGAGCCTGGTCGCAAGACCGTCGCCGAGCTCTTTTTTCATCTGGTCGAAGGTGATGTTCTCGTCGTGGCCCGTCTCCGCCTTGGTCGCCGGCGAGAAGATCGGGTAGGCCAGCTTTTCACTCTGGCGGAGACCCGGCGGCATCTTCTCCCCAGCCAGGCTCTGCGATTCCTCGTATTCCTTCCAGGCGCTGCCGGCCAAGTAGCCCCGGACGACGCACTCGAAGTCGATGCGCTTGGCCTTGCGCACGATCATGAAGCGGCCGGCGAGCTCGTCCCGGAAGTTCTTCAGCACCGCGGGCAGGTCCGGCACCATGCCCGAGACCAGGTGGTTGGGCTGGAAGGTGTCGGTCTGGGAGAACCAGAAGATCGAAAGCTGGGTGAGGACCTTGCCGCGGTCGGGGATGCCGTTGGGAAGCACATGGTCGAACGCGGAGATACGGTCGGTGGCCACCATCAGGAGGTGTTCGTCGTTCAGCTCGTAGGTGTCGCGCACCTTGCCCCGGGCGAAGAGCTTGAGAGGCAGCTCGGTGTCTGTCAGCGGAGGCCCGGCGATCAAGTCGTCGTCCTCACTCCGAGACCGAGACGCTCGTAGGCCAGGTCGGTGTGCTCCAGGCCCCTCCACGGGTCGAAGAGATGGTCCATCTTCGGGCCGATGCGCCCCGAGACCTCGTCGTTCCTTTCGAGCAGCGCGCGAAAACCCGCGCCTGGATCATCCATCGCCTGCATCGCAGCCTTTTGAACTATGAGGTATGCGTCCTCGCGCGACATTCCGCTCTCGACCAGGGCGAGAAGGACGCGCTGCGAGAAGACGACGCCACCAGCAAACTGCAGGTTGGCGAGCATCCTCTCCGGCCGGACCTCCAGGCCCCGCAGCACCTTGTGCATCTGGATCGCCATGTAGTCGAGGGCGGCGCAAGCGTCGGGGAATATGACGCGCTCGGCGGAGGAATGGCTGATATCGCGCTCGTGCCACAGCGCGGTGTTCTCGAGCGCCGTGACCAGGTGTCCGCGCAGGACGCGCGCGAGCCCGCACACGCGCTCGGTGAGGACGGGATTGCGTTTGTGCGGCATCGCCGAGCTTCCCTTCTGCTCCTTGCCAAAGGGTTCGAAGGCCTCGCTGATCTCGCTGCGCTGGAGATGTCGGATCTCGGTCGCGATCCGCTCCAGCGTGCCGGCCGCGATGGCGAGGGCGGCCATGAACTCGGAGTGCCGGTCGCGGGCGACCACCTGGGTCGAGACGACGTCCACCTTGAGCCCCAGCTCACGGCAGACGTGCTCCTCGACCCGAGGGTCGATGGTGCCGTGCGTGCCCACCGCGCCGCTGACCCGGCCGACGCCGGCGTCCTCGGCCGCCTGCTCCAGGCGGGCGATCGACCGGTCCAGCTCCGCCACCCAGCCTGCAACCTTGAACCCGAACGTGATCGGTTCGGCGACGATGCCGTGAGTCCGGCCCGCCATCAACGTCTTCCGATGCTTGATCGCCAGCTCGGCAGCGGCCTCGCGGACGGTGGCCAGGTCGTGGCCGATGATGCGCGCCGACTCCACCATCTGCACCGCCATCGCCGTGTCGTTGAGGTCCTGGCTGGTCATGCCCAGGTGGACGTAGCGAGCCTCAGGTTGGCCGATCGATTCGTTCAAGACCGTCAGGAAGGCGATCACGTCGTGCCCGACGCGTGCCTCAACCTCCGCGATCTTCGTTACGTCGAACGTGCCCCCGCGGATCTTCGGCAGCGCTGAGGGCGGGATCCGGCCAAGCGATGCCCAGGCTTCGCAGGCCAGGATCTCGATCCGCAGCCACAGCTCGAACCTGTGCTGGTCGGACCAGACCGCCCGCATCGCGGGCGGCGAGTATCGCTCGATCAAGCAGGGCTCCCAATCAGCACGGGCGACCGCTGGAATTATATCGGCGACCGGCTGATCAAGATCTTGTTATCGCCATTGCGCCAGGCCCAAGATGTCGTGGCCATAGCCCCTCGAGAGCCGTCTCCGAGCACCTGGCTCGATAATCGAGGACTCACTCATGCCGCCAACTCGTAACCAGCTTCGGAAACCCCTCGTTTGAGTCGGCACAGGCTGAACGGCCGGTGAGCGACCCGTCTCGCGACGATGAGCGAGAGCTCGTCGAACACGCCAAGCGGGATCCCCGTCAATTCGGGACGCTCTACGACCGGCACTTTCAGCAGATCTACAGGTTCGTGTATTCAAGAGTGAGGGAGCAAACCGCGGCAGAGGACGTCACTTCGGAAGTCTTCATGAAGGCTCTGAAGGCCATGCCCCGTTACCAGGACACGGGGCGGCCCTTTGCTGCCTGGCTTTACCAGATCGCGGTCAACGCCATCGCCGACCGCTACCGCTCGCTGCGCACGGCCCAGCCTCTGGACGACTTCCACGACCTCTCGGTCGCAGGCCCTGCCCTCGAGGACCTGGCGGCGCATCGCGACGAGGTGCGGCGGGTATGGGCTCTGGTCGAGGCGCTGCCGCACCAGCAGCGCACGGCCCTGGTCCTCAAATTCCAGGAAGACATGAAGATCGAGGACATCGCCGTCGCCATGGCGAAGTCTCCCGGGGCGGTCAAGCTGCTCATCCATCGCGGAGTCACGAAGCTCCGCGAAGCCGCGGACACCCTGAGGCCCGTGGAATGAACTCGTACCACGACCCCGAGCTGGATGACGTCCTCCAGGACGAAGAAGTCAGGCGCATCGCCTCGGTGCTGAGCAGCGTCCGCATGCCGGAGCCTCCGCTCGACGAGGCCTTTCGCACCGGCCTGCGCCGGCAGCTGATGAACGAGGCCTGGGCGATGACGGAGGGCCGGACATCGTGGTGGCGGCGGGCGTTCGCACCGCCGGGGCTGGCGTGGGCCGGCGCCGCGGCCGGCCTGCTGCTGATCACGTCCGTGGTGGTCTTCTATGCGCTCCAGCGCCCGGGCGGCTTCTCGACCACGATCGTCGCGACGAGCCCGCTCGACGGCAACCGGAGCGTGGCCCTCGAGCAGCCGATCCTGGTCGCGTTCAACCAGCCGATGGACCATCCGTCCACCGAGCATGCGGTCCAGATCACGCCGGCCACCAATGTCACCTTCGGGTGGCGGGCAAACACGCTCTCGGTGCAGCCGACCGGCGGCACGCTGGCGCCGAACACGCAGTACCAGGTGACCATCGGCCCGGGGGCGAAGACGGCTTCAGGCAAACCGCTCTCGACCCCGCAGACGATCACCTTCGTGACGAAGACCCCGACGACGCCTACGGCGACGCCCACGCCTCGGCCCACGCCCGCGAGCGCCCTGGGCGAGAAGCAGGTGGCCGGCCTCGGCGGCGCGACCAGACTGTCCGCGCAATGGTCGTCGGACTCCTCGTCGGTCTACTACATCGACGGTCACGGGGCGCTGAACGTCGTTCCCGCCAGGGGCGGCGCGGTCACCACCATCGCCCCCGACGGAGCGTCCTCGCCCGCGCTCTCGCCAACCGGCGACCGCCTGGCGTACATCCGCGCGGGCAAGGTCGAGGTGCTGACCTTCGCGTCGGGCAAGACCGAGGAGCTTTCGCTCAGGCCGGCGCCGACGCTGGTTGGATGGGCCCAGGACAGGATCATCTGGGCAGCCGTCGACGGGTTCTATACGCAGGCGGACGACGGGTCCGGCCACCAGGTCGCTGCACTGCCGGCGACGGGATCCATCACCGTCCTGTCGATCGCACCTGACGGCGGTCATGCGATCTACCGGCAGGGCCAGAACCTTTTCATCCTGGACTTTGCCAGCGGCAAGAGCGCCCAGCTCGGCCCCCCAGGCGCCGCGTTCGAGACCTGGTCGCCAGGCGGATCGCAGCTGATCTACTCGACCGTCGACAAGGTCGTGGTCTCCGACACCCAGGGCGTCACGCAATCGACGCTGCCCGCCGGCGATGCGGCCTGGTCGAGCCAGGACGCGATCCTGATCGGGGGAGACACCGACATCTTCCAGACCAGGCCCGACGGCACGAACCTTGGCCGGATCGCCAGCGGCACCTTCCACTCCCCGCTCTGGGCGCCCAACGGCTCGGCCTTCGCGTTCGTGCGGGGTGGAGCGCTGTGGACCGCCACCGCTCCGGCGCTGCCTCCGGAGCCGACTTCGCTGGACGAGGCCTCTGCGGTCATAGACAACTTCATGAAAGCCCGCCTGGCCGGGCAATCGGACCAGGCCGGGGCGTACCTCGACGCCAACGGCAAGGCTGCCTATGCGAGCGGCGGCCCGAGGCTGGTGATCACCGGTGACCCGAGCTTCACCCGCTACTACGTGCTGACCGCGGAGATCACCGGTTCGCAGCCCGACACCGCGAGGTTCGTCGTCCGGCTGGTGCTATCGCACGGAAAGCTCGACGTGAGCGACCAGGAGGAGATCCTCACCCTGGTCCGAGATGTGACCAGCAAGCAGTTCATGATCGACCAGGCGGCGGCCGGCGCGCATCGCGACCTCGGCAAGGGCGCGGAGGTGGTGAGCATCGACGTGCAGGCCGACACGGTCAGGGTGACGTTCGACAGCGACCTCAACCCCGCGACTGTCACCGACGGCGTGACGGTCCTCGACGCCAAGGGCAAGAGGCTCGAGGCCACAGCGTCTTACGCCAACCGCGTCGTGACCGTGAGCGGCCTCAACCTCAAGCAGGGCGACTCGTACAGGCTGGCGGTGCTGACCTCGCTGCTCGACGTATCGGGTCAGAACGTGGCCGCCGAGTACGACCTCGACTTTGTGGGTCCCACGATCAAGAAGCACCCCAACCACAAAGAAGACGTGACCGCGTCGCCTTCGCCGTCTCCCTCTCCCAGTCCGACTCCCGCCTAGACGAGCTTGAGCGCGCGGGCGGCTCGGCAAAGCGCCGTGACCGAACCCGAGTGGACGATCTGACCCTCGAGGGCGGCGTTGAGCGCCTCCGTGAACGGGAGTCGCAGCACCTCCATGTCCTGCTCGTAGGTCTCCGGCGCCCGCGCCGACTCGGTGAGCTGCTCGGCCAGGAACAGGTGCGCGAGCCCGGTGAG
This sequence comes from Chloroflexota bacterium, assembly GCA_005889495.1. Taxonomy (GTDB): domain Bacteria; phylum Chloroflexota; class Dormibacteria; order Dormibacterales; family Dormibacteraceae; genus 40CM-4-65-16. The sequence goes on from VBHA01000166.1 coordinate 29,349, forward strand.
GATCGCGGCGCCGTGGACCACCCCCAGCGATGTGTAGCGGGCGGCGACCAGGCCGGTTTCCTCGGCGAGCTCGCGCCGAGCGCACTCGAGCGGGTCCTCGCCGTGGTCGGAGGTCCCGGCGGGCACCTCCCACGAAGAGACCTTCCACGCGTGACGCCACTGCCGCACCAGCATCGTGTCGCCGTCGTCGAAGTACGGCACGACAAACGCCGAGTCGGGATTGGTGATCACCGTGTACAGCGCCTCTGATCCGTCCGGAAAGCGGATCACGTCGTCCCGCAGCTCGAACAGGCCAGACCTGCCGCGCTTCGTCGTCCCCGTGACCTCGAACGGAGCGCCGCCTTCGGGATGCCGAAGCGGGGCTATCGGCGCACCATCGAGGCCACCGCGGCCGCCGCCGCGGCCACGTGGCGGGGGTCGGGGCCGTAGTCGAACGGAGACTGGTCCTCGGCCAGCTTCTTCGCCTGCTCGATCAGCTGCGGGTGGTCCTCGATGAAGCGTGTGCTGAGGCTTCCCGAGCGGAAGTCGGAGTTCTCGAGGATGGCGCGGTGGTAGGGGATGGTGGTCGCGGGCCCCGCGACGACGAATTCACGAAGGGCGCGGCTCGCGCGAGCGATGGCGTCGGCGCGGTCGCTGCCATGGACGATGAGCTTGGCCACGAGCGAGTCATAGTTCGGCGGCACGTCGGAGCCCGGCCCGAAGCCAGAGTCCACTCGCACGCCGGGCCCGGCGGGAGCCACCCAGCGCGAGATGCGCCTGGGATTGGGGATGAAGTTGCGCAGCGGGTCCTCGGCGTTGATGCGCATCTCGATCGCGTGCCCCCTCCACTGCAGCTCTTCCTGGGTGAAGCTCAGCTCGAGACCGGCGGCCACCCGAATCTGTTCCTTCACCAGGTCGATCCCGGTCACGGCCTCTGTGATCGGATGCTCGACCTGGAGGCGGGCGTTCACCTCGAGGAAGTAGAACTCGCCTTCGCTGTAGATGAACTCGACCGTGCCTGCGTTCACGTAGCCGGCCGCCCGCGCGGCCCGGATCGCGGCCGCGCCCATCGCCGCCCGGACGTCGGGCGTCAGGGCGGGCGACGGAGTCTCCTCCATGATCTTCTGGTGGCGGCGCTGGATCGAGCATTCGCGCTCGCCGAGGTGGACGGCATGGCCGTGGCTGTCGCAGATGACCTGGATCTCGATGTGCCGCGGCTTGCGCACGTAGCGCTCCAGGTACACGGTCGGATCCCCGAATGCCGACCGTGCCGCCTGCGCTGTGCTCTCGATCGCCTCGAGCGCGGTCGCGGGCTCGACGGCGCCGCTACCAGGCGTCACGGGCACGCCATGCTGCGCGGCCAGCTGGCGCGCGGCGAGCTTCGAGCTCAGCGCACGCATCGCCGAGGCGGGAGGGCCGATGAAGGTGACGCCCGCCTCTCCGCACGCCTCGGGAAACCGAGGCTTCTCGGCGAGAAACCCGTAGCCGGGGTGGATCGCGTCCGCGCCGCAGTCGTGCGCGACCTTGACGATGCGGTCGAGCTGCAGGTACGACTCCGCCGGTGGCGCTGCGCCGATGTGATGCGCCTCGTCCGCGTAGCGGACGTGGATGGCGGAGCGGTCGGCGTCCGAATACACCGCGACGGTGGCGATGCCGAGCTCGCGGCACGCGCGCATGACCCGGATCGCGATCTCGCCGCGGTTGGCGACCAGGACCTTGTTGAAGAGCTTCTTCTTCACCCGATGTTGAGGAGGGGTTGGTTCGGCGTGACCACCTCGCCTTCCTTGACGTAGACCGCGGAGACCTTGCCGGCGACCGTGGTGACGATGTCGTTCTGCATCTTCATCGCCTCGAGCACCGCCACCACGTCGCCGAGCTTGACGTCATCGCCCGGCTTGACGGGTACCTTGACGATGAGCCCTTGCATGGGGGCGAGCACGGTGCCCTCCGTGACCTTCGGTACGGCGGGGGTGGAGTTCGCTGACGCGGCCGGGACCGCGCCGCCACCGATGACCGACAGTCCGCCGCCGCTCACACGCACCTTGAAGACCTCGCCCTCGACCTCGACGTCGAACTCCGCGGCCTGACCGGCGGTCGCGACCGCGACGGGCTCGGGTTCCGGCGGAGGAGGAGGCGGAGCAGTCTCGACCTGCACGGCGGCGGGCCTATGCCCATCCGCCTTCTCGGGCTGCGGGCCCCGTGCGTAGTCCGGCGCGAGGTTCGGAAACATCAGGTGAATCAGGACCATGTCATCGGTCGGTTCGAAGCCGAGCTTGCGCACCTGCTGGCGGGCGAGCTCGACCTGCGGTTCGAGCAGGTCGGCGGGCCGGATCGTGATCGGCTCCTCGCGGCCCAGGACCAGCCGTCGCAGCTCGTGGTCGGCGGGCACGGGAGGCCGCCCGTACAGCCCCTGCAGGTAGTCCTTCAGCTCCTGGGTCACGGTCGCGTAGCGCTCCCCGCCGAGCACGTTGTGGACGGCCTGGGTCGCGATCATCTGCCGGATCGGCGCGACCAGGGGCGGGTAACCCAGGTCCTTGCGCACGCGATTGGCCTCGTCGAGCGCCTCCCCGCGCCGGGCGCTCGCCTTGCGCACGTCGAGCTCGTGAAAGATGTCTTCGAGCATGAAGCCCGGCATGTGGTAGCGGAGGATGCTGGCGTCGATCCGGTCCGCGACGGGGCTTAAGTGCTCGATGTGGCGCAGCTTCAGCTGCTCGACCTCGTGCTGGACGTCCCACATCCGATTCAGATCAAGGCCGGTGTCGTACTCCCCACCCTCGAGCGCCGCGACCACGCTCTCCGCCGCCGGTTGGGAGGCGCCCCATGCGAACGGCGAGATGGCGACGTCGAGCACCTCGGCGCCGGCCTCGACCGCGGCCATGTACGCCATCGGCGCCATCCCGCTCGAGCAGTGGGAGTGGACGTCGATTGGGACTTTGACCATGTGCTTGAGCGCAGAGACCAGCTCCCATGTCGCCTGCGGGCTCAGAAGCCCCGAGGTGTCCTTGATCACGATCTCGTGACAGCCCATGTTGACCAGGCCCTTCGCGAGCGAGCCCCACAGCTCGAGGTTGTGGGCGGGTGAGATCGCGTAGCTGAGCGCGCCCTGCACTCGCTTTTTGGCCTTGAGCGCCGCCGCGATCGACGCCTCCATGTTGCGAAGGTCGTTGAGAGGATCGAAAACCCGGAAGACGTCGACGCCGGACCTGGCGGCGTGCTTGATGAACAGCTCGACGACGTCGTCGGCGAAGTTGCGCTTCGAGACGAGGTTCTGGCCGCGGATCAGGGCCTGGATCGGAGTGTTGGGCGTCGCTTTGTTGAGCTTGCGAAGGTACTCCCAGGGGTCCTGGTGGATCCGCAGCTGCGTCTCGAACGTGGCGCCGCCGAACGCCTCCATGGCCGCGAACCCGATCGAGTCCATCTGGGCGGCGATGGGCACGATCTCTTCGGTGCGAAGGTAGCCACCGAGCAGCGACTGCTGCGCGTCGCGGAAGGTGGTGTCGACGAGGCGGACCCGCGCCTTCTTCTTCGCCAAGCTACGCGAGGGCCAGGGCGGCGCGCTTGTCGCCGTGGCGCCGCTCCACGTCCACGTCGCTCAAACCGAGGATCCGCGCCGCGAGCCAGGCGGCGTTCTTCGCCCCGGCCTCGCCGATGGACACCGTGGCGACGGGCACCGCCCGCCGCCGCGATGACCACCTTCAATCCACGTGACCGCGCGCTGGTCGCCCACTCCATCACCCCACGCGGATTTCGGTGGGCGGAGCACACCTTCAGCTCGTGCGTCAATCCCAGGTCCTCGAGGACTTTGACGCAGGACTCCATCAACGGCAGGTCCGACTTCGAGCCGAGGATGACGCCGACAACTGGCTGCAACTACTCGGCCTCCTGAGCTATGTCGTGGCGATAGAAAGCTCCTTCGAATCGTACCTGCCGGGCCCCGGCCAGCGCGGTCTGCCGGGCCTGCGCCACGGTGTCGCCCAACGCGACGGAGGTTACGACCCGACCGCCGTCGGTGACGAGACCGGTGCCCGGCACAAACTTCGTCGCCGCGTGAAAGATCAGCACGCCCGGCGGCATCTCGGCCAGCCCCCGGATTCGGTGGCCCACCGTCATGGCCACGTCGTCGGGATACTTCCCCGACGCCACCACGACCCCTACACACGATTGCTCGCTCCAGCTCAGGTCCGGATGGGCCGCGAGGCCGCCGCGTGCGGCCGCCAGGGCCAGGGTGACGAAATCGCTCTTCAGCCGAGGCAGCACGACCTGGGCCTCGGGGTCGCCAAACCGGGCGTTGAACTCGAGCGTGCGGAGGCCGTCCTTGGTGAGCATCAGACCCGCGTACAGCACGCCCCGAAACTCGTTTCCAGACGCGGAAAGCTCGGCGACCGCGGGCCGCATGACGCAATCGACGACCTCTTTGAGGAGTGCGTCATCGACTCCCTTCGGCGGCGAGTAGGCGCCCATCCCGCCTGTGTTCGGGCCGGTGTCGGCCTCATTCGCGCGCTTGTAGTCGCGGGCCGGCGCGAGCGCGACCACATCGGTCCCGTCGGTCACCCCGAGGACCGAGAGCTCTGGTCCCTCGAGCCTCTCT
>VBHA01000175.1:0-5264 GCA_005889495.1 Chloroflexota bacterium
AGCTCTTTGACGCGCGTGTGGCCGCGCCGGATCGGGTAGCTGTCGAAGCGACCCTGCAGCGTCGCGTTGTCCAGCGGATTCGTGACCATGTGCATCTGCGCGCGCTTGAGGTTGTTGATCAGCCGGTACGCGTAGGCGTTGTTGTACGAGTGCATGGCTGTCGTGTGCGAGGCGGTGACGCGCCCGCCCATGCCCAGCCGGATGGTCTCCGCGGCCATGACCTCGACGAATCGCGAATGGTCGTCGTCGGTCTCGTCGCAGTGGATGTCGACGCGAAGGCCTTTGTTGGAGGCGAGGGCGAACGCGAACTTCACCGAGTCGACGCCGTACTCGCGGGTCAGCTCGAAGTGCGGGATCGCGCCGACGACGTCGACCCCCAGGTCGACGGCCTTGCGCATCAGGTCCTGGCCGCCCTCGAAGGACATGATCCCCTGCTGGGGAAATGCCACCAGCTGGAGGTACATCTGGTCGCCGATCTCCTTCCGGAGCTCCACCAGCGCACGCACGGCCCGAAGCTCCGGGTCGCACACGTCGACGTGGGACCGCACGAACTGGACGCCGTTGGCCAGCTGCCAGCGCAGGACGGTACGCACGCGCTGCTTGACGTCTTCGACGGTCAGGTTCTTCACGCGCTCCGCCCAGATCGCGATCCCCTCGAACAGCGATCCGCTCTGGTTGTGGCGGGGCTCGCCCACCGTCAGGACGGCGTCCAGGTGGATGTGCGGCTCGACCAGAGCAGGGGTGACCAGGGCGCCCCCGAGGTCGATGGTCTGGTGCGCCTCGGGCTCGAGCTCGCTGATCAGCCCGTCCTTGATGCCGATGTCGCGGGTCTCCAGCTCGCCGGGCAGCCGCGCGCCCCGGAGCAGCAAATCGAGCATTCGACGGAATGCTAATTGACCTTTAAACTTCGGGCGTACTGTCCGGCGGTCGCTTTTATGAGGGGAAGCGCCTATGCAATCGGTCCAGGATGTAGAGCAGCACGTACCGGTTCGGGAGGGCGACTACGGGGAGAGGGTCGCCACCGTCGAGCCGGGAGGCGTCGAGTACATATCGCTCAGGGAGCGGCACGGCAAGCCGATCGACCTGTTCTGGACGTGGCTTTCCCCCAACCTCGAGTTCGCCACCGTCTTCGTCGGCGTGCTCGGCGTCGCGGTCTTCGGCCTGAGCTTCTGGGAGACGGCGCTGGCAATCGTCATCGGCAGCGCGCTCGGGTCAGCGACACACTTCGTCCTCTCGTCGTGGGGGCCGAAGTTCGGCGTCCCCATGATGGTCGAGAGCCGCGGCGCTTTCGGCTTTCTCGGCAACATCCTTCCGGCCGGACTGAACGCCTTCACAGGCACGATCGGCTGGTTCATCGTCAACAGCGTCAGCGGCGCGTTCGCCCTCCAGGCGCTCGGCGGCCTGATCAACCTCACCCTGGATTTCTCGATCGCCTTCCTGATCATCGTCGTGGCCCAGGTCGCGATCGCGACCCTGGGGCACAACTTCATCCACGTATTCGAGCGCTGGGCGCTGCCTTTGCTGGGCGTCGTGTTCGCGCTCGCCACGATCTACATCTTCAGCCGAGCGAACGTCGGCTTCGCCGCCAAGCCGATCCCAGTGGTCGGCGAGTTCGGCGGGTTCATGCTTCTGTTCACCGCCACATTCGGCTACGCCGCCGGTTGGAATCCCTACGCCGCCGACTACACGCGGTACCTGCCGCCGACGGTCAACCGGACCATGGTCGGTTTCTGGGCAGCGGCCGGCGTGTTTGTCTCGTGTGTTGTGATCGAGCTTGCAGGCGCGGCACTGGCGACCGTAAACGGCACCAAGTGGGGTCCGACCGACATCCCCACGGTGCAGCTGCAGCAGGCCATGCCCAACTTCCTCTACTACCTCACTCTTCTGTGCATCGCCATCGGGGCGGTCTGCGCCAACGCGATCAACATCTACAGCGGCACCATGTCCCTGGTCGCTCTTGGAATTCGGGAGATGGGCCTCACGCTTCGGCAGCGCCGCGCTGCGCTGGCGATCGCCGCCGGCGTGCTGGGCTACGTCATCGGTCTGCTAGGCAAGGCCAACGTCGGCCCGGGCAGCAAGTACGAGTACTTCCTGCTCCTGATCAGCTACTGGATCGGCCCGTGGCTGGCGGTGGTCCTCACCGACTACTGGATGAGGCGGGGCGATTACGGCGACGAATCGATCTTTTACAACACGAGGTACCAGCGCTGGCAGGGAGTCGCCGCGATGGCGATCGGCCTCGTGGTCTCGGTCTTCCTGTTCGCGAACGTGTTCTCGATCTACACGGGCAAGGTGCCCGAGGCATATCCACAGATCGGGGACATCACCTTCATCGTCGGCTTCCTGCTGACCGGCGCCCTCTACTACGCGTTCAACATGATGTCCCGCCGCGAGACCACTCGCGCCGGAGTGGCAGGCTCCCGAGCGTAAGCAGACTCATCAGCGCCGTCGCCCATATGGGCGGCGGCGCTACTTTTATGCCCGCATGGACTTAGAGATCAAGGTCGGCAACCTCCGCTTCGTCGCCCGGCTGGAGACCGAGGCGGCGCCCAAGACCTGCCACGCGTTCCAGAACATGCTCCCGCTGGAGGCCCAGCTGATCCAGGCGCGCTGGAGCGGCGAGGCGGCGTGGATCCCGTTCGGCGAGCTCGAGCTCGGCCTCGGCTACGAGAACCACACCAGCCACCCCGCGCCCGGCCAGCTCCTGCTCTACCCGGGCGGGATCAGCGAGACCGAGATCCTCTTTCCGTATGGCGCGACGGTGTTCGGCAGCAAGATGGGGCAGCTCGCCGGCAACCACTTCGCCACCATCTACGACGGCAACGACAGGCTGAAAGACCTCGGCGAGCTGGTGCTCTGGAGGGGCGCTCAGGAGATCAGCTTCAGCGCCATCGGATGAATTTCGCCGAGGTTGTCATGCAGCACTGCGACGTGCTGGCCGCGTGCACCGACGAACCCGGCTCGATCACCCGGCCGTTCGCGTCCGACGCCATGCGCCGCGCGCACCAGTACGTGCGCGAGTGGATGCGCGAGGCGGGCATGACCGTGACCCGCGACAACGTGGGCAACCTCCGCGCGCGCTACCAGGGGACGGGCGAAGCGACGCTGCTGGTGGGCTCACACCTGGACTCGGTGCGGAACGCCGGCCGCTATGACGGACCTCTCGGCGTGATGGTGGCCGTCGCCGCGGTGCAGCGACTGCGTGACGCCGGCAAGAAGCTTCCGTTCGCGGTCGAGGTGATCGCGTTCGCGGACGAGGAAGGCCTGCGGTTCGGTACGACCTACCTGGGCAGCCGGGCGCTCGCCGGAACCTTTGACGAGCGTGACCTGGAACGAGCGGACGCCGGGGGCGTGACCATGGCCGAGGCGATCCGCGCGTTCGGCGGGGACCCGGAGAAGGTCCAGTCCGACCGCAGGCCAGCCGAAAACCTGCTGGGCTACGTCGAGGTCCACATCGAGCAGGGCCCGGTGCTGGAAGCCCGAGGGCTGCCCGTCGGAATCGTGTCGGGCATCGCCGGGCAGAGCCGGATGGAGATCACCTTCAGCGGCGAGGCCGGCCACGCCGGCACCGTGCCGATGGACCGGCGCCGGGACGCGCTCACGGGTGCCGCCGAGCTCGTGCTCGCGGCCGAGGCCGCGGCCACGACCGAGCCGGGCCTGGTGGCCACGGTGGGCAAGCTGGAGGTCGAGCCCGGGGTCGCGAACGTCATCCCTGGCCGCGCCACCTTCACGCTCGACGTCCGCCACGCCGACGACTCTGTTCGCGCCCGGGCCGTCGAGGCCCTGCTCTCCCGCGCCCGCGATTCGGCCAGGCGCCGCAAGCTGGCGGTCGAAGCCCGCTCGGTCAGCGACAACGCGGCCGTCCGCTGCGCCCCGCGCCTTGTCGCGCTGCTCACGCGTGCTGTGAAGGACTGCGGACAGCGGCCCCTCGAGCTGACGAGCGGAGCCGGCCACGACGCCGTGGTCATGGCTTCGATGACCGACGTCGGCATGCTGTTCGTCCGCTGCAAGGGCGGCGTCAGCCACAACCCGGCCGAGTCCGTGCAGACGTCCGACGTCGCGGTCGCGATCGACGTCCTGAGTCGCCTTCTCGAGTCCCTGTGATCGTCCGCGGCGGGACGGTCGTCACGGCGCGGGGGGCGAGGGTGGCCGACATCGCGATCTCCGGCGACTGGATCGTCGGCGTGGGCAGGAACCTGGACGCGGAAGGCGAGGAGATCGACGCATCCGGTCTCTACGTGCTCCCCGGCGGCATCGACTCTCATGTCCACTTCAACGAGCCGGGGCGCACCGAATGGGAGGACATCGCCCACGGCACGTCAGCCCTGCTCGCGGGCGGATACACGGCGTTCATCGACATGCCGCTGAACAGCGTGCCCGTGACGACGACGGTCGAAGCTTTTGACCTCAAGCTCGCGGCGATGGAGCGCTCGGCCAAGGCCGACTACGGGCTGTGGGGCGGCCTGGTGCCGGGCAACCTCGATGAGCTGAGGCCGCTCGTCGAGCGTGGCGTCATGGGTTTCAAGGCGTTCATGTGCCCGAGCGGCATCGATGAGTTTCCGGCGTGTGACCCGGCGACGCTGCTCGAGGGCATGGAGCTGATCGCCGAGCTCGACTCGGTTCTTCTGCTGCACGCGGAAGACCCGACGCTGCTGCGCGAGCCGAAAGGTCCTACGGCGCGCGACTTCGTCGAGTCGCGACCGCCCGAGGCGGAGGTGGCCGCGATCTCGACAGCGATCGACATGGCGCGCCAGATCGGCTGCCGGCTGCACATCGTCCATGTCAGCACAGCGAAGGGTGCGGATTTGATCACCGACGCGATACGGCGAGGGATCGAAGTGAGCGGCGAGACCTGTCCTCACTACCTGCTCTATACGGAGGACGACCTGGAGCGCCTCGGCGGCTTCGGGAAGTGCGCTCCGCCGCTGCGGACCGAAGCCGACCGGGAGCGACTGTGGAAGATGCCGATCGTGGTCTCCGATCATTCGCCCAGCACGTACGACTTGAAGCAAGGCGACGATTTCCGAACCATCTGGGGCGGTATCGCCGGCTGCCAGACGACTCGCCAGCTGCTGATCGGCCGCGAGGGCTACGGGCCGGTCGCTGTCGCCACCACGACCGCCAAACACGTGGCGCAACTCTTCAGATTGCCCTACAAGGGAGACATCGCTCCGGGCTACGACGCCGATCTCTGGATCGTCGACCTCACGGCATTCAAAGACCTCGACGGCGCTGACCTTCTATACCGCAACCCATTCAGCGTT
>VBHA01000175.1:5396-9652 GCA_005889495.1 Chloroflexota bacterium
TCGTCCACGCGAAAACAGGCGATGTCCGCGCACTTGCCGACCTCCAGAGAGCCGCAGTCGTCCCGGCCCAGGCAGTCCGCGCCGCCCCGCGTCGCCAGCCTCCAGGCGGCTCGCGCGTTCATCGCCTGCGGCGAGGTGCCGCGGACGCGTGCCAGGAGCAGCGCCTGGTGCGCCTCCATCGCGAGGTTGGCGTCCTCGTTGCTGGCCGCGCCGTCGACGCCCAGCCCGACGCGCGCGCCCGCGCGTATGAGGTCCTCCACCCTGCACGCACCCGCGCCCAGGCGCATGTTGCTCGAGGGGCAGTGCGCGACGCCGGTCCCGGCCTTCGCCACGCGCTCGACCTCCGCGTCGCTGAGGTGAATCCCATGGGCGTACCAGACGTCGTCGCCGGTCCAGCCGAGGTCCTCCATCAGCTCGTAGGGCCGCATGCCGAACTTCTCGAGGCAGAACCTCTCCTCATCCTGTGTCTCGGCGAGGTGCGTGTGCAGCCTCACGCCGTGGCGCCGCGCCAGGGCCGCGGAGTCGCGCATCAGCCCCGGGGTGACCGAGAACGGCGAGCACGGCGCGACCACCACGCGGCACATCGAGCCGGGCTTCGGATCGTGGAAGCGGCCGATCAGCTCCTCCGTGTGGGCGAGGATCGCGTCCTCTTCCTCGACCACGCTGTCGGGGGGCAAGCCGCCTTTCGATTCGCCCAGCGACATCGAGCCCCGGCAGGGATGGAAGCGGAGGCCCAGCTCGCGCGACGTCTCCACGAGGGCCTCGAAGATGCCCGGCTTGCCGCGCGGAAAGACGTAGTGATGATCAGTGGAGAGCGTGCAGCCGGACAGCAGCAGCTTCGCCATCGCGGCCCGCGCCGCGACCCGCACGATCTCCGCGTCGATCCGCGCCCAGACCGGGTACAGGGCGCGCAGCCACTCGAAAAGCGTGCCGTCGGGCACGTAACCGCGGGTCGCCCACTGGTACATGTGGTCGTGTGCGTTGACCAGGCCGGGCATGGCGACGCAGTTCGGTTCGTCGACGACCTCGCCCGCGCTCGGCGCCGGCCCGGAACCTACCTCGATGATCATGCCGTGGCGCACGTGCACCCAGCCGTTCTGGATCTCCCCGGTGCCGGTGTAGACCAGCCCCGCTTTCAGGAGAAAGCTCAAAGGGTGAGGTCGTGCGGCCGGACCGGGACGCGGTTGACCTCGCGCCCGGTCGCGGCGCGGATGGCGGCCACGATCGCAGGCCCGGACGAGATCGTCGGCGGCTCCCCCACCCCCTTCAAGCCGTAGGGGGAGCTCGGGTCGCCGAGCTCGAGGATGTCCATCCGCACCGGCGGCATGTCGAGGATGGTCGGAAGCAGGTAGTCGGTGAACGAGGCGTTGCGGACCACGCCGTCCTTGACCTGGATCTCCTCCATCACCGCCAGTCCAAGGCCCTGCGCCGCGCCGCCTTCCAGCTGCCCCTGCACCGCCAGCGGGTTGATCGCCTTGCCGACGTCCTGCGCGGTGGCGAGCTCGACGACTTTGACCAGGCCGAGCTCGGTGTCGACGTCGACGACCGCGCGGTGGGCCGCGAACGCGAACTGCATATGGGCGTTGGACTGGCCGGTGTCCGGGTCGAGCGGTTGGGTCTTGCGGGGGCGAAACTCGCGCGTCTCCTCGATCACCGCGTCTCCCAGCAGCGTTGCGAGGGAGACGATCTGCTTTCCATCTGCGCCCACCACGGCGTCGTTCTCGATCCGCAGCTCGCTGGCCGGATGCAGCTCCGACTGCGCGAGGTCGAGCACCTGCTTGCAGACCGCCTGGGCGGCCGCCTTCACCGCGCCCCCGGTGATGTACGTCTGCCGCGAGGCGGAGGACGAGCCGGCGGACCCCACGCGCGTATCGGCCTCGAGGACGACGACGTCGTTGACCCCGAGCTCGCTGCCCGCGACCTGGGCCTGGACCAGCACCACCCCCTGCCCCACCTCCGCGGCCGCGGTGTGGACCTCGAGTCGGGGCTTGCCTTCATGGACGAATAGCCTCACCCGAGCCGTGGAGTAGTCGTCGAAGCCTTCGGAGTAGCCGATGTTCTTGAACCCCACCGCATATCCCACGCCGCGCTTCACCCCCTCGCCATGCGTCGTATTGGAGTAGCCGCCCGGCAACAGCTGCGCCCCGTCCGGCATCGGAAACCTCTCGACGCGCTTCAGCAACTCGGCCACAGGGACCGGGCCCTCGATGACCTGGCCGGTGATCAGCTCGCTGCCTGTCTCGAGAGCGTTCCGCATCCGCAGCTCGACCGGGTCCATCCCCAGGGCGGCCGCGAGCTTGTCCATCTGCGCCTCGTGCGCGTAGCAGTTCTGGACCGAGCCGAACCCGCGCATCGCCCCACAGGGCGGGTTGTTGGTGTAGACGACGATCCCGTCGATCGTGGCGTTGGGGCAGAGATACGGCCCGACCGCGAAGCAGGTCGCGTTGGCGATCACTGCTGTCGAGCTCGACGCGTAGGCACCGCCGTCGAGAAGAATGTGCGCCTTGACGTAGACGAGCTTTCCCTCCCGGGTCGCGCCGTGCTCGTACGTGAGCCGGCCAGGGTGGCGGTGCACGTGGCCGACGAACGACTCGGGCCGGGAGTAGGAGATCTTCACCGGGCGTCCCGTCTCCAGGGCGAGCATGCACGCGTGCGCCTGCATCGAGAGGTCTTCGCGGGCGCCGAATGCGCCGCCGATGCCCGCCATCGTCAACCTGACCTTCTCCGGCGGCAGGCCGAGCACGCTCGCGAGCTGCTGCCGGTCGACGTGCAGCCACTGCGTCGCGATGTAAAGGTCGACTCCGCCCTCGCCGTCGGGTACCGCCAGGCCTGACTCGGGGCCGAGCGGGGCCTGGTCCTGCATGCCGACCTCGTACTCGCCGCGTACCACGACCTCGGCGTGCGGGTTCTGGTCGCCGTGCCGGATCTTGACGTGGCGGAGGACTTTGCCGTCCTCGGCCCTGGTCACCGGGGGCAGGACCTCGTACTCGACCTTGACCGCTGAGGCGGCGCGGCGTGCCTGCTCAGGATGGTCGGCGGCGACCAGCGCGACCGCCTCGCCCCAGTAGCGGACCTCGTCTCCCGCGAGCACCGGTTGGTCCTGGATCTCCAGGCCGTACAGGTTGCGGCCCTTCACGTCCCTGCTGGTCATCACGGCTTTTACACCGGGCATCGCGCGCGCCTCGGCTGAGTTGATCGCGACAATCCGCGCGTAGGGGTGAGGACTCCGGACGGTCGCGCCCCAGAGCATGCCCTCGGCGTGCAGGTCCGACGAATAGGCGAAGGTGCCCCGCACCTTCGGCATGCCGTCCGGCCGGCGGACGCTTTCCCCGACTCTCATCCCACAGCCAGGTTCACGGCGTCGATGATCTTCTGGTAGCCGGTGCACCGGCACACGTTGCCGGCCAGCGCCTCGCGGACCTGGGCCTCGGTCGGACGCGGCACGCGGTGCAGTAGGTCGTGCGTCGCGACAACCAGTCCCGGGGTGCAGAAGCCGCACTGCACAGCACCCGCTTCGACGAAGGCCTGCTGGACCTTCGCGCCGTCGAGCCCTTCGACCGTCACGACAGACTGCCCGTCGGCCTGGCCGCCAAGCACAAGGCAGGCGCAGACCAGCGTGCCGTCGAGATAGACGGAGCACGAGCCGCACTCGCCCTGCTCACACGCGTTCTTGGAGCCGTACAGGCCGAACCGCTCGCGGAGGACGTAGAGGAGGCTCTCCCCTTCCCACACACCATGGGCGGTTCGGCTCTCGCCGTTGACCGTGCAGGTGATCTTCACGCGGCCGCGGCCCACGTCCACGACAGGCACCGCCTGGCCATCACGGCCAGGGCGTGGCGGCGGTAAGCGGCCGTGCCGCGCACGTCGTCGATCGGTTTCGCGGCCGAGGCGGCCAGGTCGCCGAATCGCCGCAGCGTCGCTTCGCTGGGCGCCGAACGGTTCTCCCAGTCGAGCTCACCCTGGATGAAGTCCTCCGCCTCGATCGCCCTTAGTGGAGTCGGCCCGGCGGAGCCGATGCCGGTTCCGACTGTGCGTTTCCCCAGGTCGAGCGCGAGTGCGAAAGAGCAGACGGCGATGACCATCGCATTGCGTGTCCCGACCTTCGAGAACTGCTGAGGCCCGGGTGCCGGCTGGACGAGGAAGGCGGCGATGAGCTCGTCCGCCTTCATGGCGTTGCGCTTCGGCCCGATGAAGAACTCGCGCACGGGCACCCGGCGCAGGCCCGAGCGCGAGGCCAGCTCGACCTGCGCGTCCGA
>VBHA01000167.1 GCA_005889495.1 Chloroflexota bacterium
GGCAGCCTTGTCGCCGACCGAGTTTCCGTTCACGCAGGCCGACTTCGACGAGCAGATGCAGCACGCCCTGGAGCTGATGCCCGAGATCGTGGGCGACGAGTCGGTCGGGGTGAAGTACGCGATCAACGGCATCCTTTCCCTCACGCCCGACGGCATGCCGGTGCTGGGCGAGTCGCCGGATGTGAGAGGCCTTTGGTCGGCGGCGGCCGTTTGGGTCAAGGAGGGGCCGGGCACAGGCAAGGCGCTGGCGGAGTGGATGGTGCACGGTTCGTCCGAGATCGACCTGCACTCGTCCGACATCGCGCGCTTCCATGAGCATCAAAGGACACGCGCGCACGTGCGAGCCAGGGCAGCCGAGGGCTTCAACAAGACGTACGGCATCGTCCACCCGAGCGAGCAGTGGGCGTCCAACCGCAACGTCCGCCTGGCGCCCTTTCACATCCGCGAGGTCGAGCTCGGCGCCTTCTTCTTCGAGGCGGCCGGCTGGGAGCGACCGCAGTGGTACGAATCCAATGCGCCTCTTCTCGACGAGTTCGGCGAGAGGGTGACGCGACGGACCGCGGAGTGGGAATCGCGATGGTGGTCGCCGATCATCAACGCCGAGCACCTGGCGATGCGCGAGCGCGCCGGACTGTTCGACCTGTCGGCTTTCACGATCTTCGACATCGTCGGGCCGGGCGCTCTCGCCTCCGTGCAGTGCACGGCCCTGCGCCAGATGGACGTGCCGGTCGGCCGGGTGGTCTACACGCCCGTGCTCAGCCCCGAGGGCGGGTTCAAATCCGACCTGACGATCATGCGGCTGGGCGACGAGCACTTTCGTGTCGTCACCGGAGGCGCCGCGGGCATGTCGGACAAGAAGTGGTTTCGCGACCAGCTGGTCGGAGGCGCCGAGCTGACCGACCGCACCTCAGCGATGACGACGATCGGTTTGTGGGGCCCCCGCGCGCGCGACATCCTGGCGAGCACCACCTCCGACGACGTGTCGAACGAAGGCTTCAAGTTCGGCACGTGCCGCGTGATCGAGATCGGCACGCAGCGCGTGCTCGCCTCCCGCATCTCCTACGTCGGCGACCTCGGCTGGGAGCTGTACGTGCCCATGGAGCAGGGCCTGAAGCTGTGGGACACGCTGTGGGAGGCCGGTCGCCCGCACGGCCTGGCGGCCTGCGGCATCGGCGTCTACGGCACCACCGGCCGGCTCGAGAAGTCCTATCGAGCCCACGGAAATGAGCTCGAGACCGAATACAACGTGGTCGAGGCGGGGATGACCGCGCCGCGGGTCAAGGAGGAGGACTTCGTCGGCAAGGCCGCGCACCTGCGGCATCGCGAGGAGGATCCTTTGGCGATCCTCTGCACCCTTACGGTGGACGACCACACGTCGAAGTCCGGTGAGAAGCGCTACATGCTGGGGCGAGAGCCGGTCCTGACGCGGGACGGAAAGCGGATCGTCGATCGCCGCGGACGCGGCTCTTACGTCACTAGCGCCGGCGCCGGGCCCTCGGTGGGCAAGCACATCCTGATGGCCTACCTGACGCCAGAAGAGGCCGTGGTCGGCAACCAGTTGCTCGTGGAGTACATGGGCGAGCGCTACCCGGTTTCTGTCGCGGTCGCCGGCGCAACGCCCCTGTTCGACCCCGACAACAATCGAATCCGCTCGTAATGCGGGTCGCTGTCTGTGTCAAGCGCGTCCCGATCACCGGAGGGCGGATCCTGCTCACCGAGGATGCACGCGCGATCAATACTCAGCACCTCGGCTTCACCATGAGCCCGCACGAGGAGTGCGGGGTCGAGGAGGCGGTGCGGCTGGTCGAGGCGAACAAGGGCGACTCCGTCGTGCTCACGCTGGGCCCGCCCGAAGCGGTCGAGCAACTGCGCGACGCGATGGCGCTGGGGATCGACCGCGCGGTCCATCTGCAAACCGACGGGTCGGAGTGGGATGCCGAGGCCACCGCCGCCGCCCTGCTCGAGGCCATCCGGGCCGACGAGGCCGCCAACGGCCCCTTCGACATGGTGTTCTTCGGCAACGAGTCGGCCGATTCGGGCGGGTTCCAGGTCGGGATTCGCGTCGCCTATGCGCTCGGCCGGCCGTGCGTCACGGGGCTGAAGAAGGTGACGGTCGAAGGCGTGTCGGTGCGGTGCGAGCAGGAGGTCGAGGGCGGGCGTGACGTCTACGTCTTGCCGCTGCCGGCGGTGCTTACGGTGAAGGAAGGCTTGAACCTGCCGCGATATCCATCGGTCCCCGGCCGCATGCGGGCGCGGAGCAAGCCTGTCGCCGTGCTCACGCCGCAGCGCGCCGAGCCGCGACTCGAGCTGGTTCGGTTGGCGGTGCCTGCGGGGCAGGGTCGGCGCGCCGAGTCGCTGGGAAGTGGCGCCGCGGCGGCGCCTTCGATCGTCGACGTGCTCGCGAAGGCGGGCTTGCTCTGATGATCGTTCTCCTCGACGACCACACCGACGCTTCGCGCCAGGCCCTGACCTTGGCGCGGAAGTTCGGCGAGCCTCGGGCGATCGCGATGGACGCGTTCGAGCCGTTCGCCCCGGACGCACTGGCATCGGCGATCGTGGCGCTCGACCCCACGGCCGTGATCGGGCCAGGCACGGAACGCGGCAACGAGGTCATGGCCCGCGTCGCGGCCCGAACCGGACTCCCCTTCGCGGCCAACTGCACCGCCGCCGAGCCGGGGTCGCCGGTCACGGTGACCCGCCTGCGTTGGGGCGGCAGCCTGCTCGAGGAGGCCCGCCTGCACAGCGCGCGTCCGTTGATCACAGTGGCGCCGCACACGGTGCCCGCCGACACCGGGCCGCCGCCGCAGCCCGTGGAAGTCGGAGCCGCCGACCAGCGCGACCTCGTCGTCTGCGTGTCGGAGCACGTCCAGCCGAGCAACGGCGGCGTATCCCTGGCCGCGGCGAAGGTCATCGTCAGCGGCGGCCGCGGGGTCGGCTCGAAGGAGGGCTTCGCCATCATCGAGGAGCTGGCCGGCCTTCTCGGCGCCGCGGTGGGTTGCTCCCGGGCGGTGACGAGCGCCGGCTGGCGGCCGCACAGCGACCAGGTGGGCCAGACTGGGACGAAGGTGTCGCCCGAGGTCTACATCGCCTGCGGCATCTCGGGCGCGACCCAGCACATGGCCGGGCTCAAGGGCGCAAAGCGGATCGTCGCCATCAACTCCGACCCCCAGGCGCCGCTGATGCTGAACGCCGACTACACGGTGACCGGCGACCTGAAGGAGATCGTGCCGGCAATCTCCGCGGAGATACGGAAACGGCGCTAGGTCTGCCCCTGACGGCGCTCTTGTTTGCGCTGGTCATCGCCGGCGCTCTGTTCGGGCGACGCGCGTGGTTCCTGTACCGGCTCATGCGCTCTGGCAAGCCGGCCGCGCGCTTCGACGACGTCCCGGCGCGTGTACGCGCCGAGGCGGCCGACGTGCTGGGCCAGCGCAAGCTGCTTCAGCGCCTGGTGCCCGGCCTGATGCACGCCGCGATCTTCTGGGGCTTCATCGTCCTTTTCCCGACAATCCTCATCGCGTTGATCGGCGCTGTCGATCCGCGCTCGACGCTGCCTTGGCTCGGGACGCAGGGCTGGTACGCGTTCCTGGTCGACCTGTTCGCCGTGCTCGTGCTGGTCGGCGTGGTGACGGCTCTTGTCATCCGCAAGGTCGAGCGGCCCGCACGCTTCGAGGGCAGCCACCTGCGCGAGGCAGACCTGATCCTCGCCCTCATCGCCGGGATCGTCGTCAGCCTGCTTCTGTGGCATTCGTCGCAGATCGCGTTGGGGTTCAACGACTATCCGGCCGCCTGGGCCCCTGTCTCCAACGCCCTGTCGCAGGTCGTCGCACCCGCCGCGCTGTGGCTCGAGCGAGTGGCCGTCTGGGCGCACGTCCTGATCATTCTTTCCTTCCTCGTTTACCTGGCTTACTCGAAGCACCTGCACATCGCCGTAGCGGCGATCAACGTCTTCTTCGGCAAGATGCGGCCACGCGGCACGCTCGAGAAGATCGACTTCGAGAAACCTGAAGCCGACGTTCGGTTCGGCGCGGCGCGCGCCTCAGACCTCACGTGGAAGCAGATGCTCGACACGATGTCGTGCACGGAGTGCGGCAGGTGCCAGGAGGTCTGCCCCGCGTACAACACCGGCAAGCCGCTGTCGCCGAAGCTCCTGATCATGGCCGAGCGCGATCACCTCCTCGGCCGCTCGGAGACGCCTATCGTCCCCAACGCTGTGATCGACGACGTCGTCTGGGATTGCGTGACGTGCGGCGCGTGCATGTACGAGTGCCCGGTGAACATCGAGCACGTGGACCACATCATCGACCTCCGACGAAACCTGGTGATGGTCGAGTCACGCTTTCCGGAGGAGGCGGGAACCATGCTCCGGGACATGGACCGGAGCTCGAACCCATGGGGCAGGCCGCAGGCCGACCGCACGCAGTGGGCTGAAGGGCTCGGCGTGCGCGTCCTGCAGCCCGGCGATCCTGCGCCGGACGTCCTGTTCTGGGTCGGGTGCGCACCCGCCTTCGACGAACGCGCGCGCACGTCGGCTGTCGCCACCGCGAAGCTGATGCAGCGCGCGGCGGTGGACTTCGCGATCCTCGGCCCTCGGGAAGCGTGCAACGGCGACCCCGCGCGGCGGATGGGCGACGAGTACACGTTCCAGCGCCTGGCCGGCGAGAACGTGGCGACGCTGAACGGCGCGGGGGTCAAGAAGATCGTGACCACCTGCCCTCACTGCTTCAACACGCTGGGCAACGAGTACCCGGACTTCGGCGGCAGCTACGAGGTCGTGCATCACACCGAGTTCCTTGCGGGACTGGTGCGCGAGGGCAAGCTCGAGCCGGTCGCCGGCGACCGGACCATCACCTACCACGACTCGTGCTACCTCGCCCGCCACAACGACGTCCGCGCGCAGCCGCGGGAGCTGGTCTCCGCGGTCGGCAAGGCCGTGGAGATGCCGCGCAACCGGGAGCGGACCTTCTGCTGTGGCGCGGGCGGCGCGCGCATGTGGATGGAGGAGAAGCGGGGACGGCCGATCAACCAGGAGCGCGTGCGCGAGGCCGCCGCGACCGGGGCGGAGACGCTGGCGGTCGCGTGCCCGTTCTGCACGGTGATGCTGGACGACGGCGTGCGCGAGACGGGCGCCAAGCTCCAGGTGTTCGACCTGGCGACTCTGCTCCACGAGGCGGTGGAGCGGGGAAAGGGCGGCGGGGCGACGCCCTAGGAAATCCCGCGAGTGCCGGCACTGGGGTGCTTGGCGGCCCTGGATTTCGTGCGAGTGCCGGCGATGGGCGTGAATTCGGCTAGGACAGGCCGACTATCTCCCCGTCCTCGTCGATGTCGACCAGGGTTGCGTTGGGGGTCGTCGGCAGGCCTGGCATGGTGCGCATCTCGCCGCAGATCGGATAGATGAACCCCGCGCCGACCGAGGCGCGGACCTCGCGCACCGGCAGCACCCAGCCGGTCGGTGCGCCCTTCATCTTCGGATCCGACGAGATCGACAGGTGCGTCTTGGCGATGCACACCGGCAGGCGGCCGAACCCGCTCGCCTCGAAGGCGTCGAGCTGCCTCGCGGCCGCGGGGTCGTACTCCACTCGTCGGGCGCCGTAGATCCGAAGCGCGATGACCTCGATCTTCTCGCGCAGCGTGGCCGCGTCCGGGTAGAGCAGCTGGAACGTGCTCGGTTCCTCGGCCGCCTCGGCGACCATCTCCGCCAGCTCGACCGCGCCGTCGCCGCCGTCGCTGAAGTTGCGGCAGACCGCGGACCGGACGCCCAGGTGCTCCGCCAGCTCGCGGATGGCGCGGTGCTCGGAGGGGTGGTCGCCGGGAAAGGCGTTGATCGCCACGACCGGCGTCACGCCGTGGATCTGGATGTTCTCGACCTGCTTGCGCAGGTTGGCCGCGCCCGCCATCACGTCGTCCGGGTTCTCTTCCAGAAGGTCCGGGGGCAGAGGCTTGCCCGCGACCACGCGGTACTTGCCCGAGTGGACCTTGAGAGCGCGCACTGTCGCCACCACGACGGCCGCGTCGGGCGCGAGGCCGGAGGTGCGGCACTTGATGTTGAAGAACCTCTCTGCGCCCATGTCCGCGCCGAAGCCGGCCTCGGTGACGAGGAACTCGCCGCCGTGGATGCCGATCATGTCCGCGAGCACCGAGGAAGCGCCGTTGGCGATGTTGCCGAACGGCCCCGCGTGCACGAGCACAGGAGTGTTCTCCAGGGTCTGGAGCAGGTTGGGCTTGATCGCGTCGCGCATGATCACAGTCATCGCGCCGCCGGCATGGAGGAAGTCGGCCGTGATCGGCTGTCCGTCGCGGGCGAGCCCGATCACCATCCGGCCGAGGCGCTTGCGCATGTCCTGGAGCGAGGTCGACAGCGCCAGCACGGCCATCACCTCGGACGCTGCCGTGATGTCGAAGCCGGTCTGCCTCGTCACTCCGTCCTCGGGCGCGCCCAGCCCGACGACCACGCTGCGCAGCACCCGGTCGCTGACGTCGAGCACCCGCCGCCAGGTGATGCTGTGCAGGTCGATGGGGAAGTCGCGAAGGCTGTGGTGGATGTAGTTGTCGATCATCGCGGCCAGCAGGTTGTGCGCCGCGGTCACGGCGTGGAAATCGCCGGTGAGGTGGAGGTTCAGCCGCTCCATGGGCACGACCTGGCTGTATCCGCCGCCCGCCGCGCCGCCCTTGATCCCGAAGGTCGGGCCCATCGAGGGCTGGCGGATGGCGACGGTCGCGCGCCTGCCGATCTTGCCCAGCGCGTCGCCCAGGCCGACAGTGGTCGTGGTCTTGCCTTCGCCCAACGGCGTGGGGGTGATGGCGGAGACGACCACGTACTTGGCCCGGGGCCGGTCACGCAGCTCGTCGATCGCGGCCAGCTTGATCTTCGCGACGTCGTGCCCGTAGGGCTCGAGCAGGTGCGCGCCGATGCCCATCTTGGCGGCGATGTCCTGCATCGGCATGAGCTTTGCCTTGCGAGCGATCTCCAGGTCGGTCGGAAACTCCACCTTCATCGCACCACCTCCATACGCGCCAGCATCTCGCGGCGCCACCTCTCTGTCGGCTCGACCTCGTTGAACGTGAACACGTGCAGTCCCGCGACGCCCAGCTTGGGCCGCGCCAGGTCCGGGAGCATCGTGGCGAGGAACCGGCCGGGCTCGTAGCCGCCGGGGCGAAACATGCGCGCGACCCAGCTCGGATGCCCGCGGAGAAAGCGCGCGGCGTCGGCCACCCCGATCTTTGTCGACACGCGCAGCAGGCGAACGGGGTCGGCCACGCCGGCCATGCCGATGTAGATCGGCAGCTCGACCCCGCGACTCCGCACGCGCTCGACCCAGGCGGACACGGTCGCAGGGTCGAAGCTCATGTTGCTGACGATGTAGGTGGCCAGGCGACGCTTGTCCCACATCGCCTGGATGGTCATGTCGTCGTGGATGAAAGGATGGCTCTCCGGATAGCCAGTGACGCCGATCTGCGTCAGGTGATGGCCTGCCGGCAGAGCGTGGAGAAGCGAGAGGGCGTCGGGGAACTGGCCCGCCGGCTTCGGGGCGTCGCCGGCGACGACGAAGACGTTGTCGATGCCGCCCTCCTTGAGCGCGTCGAGGATCTGGCCCAGCTCGTGTGCGTCGCGGATCAGGCGGGCGGAGAGATGTGGCACTGCGCGGTAGCCCATCTGCGCCAGCCGAACCGCCAGGAGGACGGTGGCGGGCATGCCGCGCCGGGGAGAGGCGGTGACGGTGATCGTGATCTCCCTGGGCACATTGGCCGCCACCCGGTCCGCCGCGTCGTCGGTGGGCAGGACCTCATAGCGGGGCGAGCGGAGGAAGGAAGTCAGGACGTCGCTGCTGCCGGCACGAAGCGGCCCACGTGGAAAGGTTCGTTCGCGCGGCGGGCCCACCTGCGATGTCGCACTATACGCTCCTGTCGCGCTGTACGCAACACTTCCTCCCGCTAGCGCCGGCCCCGGGCCCAGCCCTGCTCCTCCAGCCCTTCCCGGCGGCTTCGCCTGTACGTCCCGGCCCCTCCCGGCCCTTCGGGCCACCTCCCATGAATGGGGAGGAGGGGGGCTGGAGCTATGGAAGCAGCAGAATCGCGTTGCGGTCGTTCGGCTCCCCCGCCCGCCATGAATCGAAGCCACTTCCGGGGACGTTGGCCGCCAGCTCCCGGTGCAGCCCGGCCAGGCCCTCTCCGTCGTGGTCCAGCATCGTGCACCCGATCGCAAGCTTGCCCCCCACCGTCCTGAAGATCTCGACCAGGCGCGCCTGGCAGGGCCAGTCGACCAGGGCGCTGGTCGTCACCTCCCAGAAGCCGCGGTGGGGCTTGATCCGGTTGGCGTGGATGTGGCCGTTCAGCCAGAGGATGACGTTGGGAGATCGAGAGAGCAGCTCGAGGAGCTGGGCGACGCGCGACTCGCCTCCGCGCGGGTTGGAGAGCGTGTCCGAGCCGTGGTGGGAGAGGATCACGACGTAACGGTCCTGGCTGCCGGCGATCTGTGCCTCGAGCCAACCCAGCTGCCCGGCGTCGATGCTTCCGTCGGCGCCTCCTGCGTCACACACCGTGTCGAGGGCGATGAAGCGGACCTCGCCGGCGTCATGCACATAGAAGGACGGGTCGACGAACTCGCGACGCGAGATCGGCCGCCGGTCGGGGTCGGGTGACACCTCGACCGATGCTCCGGTCAGGAAGCGCTCCGGCGCGACGGCAAAGGATTCCACGGCTGTGTCGGGGTCGATGCCGGCGGGCATCTCGACCGCCTTGCGCGAGCCGGCCATCGCCCTGGCCAGCGCCGGGGTCACCACGCCGACGCCCTGGCACACCTGCTCGTGGTTGCCGTAGCAGCGCAGCCAGGGAAGCTTCAATCCCTCCGCCGCGAAGGGCCGCACGGCCGCGTCGAGCAGGCCCGGGTGCGACGGGAAGCCAAGCGCGCGCTGGAAGTCGTCCCCGTCTGCGCGCCCGTCCGGCCTCCAGTAGATGTCGCCCGGCCAGCCGGGCTGCTGCACTCCCTGGTAGCCGGGTGCGCCCGAATCGGGATGGACCGTTCCGCCGTCGAGCAGGGCGAAGAAGTTCGCCATCTCGTTGTGCTGGGTGTTGTCGATCGCGTCCCCGGTCATGACGGCGATCCGCGGCGCCGCGCCCGTGATCGGCCCCGACTCCAGGTCGTTGATCGTCCGCACCATCGCCGCGATCGCGTGGGTGTTGAGCATCTCCTGCGGTCGCTGCATGGTGAGCAGCTCGCGGAAGCGTGGATCGCGTGCTTTGCTGTTGACGAACTCGAACCGCGCCGGGGACTGGGCATCGGTCACGTGCAGGTCGGTCAGGTGCACGATGCACGCGATTGGCTCGCCAACCGAGGTCATGTTTTCGTGCGGCTCGCCCGGGCCATCGATCACCGGGCGGTAACCCAGGCGAAGCGCCGGCCCGGGGACGAGCCGTCGCTCGGTGGTCAGGACGGAACGCGCAGGCGACCTCACGAAGCGACTGGCGCTGTCTCTTCCCTCTGGACGAGCACGGGGTCGGAGCGCAGCTCGAGCCGTACGCGAGAGCCGGCCGGATGCTGCGACGCGGCGGACGTCGGCAGCTGAGCGAGCACCGTCGTGTCGCCCAGGTCGACCGTGACTCGGCTCACGGCGCCCAGGAACGCGACCGCGATGACGGTGCCGATCAGCGGTCCGGATTCGCCGTCGGCGTTGCCGGTGAGCGTCACGGCTTCCGGCCGGACGAGCGCGGTCGCCGGGCCGTCCGGCGTGTCGGGGTGCACGAGCGGGATGCTGGCTCCGCGCACCTCGACCGCGCCGCCCCGGACCGTGCCGGCCATCCTGTTGGTCAGGCCGACGAAGTCCGCGACGAACGGGGTTGCGGGCCGCGAGTAGACCAGCGTCGGCGGCCCCAACTGCTCCAGCTTGCCGGCCTGCATGACGCCGACGCGGTCCGCGATCGCGAGCGCCTCCTCCTGGTCGTGGGTGACGAACAGCGTCGTGATGCCGACCTCCAGCTGCACTCGCCGGATCTCGTCCCGCAACCGCGAGCGGACCTTGGCGTCGAGCGCGGAGAGCGGCTCGTCGAGCAGCAGCACCTGGGGGTTGATCGCCAGCGCGCGGGCAAGCGCCACGCGCTGCTGCTGGCCACCTGACATCTGGTTGGCATAGCGGTAGGCGAACTTGCCGAGGCCGACCAGCTCGAGGGTGTCGAGGGCACGCTTCTTGCGCTCAGCCGTCCCCACGTGCCTCATCTGCAGCCCGAACGCCACGTTCTCCCACGCGACCATGTGCGGAAACAGCGAGTAGGCCTGGAAGACCATGCCGATGTTCCGCCGGTTCGTGGGCAGGCCTGTGACGTCATTGCCCCCGATCACGATCCGCCCTTCGTCGGCTTCCTCGAGGCCGGCGAGCAGCCTCAGCGCGGTCGTCTTACCGCAGCCGGAGGGCCCAAGCAGTGCCACGAGCTCACCCGGCGCCAGCGTCAGCGAGAGGCCGTCCAGAGCGGTGACCGTGCCATAGCGGCGCACCAGGTTCTCCAGCCTCACCTCAACCCCGGCCCGTTCGCTCATGCCTGGGAAGCCTGAAGCGGGCCGGCGACGGCGGCCACGGGGTCTGCCCTTTGGCGGCGCGGGCGGCCGCCGACAAAGGCGATCGCGACCAGAAGCACAAACGCGAAGAACAACGAACCCACCGCGACCGCAATCGATGTGCCGGCGCTCGCTCGGCCGAGGTGGACGAGCTCGACCTGCAGGTTGTTGTACAGGAGGTTGTTGGCGATGGTGTACTCGCCCAAGACGAGGGCAACCGAGAGGAGGGTCGCATTCAGGATGGCATTGGAGATGTTAGGGACGATGATCCGCCACATGACGGTGAACCAGCCTGCGCCGAGACTTCGCGCGGCCTCGGTCAGAGTCTTGACGTCGATCGCACCCAGCCCCGCGTCAAGCGCGCGGTAGCAGTAAGGCAGCACAAGAACGACATAGGCCAGCGCGAGGGTCAGGATCGAATCGCTCAGGTTCGTACCGAGCCAGATATACATTGGAAACAGACCCACCACGAGCACGATCGCCGGGATCGTCAGCGGCAACAGGCAGATGAACTCGACGATCCGGTTGAGCCGGTGCAGCTTCAGCCGCACCCAGACCATCGTCGGCACGAGCAGGACCAGCATCGCGAACGATGTGATCACCGCCAGCTGAAGCGACGCGACGATGGCGTCGGTCATTTCCGGGTACGTGGTGATCGACTGCCAGTATTCGAGCGTCCGCGAGCCGTTGTTGGCCCGGGTCGAGAACTCGACCATGGCGCTCAATGGAATGAGGAAGAAGACGGCCGCAAGCGCAAAGATGGCGATCCGAAAGGCCTGGAGCTTCAGCCGCCGCGTGCGCTGAACGCTGCGCGTCAGAGCCATCTGGAGGTCCTCCGCTGCAGCACCGTGTAGAGCACGGTGACAACGGTGACGATCACGATCATCTGGATCGCGATCGCCTTCGCGAAGCCCGGCTCATACGCTCCGACCTCGCTGCTGAGCGCGCCGGCGATCTGCTGGGAAAGCATCGGCTGTCCCTGGTTGATGAGTGCGTTCGCGGTCGCATAAGCGGAGAAAGAGTTCGCGAACAGCAGCAGCACCGCGCCGAGAAACGCCGGAAAGAGCAGCGGCCCCGCAATGTGCCGCCAGTAGTGCCACGTGTTGCCGCCGAGGCTCTCCGCCGCTTCACGCCACTGCGGCTTGATGCCGTCGAGCGCAGGCAGGAAAACGAGCACCATGAGCGGAATCTGGAAGTAGAGATAGACCAGGTTCAGGCCAGGTAGGTCGAACAGCCAGATCCCGTGCGCGTAGTAGTCGACGCCATGCGACTGAGCAAACAGGTAGACAAACCCGGCGGGGCCGATGCTCGCGATGAACGCGAAGGCAAGCGTCACGCCGCCGAACTGGGCGAGGACGCCCGACGCGGAGACGACCAGACGGCGCAGCAGCCCGTTGGGCGACCCGGTGACGATCGCATACGAGAGCAGGGCGCCCAGCGAGGCGCCCAGAAGCGCAGTGACCGCGGAAACGAAGGTCGTCTCGATCGTCGACGTGACGATGTAAGAGCGGGACAGGTGCACGAAGTTGTCCAGCGTGAACGAGTTGTTGGCGTCGAGGAAGGCCCCGACGCCGACGATGGCGGAGGGCAGGATCAGGAATGCAGCTACGTAAGCAAGAAACGGAATCGCCCCCAGCCAGTCAAGTGAGAACCGCCGGCCGCCCAACAGAGGGCGGCCGACGTTGGCGGTTACAGCCGGACTTCCGGCGGTCGTCAAGAAATCGCTGCGTCCCAGTGCGCGACCACGTAGTTCTTCGCCGCGGTGGACTGGGTGTCACTCATGAACTGCGGGGTGCCGTTCACCGCCGGCAACTTGGCGGCCGCGGCCTTGTCGATCGTCCCGGACTTCTCCATCGCGGCCTGCCGAACCGGCCGCGCGAGGCCGGCCAGCCACAGGTTCTGGCCCGTGTCGGAGTACAGGTATTCCTCCCACAGCCGCGCGGCGGCCGGGTGCGGAGCGGACTTGCTGATCGCCTGGGCGTAGTAGCCGCCGAGGATTGCGTTGTTCGGCACGAAGACCTTCCACGCGGGGACGTCCTTGCCGTGTGCGGCGGATAGATAGTCCCAGTCGAAGACCACCGGCGTGGTGCCGTTCTTCACCGTTGCGGTGGTCGCCTGGACGGGAACGAACGTCCCGGCTTTCTTCAGGTCCTTGAAGAACGTGACCCCCTTGCTGATGTCGTCGAGGGAACCTCCCTCGGCGAGGTTGGCCATCATGACGCCGTTCAGCGCCGCGTTGGCCTGCTTGGGGTTGCCGTTGAGCGCGACCTTGCCCCTGAACGCGGAACCCTTCAGGTCGTCGATCGAGGTGATCGTCGGCACCTTGCTCGAGTCATAGCCGATCGACATGAAACCGCCGTAGTCCTGGAACCACAGTCCGGTCGATTCCTTCTGGCTGTCGAGGATGTCGGCCCACGTCGCGACCTTGTACGGGGCGAACAGGTTGGTGTTGGCCAGAGCCACGGCCATGCCCACGTCGAGGACGTCTGGCGCGCGGCTGGTCGAACCGAGCTGCTTGACCGCGTCCACCTCTTGCTGGCTGCTGCCGTCCGGGTTGTCCGATGTGATCTTGATCTCCGGATACTTGGCGGCAAAGCCGTCAAGGACGGCGCCGTAGTTCGCCCAGTCGCGCGGGAGCGCGATGACGTTGAGCTTGCCTTCGGCCTTGGCGGCCGCCTCGAGGGCGGACATGCCGCCGCACGCCGAGGCCGACGTTGCCGTCTTGGCAGTCGATTCGCTGCAGGACGCCGACCCGCCGCCGGACGGGCTGCCACAGGCAGCGACCACGAAAAGAGCCACCACGGCAAGGCCGAGGTGGCGCGAAAAACTACCCAATCTCATGCTTCGATCTTCCCCTTCAAATGCCGGCCCGGCACCGGCGCCCAATGAACAGGGCCAATGATGGCCCTAGCCAGCCCATGTTGCAAGGACACAGTCAAGGCGTGGAGTTCATTTCAGTTAGGCGCCGGTTAATTCGAACTGTCGCTCAGGTTTCAGGCCGTTTCCCGCGATGGCCCAGCCGCCTGGAGAGCTCCGCCGCGCCGTCCCGGGTGAGGCGGTCCAGCTCGACCGCGGCCCGGAGACGATGGGACGGGCCCGACACGTCCAGCGCCGCCACCACCTCACCGTCGGCGCCAAAGACGGGGGCGGCGATGGCGTCCAGGCCCACCTCGAGCTCTTCGTGGGTGCGGGCGATGCCTACCCGCCTCGCCTCGTCCAGCTGGGCCTCGAGCTCTCCCCGGTCGATGATCGTGTGGGGCGTCAGCCGCTCCATGGGTTCGGCCAGGAGACGCTCCCGGACGGCCACGGGGCCAAACGCCAGGATGGCCTTGCCGCTCGCCGTGGAGTGGACCGGGGTACGGCGCCCCAGCCAGCTCACGCTCACGACCGAGGTCGAGGCGGTGGCCTGCTCGATGGGCACGATCACATCACCCACCAGGACATCGAGGGTCGCGGTTTCGCCTGCCGCCGCGGCCAGGCGCTCGCACACCGGCCGGGCCACGTCGCGGAGGTCGAACTCGCCCGTGACGACGCTCGCCAGCTGCGCCAGGCGCCGTCCGAGCCGGTAGCGGGCCGTCCGCCGGTCGCGCTCCACCAGGGCGTGGCGCTCCAGGGTGCCGAGCAGGCGCAGCGCGGTCGAGCGGTGCACCTTCAGCTCCCGGGCGACCTCCGCGCCGGTGCGCCAGCCGCCCTGGGCGAGGAGGTCGAGGATGCCGATCGCCCGGTCCACCGAGCGGACGCCTATGTCCTTCGCGTCGGTGTCGTTGGCGCCGTTGCTCACCGCGCAACATTATCGTTGCGCGCAACGACTCGGGGACGTAGCATTTCCAGCAGTTGAGCCGCGAAGAGGAGATCCGCGCCGCCCTGTTCGAGCACACGCTCAACGGCCACGCGCCCGAGGTCAAGGCGCTGACCGAGGAGGCCCTGTCCCTCGGCATGGACCCGATGGACATCCTCTTCAAGGCGCTCATCCCCTCCCTCGAGGAGGTCGGCCGCCGCTTCGAGAAAGGCGACTTCTTCGTCCCCGAGATGCTGATCGCCGCCCGCGCCATGCAGGGCGCCCTGGTGATCCTCCGGCCTCTCATCGCCGAGACCGGCGCCAAGCCGGTCGGCCGCTACGTCATCGGCACGGTGAAAGGCGACATCCACGACATAGGCAAGAACCTCTGCGTGATCATGCTCGAGGGCGCCGGCTTCGAGGTTTTCGACCTGGGCGTCAATACGCCCCCGGAGAAGTTCGTCGCCGCGGTCGAAGAGCACCAGCCTGACGTGGTCGGGTTTTCGGCCTTCTTGACGACCACGATGCCGATGTTCAAGGCCAACATCGAGGCCCTCACCAAAGCAGGCCTGCGTGACAAGGTGCACGTGGCCGTCGGCGGCGCGCCGGTGACCCAGGAATACGCCAAGCATGTCGGCGCCGACAGCTATGCCCCGGACGCCTCGATGGCGACGCGCATGGCCAAACAGCTCGTCGGCGACCGCAGCGGTCCCTCACAAGGGGCGCAGGCGCTCGAGCAGGCCGTGATGAAGATCGACGAGACGCTCCGCAAGGGTT
Organism: Chloroflexota bacterium; assembly: GCA_005889495.1. Lineage (GTDB taxonomy): Bacteria > Chloroflexota > Dormibacteria > Dormibacterales > Dormibacteraceae > 40CM-4-65-16. The sequence goes on from VBHA01000167.1 coordinate 15,099, forward strand.
AGAGGAGCGTTGGAGACCCGCCTCGCCTCGCGGACTCGCGAGGTCGTGATCTCGATCGAGCGTCCCTTCGTGATCATCGGCGAGCGTATCAACCCGACCGGGCGCAAGGTCCTGGCCGCGGAGATGAAGGACGGCGTGATGGACCGCGTGCGCTCGGACGCGAAGGCCCAGACCGATGCGGGCGCGCACATGCTCGACGTCAACGCCGGCATCCCGGCCATCGACGAGCCTGCACTGCTGGTGGCGGCGATCAAAGCCGTGATGGAGGTGAGCGACGCCCCCATCTGCATCGACTCGTCGATCATCGAAGCCCTCGAGGCAGGGCTATCCGCTTACGAAGGCAAGGCGCTGGTCAACTCCGTGACCGCCGAGGAGGACCGCATGGCGCGCATCCTGCCGCTGGTCAAGAAGCACGGCGCCGCGGTGATCGGGATGGCCAACGACGAGACCGGGATCTCGATGGTCCCGGCGGAGCGGCTCGAGCTGGCCCGCCGCATCGTCGAGCGGGCCGTCGACCACGGCATTCCCCGGGAGGATGTGATCATCGACCCCATAGCGATGACGGTCGCGGCGGACCCGACCTGCGGCCTGGTGACGCTCGAGACCATGCGGCTCATCCGCGACGAGCTCGGCAACAACATGACGTGTGGCGCCTCCAACGTCTCCTTCGGGTTGCCGGACCGGCCCACCGTGAATGCCGCGTTCCTGCCGCTGGCGATGCACGCGGGCCTGACGTGCGCGATCACCAACCCGCTCGAGGCTCACGTGAGGCGGGCGATCCTCGCCGGCGACTTGCTGCTGGGCCACGACGAGTACGCGATGAGATGGATCTCGAGCTACCGGGCGGACCTGGTCAAAGGGACGTCGCCGCCCGCGCGCAGGGCGGATGAAACGTGATCGCGCGCAAGCTCGAGGTCACTTACCAGCCGTTTGACCGGACCACGCGCGTCCCGCCTGGTACGACGGTGTTTTCCGCCGCGCACTGGATCGGCCTGCCCATCGATTCCACCTGCGGCGGCCGCGGCACGTGCGGCAAATGCAAGGTGCGCATCGTCAACGGGCTCACGGATGCGGAGACGGCGGACCATCGCCAGCTCCGTCCCCAGGAGATCGAGGAGGGATGGCGGCTCTCGTGCCAGGCGCGGATCTACGAGGACATGACCTGCGAGGTGCCGCAGCTGCTGCGTGTCCCGAAGGCAGCCACCATGGGCCTTGGGCGCCTGGTCATCCTCGACCCGAACGTGCGCA
>VBHA01000168.1 GCA_005889495.1 Chloroflexota bacterium
GTTCAGGAATCCGCCAAACAGGTCGTCGAAGATCAGGGTGAGCAGCAACAGCCCGCCCCCGACCAGGAGGCAGCCCCCGAATACGAGATCGGCCGCGGTCATGCCCCTTCCACCAGCGACTGCATATTAGGACGAGCCGCCGGAGACCCTTTCTAAAGCGAGCTCAGAACGGCTTCGACCAGGTCTTTCGTGCGGGGGTCCACCCCTCCAGAAGGCAGCATCTGGTTCATGACGTAGGCAAACGCCAGCTCGCGCCCGGGGTGGGCAAATCCAACCGACCCACCCATCCCGTAGTGGCCGAACGACCCCTCGCCCGCCATCGGCCGGAAGGGGAACGAGAGCTGGAAGCCCGTCGCGTATCGGGTCTCGTAGCCGAGGACCAGGTCCTCGCCCGCCGACTGCACCCGGGTCGCCTGCTCCAACGTTTCCGGGTCCAGCAGGCGCACACCGTCGACCTCGCCGATGCACGCCGCGTACATCCGCGCCAGCGAGCGCGCGTTGGTGATCCCGTTCGCCGCCGGGATCTCAGCGGCGTGAAACGCGCGCTCGTTGAAGACGGACGCCGGCAGAGGCGGGTTGACGAACGCCCGGTGCAGCAACGTGGTGGGATCGAGCATGCGGGCGGTGAAGATGTCGACGGCGGCTCCAGCCGGCGCAGGCGGCGGCGGAATCATGGGCGCGACCTGCTCCTCCTCCGCCTCGGGCAGGCCGATCCAGAGCTCCAGGCCCAGGGGCCGGGCGATGTGCTCGGCGACGAACTCGCCGACGGTCAGCCCGCTCACCCGGCGGATCAGCTCGCCGGCGAGCCAGCCGTAGGTGCCGACGTGATAGCCGTGGCCGGCGTTGGGCTCCCACAGCGGCTTTTGGGCCGCCAGGGCATCGACCACCGGGTCCCACGCCAACACGTCCTCGAGCGACAGCGGCCGGTCGACGGCGGGAAGACCCGCACGGTGGCTGAAGAGCCAGCGCACCGGCACCTCCTGCTTGCCCTCGGCTGCGAATTCGGGCCAGTACCTTGTCACCGGCGCGTCGAAGTCGAGCTTGCCCTCCTGCGCGAGGAGGTGGGCCGCGACCGCGACGACGCCCTTGGTGGAGGACATGACCATCTGGAGCGTGTCCGGCGTGTACGTGCCGCCCCAGAGGTCGACCACCTTGCGGCCGCCGGCGTAGACGCAGCAGGCGGCGCCTTTGTCGGCATGGCGCTCGAAGTTGGCGGTGAACGCCTCCTGGACGGCCTCGAAACCGGCTTCGACCGAACCGTGAACCCGCGTTTCGATCACGGGGCTAAAAGTACTACTCGCCGACCGCCTTCCGGCGGCGGGTCCGGGTCCTGACCTGGCGCCGGTCGGTCGTCCGTCGCATCGGGGTCAGGGCATCGCTGCGGCGCACGACTGTGACCTGGATGGGCAGCACGCCCATGTTGACGAGCGCCGCCCACAGCCCGCCGGCCAGGAGGCCTATGAACGCGCCGAGCAAACCGATGAGCAGGCCCACGCCGGGGATGACGAGGAACCACCTGTCCGACACGCTCTCCAGGGAGCCGACCTGGGTGCCCAGGGGCAGGAGCTGCTGCGCGATGCCGAGACTGAACCCCAGCTGGTTCTGCCAGTCCACGATCGCGCCCGCAAACCAGCTGACCAGGGCGCCGAGCACGGTCCCGCCAAACAGTCCAAACACGAACCCGGAGATGGCGCCCGCGAACATCGCGCTCCGGATCGACAGCCGGACGAGGTAGTCGTTCACCATGCGAGCCGCCTGGGCCTCACTCTAGATAGAAGGAAGATCAAGAGCGCGAGCGCGATCGCCGGCACTGCCAACCCATAGCCGATGTACGGCAGGAGGCGCGCATGCCGCTCCGAGGGCACAATCGCCACCGCCACGCCGCTCGAGCGCACGGTCGGGGGCGCGGGGGATGGCGCCGTCGCCGCGAAAGCCCGGCTCGCCTCGACGCCCGCCTTCCGCATGGCTCCGTCCGGCCGGTACAGACCGAAGGTCTCGAGCGTCAGCCCCGGTCGCTGCGTCCAGTAGTCGTCGAGCGTCCACCAGACCGCGGCGCCGACGAAACCGTCCTGGTGGGTGTCGAAGTTGGCGGACAGCTGGCTGTAATAGGTGTTGAAGACCCGGAGCTGCTGGTTTTCGTCCGCGGGATTGTCGGCCCAGTGCCCGTATTCGAGCACCATGATCGGCTTGCGCGGGTACTGGCTGTGGGCCTGAAGGAGCGCCGTCTGCACGGCCGACCCTGACAGCCGTCCGCCGTACAGGACGCCGTAGTACACCGTGTAGGCGGCGACGTCGAGGTCGGCGCTGGTCGGGTCCGATGGGTCGGTGCCATACATGGCCTGGCCGGTGAGGCGCGTGCCGTCGATGCGGTGGTCCAGGGCATGGAGCGCGCGCATCGCCCCGGCCCGCTCGCCTCCCCCGCCTGACTCGTTGGCGAAACCGTGGAACAGCACGCTCGGCCGGTTGAAGTCGCGGAGGTCCATCTCGGCGAGCATCTGCTGCGGCACGCCTCGGTCCATGGCGATGGTGAAGGTCTGCGGGGAGAAGTGATAGAGGGGTATCTCCTCCCACAGGGCGAGGCCCAGCCTGTCGGCGAGGACGGGGAACATCTGGTTTGGTGGGTGATGGTCGACGCGGATGAAGTCGGCATGCAGGTTGACCACGCGCATGAGGATCGAATCGATCTCCGCGGGCGAGGCCAGCGGTCCGCCGCCAGGCGCGCCCGACCGCACCTGCAACTGTCGTTCTTCGTGCATGGCCACGCCGTTGAAGGCGATCGGGACGCCGTTGAGCAACAGCTTGGGCGCGGTCGCATCGACCTTGATCTGGCGCAGGCCGAAGCTCGTGAAGAGGTCGTCGACGCCCTGGCTGTTGGACAGCACTGTCACCTGCAGCACGTAGAGCGCCGGAAGGCTTGGGCTCCACAGGTCGGCCGACCGGATCGAGAACGGCGCCGCGACCCTGAAGACCGAGTCGCCACTGACGTTGCCGACGGCGATGTTCTGGTCGAGCAGCGGTTGCGCGTCTGCCGGGATCAGGCTGTTCGCCATCGGGTTGAGGAGGTTGCCGCGGCTGACCTGGGCCGGCCAGAGGCGCACCTCGAGCGCCGTGTCGACGCTGCCGCTGCCTCGGTGCTGGAGCACGATCGAAACGTCCGCGCCGTCGAGGTGAGGAGTGACATCGGCGCGCACGGCGCTCATCTCCGGCAGAGCCTCGAGCCACACGTCGCCGACGATCCCACCGTAATTCCACCAGTCGGCCAGGCCCCAGGGGACGATGTCGTCGCGCGTCCCCCACTCCGGGTTGTCGACGCGGACGAGGAGGTCGTTGTAGACGCCGGGGATGAGCGCGTTGGTGGCGTCGAGGGCGAAAGGCGTGTCGCCGCCCTCGTGGTAGCCGAGGTAGTGGTCATTCAGCCAGACGTCGGCGATGTACCGCACGGCCCCGAACTTCAGCATCGCGTACCGGCCGCTCCACTGGTTCGGCACCAGGAAGTCGAGCCGGTAGTAGCCGCCCGTCTCCGTCCTGTCGGGTGGTGGGTTGAACGTGCCGGGTACGGAGAGCGTCGACCAGCCAGAGTCGTCATAGAGGGCTTCGGCGCGACGGCCCAGCTCGTTCGTCAGGCCTTTGAGGGATCGTTTGCGGTCGGCCAGGCTGAGGGCGGTGTCGACACGCTCCGGGTCGAATCGCCATTTCCCGTCTAGCTGCAGGCTTGGACGTGGCTGACGGTCGAAGGTCGGCACCGGCTGGCCCGACTGGAACGCCACCGGCCCACCTGGCTCGTCCTGGAACGACAGCGTCGGCGCGAGGTCGGCGCGCCCGGCCGTCAAGGTGAGGCTGCACGCCGCGAGCGGCGCCAGCGCCAGGCTGAGCGCGACCGCGAAAGCACATTTGTTCGCCACCCGACTTACCTCATAAGGAAGCGCTCCGGCCATCTGATGTACCGAGGCTACGAATAGCGGCCAGCAGTCGTCCGTTCACGACTTGTGAGCAAGTCGAAACGCTGGTCCAGCGAGGTGACCGAGCACAGCAACGCCCTCGATCTGGAGTCGAGCGTCTTCACGAAGGACAGCGCACGCGGCATCGCCGAGTCGCTGAAGCGGTCCGCCGAGCACAGCAAGCGGCGCAAGAGCGACCCGTACCGCTCGGCGATGTCGATGCTGACCTTCTACATCAACCGTGCGGGCAAGAACCTGCCGAAGTCACGACGCGAGAGGCTGGAGGCCGCGAAGGACGAGCTGCGGTCGCTGTACGGCAAGAAGCGAACCTAGGCCGATTCCCGGCCACTCGCGAGTCTCAGCACGTCGACGCTCCAAACTTTCGGTTGCGTGCATGTCTCGTAACGGGCCTGCATGCATTTTGCATGCCATGATTCGGGCATGGCCAAACCCCTGCAGATCAGAAACGTGCCGGAACCAGTCCTTGAAAGTCTCCGCGAGAGAGCTCACGAAGTCCACATGTCTCTATCCGCATATGCGCTCGAGGTCCTGACTCAGCATGTCGCGACCAAGAGCATGGGCCAGATCCTTGCTGGGCCGAGGCTGGGTCACGGAAAACCACTATCGAACCGACAGATCGTGGACCTGATTTCGCGCGGCCGCCGCTAGGTGACCGTCACCGACGCTGGCATCTGGGTTCGAGCGATGGTCGATGAAGGGCCGGGCGGCCCAGTACGCGCTCGACTTATCGCAGAAGCATCGATCGCCTCGCCTGCCCTGATCGACTTGGAGTTTACGAACGTTCTGCGAGGCCTGGTCGCGAAGAAGTCGATTGGCCCTCGCATGGCTGAACGTGCCCTCAGCGAGTTCGTGCAAGCACCGATTCAGCGCTACGGGCACCTGGCGCTCTTGGAACGCATCTGGCGGCTCGCAGGAAACCTCACCGCCTACGACGCCTCCTATGTCGCTCTGGCGGAGGTCCTCGGAGCTGATCTCCTGACGATCGACAGACGGCTGGCGACCGTGCCCGGGATTCGCTGTCGCGTCGAGGTCCTGTAACCCACGTGCGCCGATGGCGCCGAGGCAGGACTCTCAAGCGTTTTGACCAGATCTCGATCGCGAACCCTCTTGGCGTAGTCGACCAAATCTTCCATCACCCAGGCGCCGAGGCGATCGGATCCGATCGCGTGAATCGTGTCGCGCAACGGTTGACGCACGCCTTCCTCTCGCCTGCGCGCCAAACCTCTCAGAGCCTCGACACGAGTGTCGTAGTGCGGGTCTCGGATGCGATCCCACAGGGCCGCCCGTATTTTTGGACAGTCCGCGACACTGCCCGCCAGGCTGAAACACGCCCAGTCACGAACGACGGCCGCCCGGTCTCGCGACAGCTCGATGAGAGTCGCCGTCACCCTTCGATCAGGTCGCTCTTCGCCCGAATCCCAGGTGCACCACTGCAGCTCGGCGGCCAGGGCACGTCTGACCTCCTGCGATTCATGCGCGGCGAGAGGTACCAGCAACGGAATCGCCGACCGCACGCGCAACCGAGCGAGTGCCGTTATCAGGGCGGCCAGGACAGCGGGATTGCGTTCGACCCTAAGAGCTGTCCGCAACACAGACACTGATTGACTCTTGAACGGAGGAACTGACTTGTGATAATCCAGTTGGCCAAGCACGTCAACCCCCAGCTGCCTTCGGTTCGCTTGTCTCGACCGAAGCAGTCCCGCAGCGAAGTCGAAGACTTGGCGCGTCCCCTGCTCTTGAAGGTGCGCGACTCGCCGCCAATATGTCGAACTTGTGCGCGCGGCCAGCGCGTGCCCGAACTCACGCTTCATCACACCAGTAGCGTGCCGAACCATCGGCACATTGTGCCGATCCGTGTTGCCATGGATCTAGTCTCGTTACGCTCGTTGGGGCTGAAGCAAATGCCGGGCATGACGCAGTGGCGGGGTTTCGGCTCCGGGTGGTCGGGCGGGCGAGATTTGAACTCGCGGTCTCCTGGTCCCAAACCAGGCGCTTTTCCGAGCTAAGCTACCGCCCGCGCGTCACCTCAACCAGAGACTTCGGCGCGCCCGACTCTAGCAGCGCGCAGCCTTCGGGCTCCGCCTACCGACCCCAGCGACCCGGCGCTGCCGATGCTCAGGATCGAGCCCGCGCTGCCGATGCTCAAGATCGAGCCCGCGCTGCCGATGCTCAAGATCGAGCCTGCGCTTCCGATCGACAGCAGCGAGGCAACGCTGAACAGGCTGCCCACGCTGAGCAGGCTGTATGCGCTGAACGTGCTCCAGCCGCCACGCCGGCTCCGGCCCATCGCCGCCAGGAGTGCGATCACCATGCCGCGATTCAATCAGACAATCGCTCCAGCGCGCCGGACTCCAGGAGCGCCTTCGCCGCGGCTGCGCGGTGGCTGTGCTTCCGCTTCTCCTCCGGCGACATCTCGCCAAAGGTCTTGCCGGTTCCCGGCACGAGGAAGATCGGGTCGTAGCCGAACCCCGCTTCGCCGCGCCACTCCGGCACCACCTCGCCCCGGCACTCACCCTCGAAAAAGCGCGTCTCGCGGCCGGGCGCCGCGAGGGCGATCACGCAGACGAATCGCGCCTTCCACGGCCGCGGCACCCCCTCCAGGCGCCGCAACAGCTCGGCCGTCCTCTCCTTCTGGTTTGGTCCCAGCCGTGCAGACCGAATACCTGGAAAACCGCCCAACGCCTCGAGCTCGATGCCCGAATCGTCGCCGATCGCCGGCAGGCCGGACCTCGATCGCGCCGCTTCTGCCTTCAGACGCGCGTTCTCGGCGTAGGTCTCCCCCACCTCCTCGACCTCGCTGTCGAACGCGACCAGCTCCACGCCCGCTCCGGCCAGAAGGTCGCGATACTCCCGCAGCTTGCCGGTGTTGCCTGAGGCGATGACGAGTCGCGGACGGTCAGTCAATCAAAGCGACGCGAGCGCCCGCTTCTGGGCGACGATCAGCTCCTTGATCCCCTTGAATGCAAGCGCCAGCATCGCATCGAGCTCGGCGCGCGTGTAGGGCACGCCTTCGGCGGTCGCCTGCAGCTCGACCAGCCGCCCGTCCTCGGTCATGACGCAGTTCAGATCGGTCGACGCCTGGAAGTCTTCGGTGTAATCGAGGTCGAGCACAGGCGTTCCTTCGACCACTCCGCAGCTCACGGCCGCCAGGTACTGCCGAACCGGAATCTCGGCGATCATCCTCACGTCCTTCATCCGCTTGACCGCCATGTAGAGCGCGGCGAACGCGCCGGTGATGGACGCGGTCCGGGTGCCACCATCGGCCTGGAGCACGTCACAGTCGAGGGTAATCGTGCGCTCGCCGATCTTTCCCATGTCCACGGCGGCCCGCAGGGAGCGGCCGATCAGGCGCTGGATCTCGTGCGTCCGCCCGCCGACCCGGCCCTGGATCGACTCGCGCGCGCCCCGGTCATGCGTCGCACGCGGCAGCATCGAATACTCGGCGGTGATCCATCCCTGGCCGGTGCCGCGGCGGTGCATCGGCACCCGGTCCTCGACGCTGGCTGTGATCCACACCCGCGTGCGGCCCATCTCGATCAGACACGACCCCTCGGCGTGCACGTTCACGCCCAGCTCGATCTTCAGCGGTCGCAGCTGGTCCGGCGCGCGCCCATCGCGGCGCGCGGCCGTGCCGGTCATCGTCCGAGAAGTTTTAGTAATAGCGCCGTGCCCCCGAAGAAGAGATAGAGCGGGACGAACATGATCATAGGCGTCAGCGGATCGACGCCTGGAGTCAGAAAGTTCGCCAGGATGCCGAGCGCGAGAAACCAGTACGGCCGGCGCCGGTACAGCCACTTCGACGAGACGACGCGCAGCATCCCGAGCACGAACAGGACGACAGGCAGCTCGAAGACCAGGCCGAACCCGATGACCATGATCAGAACGAAGCTCACGAGCTCGGTGACGTCCGGCAGGTATTTCACGTCCGCCGGCGCCAGCGAGCCGAGGACGTGGATGTAGAGAGGCAGCGCGAACATCGCCACGCCGACGCCCAGCGCGAAGAACGCGATCGTCGCCACGACCAGCGGGAGAACAAAACGGCGCTCGTGGGGGTGCAGCCCCGGGCTGACGAACCACCAGACCTGCTGGATGATCACCGGCGAGGCGAGCACGATCCCGATGTAGATCGCGACCTTCAGCTGAAGCAGGACCCCACCGCCGGGCTGCAGGTAGATGGCCTGCGAGATGCCCGCGCGTGTGACGAGAAAGGTGATCACGTGGCCGGCGACGAAGATCGCCGCGATCGTGGCGACGCTCCACGCGATGAGGGCGATGATGAGGGCACGGCGGAGCGCCTCGAGGTGCTCGATCACGGACATGCGCTGGTCCTCTGCCGGGGCGCCGGCCCGCGGACCGCGTTGGAGAACCCTGTCTAGAAGCGCCACGGGCGCTAGTGGGCGGTGGCGGCCGAACGCGCCGCAGCTCGTGAAAGGCGAGCGAAGCTCGCCGGTCGGGGCGCCGAGGCGAAGGAACGGGTGGCGCTAGGAGGAGCGCATTGAAATGCGCGACGACGACGCGCCGGGGCCCGTGACGCACGCATCGGCGGCCCGATTCGCGTGATGCGGTGTGGGCGGCCGCAGCCGACCACTAGTTGTTAGAGGGTTTGGCCTCGGACGAGGAGCCCTTGGCGGTGCTCTCGGCGGGCGGTTGGGGCTCCGCTTTGGTGGCGTTTGTGACCTCGTTGGTGAGGTCGGTCGTCGCCTTGCGGAACTCCCTCATCGCCTTGCCGACCGCGCCCCCGAGCTCGGGAAGCCGCCCCGGCCCGAAGATGATCAGGACGATGACCAGGATCAAAACGAGCCACAGCGGATGGATTGGCATTTGAGCCGATTATAGGCCCCGGCCTGTAACGCGGCCGTCAGATCGGGGTCAGGAAACCTTGATCGTGATCGAGGTGATGGTGTCGGTCGACGAAAGCTGCTGGACCTTGTCCATGCCCGAGATCACTGTCCCGAAGCGGTTGTAGACGGCGGTCGGCCCAGAACCCGGCCATGCGGCCTTCTGGACGAAGAACTGGCTGCCGTTGACAGGGCCGCCGGCGGGACGGGCCATCCCCACCGCGGCCAGGCCCCACGGGGTGGCGGTGGTCTCGTCCGGGAGGTTGTAGCCCGGACCTCCCCGGCCATCGCCGCGGGGGTCGCCCGTCTGGACCACCCAGTCCTCCGACTTCCAGAAGTTGAGGCCGTTGTAATAACCGTGGGTGGCGAGCACGACGAAGTTGTTGACCGTCACGGGCGCCACCTCCGGAGCGAGGTCGATGACGAAATCGCCCTGGGTCGTGCTGACGGTCGCTTTCAGCTTCTGGGCCGCGGTGATGCACATGGGCTGGGGACCGAGGTATTCGCGGGGCGCGACCTGGGTCGACGTGGCGCAGCGGGCCAGGGCGCTCGGCACCGCCGGCTCCAGCACTTTGTTCACGAGCACTCCCGTCCCGACCACGGCCGCGATGAGGACACCCATGACGAGCAGCGCGAGCAAGGCCTGGCGACCCGCCGGAGCGGGTGCGGCGAGCTCGTCCGGTTCGACGGGCGCCGCCCGCCGCGACGGCCTCGGCTGGCTCACTTCCTGGCGGCCGCCTCGGCGATCGCCTGGACGAGGCCATGCGTCGTGTACTCGCGCGCGACGATCGAGACGCCGAGACCCAGCTTGCGCGCCGTGTCGGCGGTCACCGGGCCCATGCACGCGATCTCGGCGTCGCCCAGGATCGCGGGCAGGCGGTCCTCTGGAAAGGCGCGCACGAAGTTGCTCACGGTCGAAGAGCTGGTGAACGTGATCACGTCGACCCCTTCGCCGTCGAACAGTCGCAACAGGGTCGGGCCGGCGTCGGGCGGACAGACGGCGCGATAGACGGGCAGGATGTCGACCTCGGCACCTCGATTTGCAAGCAGCGATGGTAGTGCGTCTCTGGCGATCTCCGCTCGCGGCACCAGGACACGCAGGCCGTCGAGCTCCCAGCCCTGGAGCGCGTTCGCCAGGCCCTCCGCGGTGTACTCCGAGGTCACGAGCTCGGGGCGCAAGCCGTGGCCGACGAGCGCGTCGGCCGTCTCCTGGCCGATGGCGCAGAGCTTGGAGTTGTGCAGGGCCCGCGCGTCGGCTCCGGTGGTCAGCAGCATCTGGAAGAAGATGTCGACCGCGTTGGCCGAGGCGAAGATCACGAGCGCGGTCAGGCTGAGGTTGGTGATCGCGTTGCGGACCCTGTCGTCGGGCGTCAGGCGCCGGATCTCGATCGTCGGGACCTCCACCACCGAGGCGCCGAGGTCGACGAGCTCGCGGCGGAAGGGGTCTACCTGGTGGCGCGCTCGGGTGATCAGGACCCGGCGGCCGTGGAGCGGGCGTTTGGAGAGCGTGTCCAGGCGCTCCGCCATCTCCACGCCGGGCCCGAGGACCAGGAGCGCATCGCCCCTCAGACCGTAGGTCGCCGCCTTGCGCGCCAGCTCGCCGAGCGCGGCGCTGACCCGGTGCTGGCCCGGCAGGCCCGGATTGAGGATCAGCGCGGCGGGTGTCTCGGGCGTGCGGCCGTTCTGCAAAAGCGCGCTGATACCCGACTCCCACCACCCCGAGGCCAGGCGCAGGACGACCGTCTCGCCGCCGGTCGCGAGGCCGAAGCCGATCGAAGCGGACAGGCCCTCGATGGTCAGCGGGATGCCGCTCATCACGGGCGCCGCGAGCTCGACGATGAGCCCGGGCACCGCCTCGAAATCGATGCCGGCGCGATGCAACCGCTCCGCCATCTCACTGCCGTTGGAGAAGGCGTATGGGTTGCCGGGAAAGAGGACCGTCACCTTGCGCCCGCTCCGCGCGAGACGAATTACCTCATCGATCGATTCGAGCGCTGCTATGTCCGCGTTCGCCGGCGCGAGATGAAGCAAACCGGTGCCGCAGCCGTCGCAGTTGCGAATCACGTCGGCTTCTTTCACGGCCTCGACCGCCTGCACCGTGGCCAGACCTGGATGACCTGGTCCCACGCCGACGAGTCTGACCCTGCTCACGCCACCACCACACCGATCCCTAGCCGGGACACGGCTGACAGATTAGAGCTTTCGACTGACCACGTAGTCCGCTAGCGCGGCGAGCGCGGCGGTCGCGTCTGATTCGCCAATTGTGCTGACCTGAGCACGCGCTCCGGCCGCAATCCCACGCGCTTGTTCGAGCGCGCGCCGAGGGCCGTCGCTGGCAAGAACGGCGTCAACGACGTGGCGCACTTCGTCTTCCTCGAGCCTGCGATGGTCGTCGAGCTTGACCCCGGCCAGGAGCAACGGCAGTGTCGCAAAGCCCTCTCGGATGTCCTGGCCGATTGGTTTGCCCACCTCTTCTTCCGTGCTCGTGTAGTCGAGAACGTCGTCCGCAATCTGGAACGCGCAGCCCAACGCCACCGCGTACTCGCGCAGCGCCACACGCTGCGCGTCGTTCAACCGGCCGAGCAGCCCGCCGATCTCGCAGCACGCCACCAGCAGCGTCCCCGTCTTGGCCTCGATGCGGTCCATGTACTCGGGGATGTCGGTGCTGTATCGATAGCGAATCGACTGCTGGCGGACTTCGCCCGCGCAGATCTTCATGACGGCGCGGGCAAGGATGTGGACCACCTCCGGTACGCCGGTGCGCGCGGCCAGCTCGTAGGACTTGGCGAAGTAGTAATCGCCGATGACGATTGCGGGTTCGTCTCCGAGCTTTGCAGCCACCGTCGGCCGACCTCGGCGCGTCGGTGAGCGGTCGATCACGTCGTCGTGGACGAGTGTTGCCGCGTGGGTGAGCTCCACCGCCATCGCAGCGGGTAAAACACGCACGGCGTCGTACGTGCCGCACATGGCCGCAAGCAGGACCAGGGCCGGGCGGATTCGCTTGCCGCCCGCGACGAACAGGTCCGCCATCGCGCGGGCGACTTCAGGCGGATCGTCCTGGATCTCCTGCCTCAGCTGGGTTTCGACTTTGCGGATGTCTTCGGCCGCCGGACCGAAGAGCTCTCGAGGCTCGGCCTCCGTCAAGCGCCTTTGACCGAGAGCCGGTAGCCGAGCCCCGGCACAGCCTCAAGGCTCACGCCCGTGTTGGAGCGCTCCGAAAGCTTGCGCCGCAGGCGCTGCACGTGAGGGTCGACGGAATGGTCGTCCAGGTCATGCGGGTATCCCCACACCTTGTCGCGCAGCTGCGCCCGGGTGAGCACGCGCTCCGGGTTGGCCGCCAGCACCGCCAGCAGGTTGAACTCGGTCATGGTCAACGTGATCTCTTCATCGCCGACCTTGACCCTGCGCGCGGCGTTGTCGATCTGCAGGGCGCCAATGCTCAGCACGCCTTCGCGCCCGCCTCCGCTCTCCGCCAGCGACGAGCGTCGGAGGTGAGCGTTGATCCGCGCCGCGAGGATGCGCGAATCGAAGGGCTTGGTGATGTAGTCGTCGGCGCCGACCTCGAGCCCGACGACCTCGTCCATCTTGGTCGAGCGGCCGGTCAGCATCACCATCGGGCTCACGACGCCCTGGCGGCGCAGCTCGCGGATCACCTCCGTGCCGCTGATGTCGGGCAGCACCCAGTCCACGAGCACCAGGTCGGGCTGCGCGCTGCGCCCCAGCTCGATCGCCTGCGCGCCGGTCCCCGCCTCGACCACGTCATGTCCCTGCAGGCGGCAGACCTCAGCCACCAGCATGCGCACCGGAACGTCGTCTTCGATGACCAGGATGCGTCGGCGGCGGCGTGGCGGCGGGCTGCTCAGTTGTGAGCCGGAGGCGCGAAACCCACCCGTTTTGACTCACGGGCTGAGCGCTTCTGTCTGCGCATCAGGATTACGCGCTTATCCCCCCCGTCGATCACGCTGGCCAGGTCCCAGCCGTCTGCCGCGGCCTCGTGGATGACCTTCACCAGTGTGACGCCGTCCGCAACCTGAGCCACGCTCAGGACCCTGGTCGAAAACTCCCACTCCCGGCTCGGCAGGCCGACCGCGGGCACCAGGCCGGCTGCCGTGCCACGGGCCCCGTCGGGCGAGGTCGGCTGGGCCGGCTCGTCCGGCTCTTCGTCGGGATCTTCTTCGGATCGATGGTCCATCGTCGTCAGATTGTAGGCGCACGGGAGCGAGTACCCCCGGCGGGGGTCGAACCCGCGCTGGACCGGGTTTAAGCCGGCTGCCTCTGCCATTGGGCTACGGGGGCAAGAACCATTTTGGCGCGCAAACTGCGGCCAGGGCGCGCGAGACGCGCCTACTGATTTCCCCCTCGCGGCTGGGCCTCAGTCGTAGTCGAAAAAGCCCTTGCCGGTCTTGCGGCCGAGGCGTCCGCCCTCGACGAGCCTGCGCAGCACCGCGGGCGCCTCAGGCCCCTCGCCCAGGCTGTGGCGGTCTTGCATAGCGCCGTAGAAGACATCCAGGCCGCTGAAATCGAGCAGGTGGAACGGCCCCATCGGCCAGTTGAGGCCTTTCTGGACAGCGATGTCGATGTCCTCCGCGCCGGCGTAGCCACCGTCGAGGAGGCGCATCGCCTCCTCCGAGGCGGCGAACAGGACGCGATTGACGATGAAGCCCCAGATCTCCTTCTTCAGGAGCACCGGCGTGCGGCCGATGCTGCGTACGAACTCCATGGCCGTCTCCACGGTCTCGTCGCCGGTCTTCGGACCGCGCACCACCTCGCACAGCTGCATCACGGTGACCGGGTGGAAGAAGTGCATGTTGCAGCAGCGCTCGGGGCGACCCGTGAAGTCCGCCAGGCGGCTGACCACGATGGTGCTGGAGTTGCTGGCAAGGACCGCGTCCCTGCGGGCATGCTTGCCGAGGTCTTCGAACACGCTCTTTTTGGCGTCGAAGTTTTCGATCACGGCCTCGATGACAAGATCGGCGGAGGCAACCGCGCGGGCAAGGTCGTCCGAGTCCTCGATCCTCTCGATCGCCTGGCCGGCCTGTTCGCTTGTGACACGTTGCTTCTCGACCGACCGATCGAGGAGCTTCTTGTTCTGGGCCCGTGCGCGCTGGAGCTGACCGGGGACCGTGTCGACGAGGGTCACGTCGTAGCGGCCGCTGAGCGCGGTCTGGAGCGCGATCTGAGATCCCATCGTCCCCGCGCCGACGACCGTCACGCGCTTCAATTCACCCATGCGCCTGAGCATGAAGGAATTCGAGGAGCTGGTGGAGATGGCGCTCGATGGAATCCCCCAGCAGTTCCTCCCCTACCTCGAGAACACCGTCTTCATCGTCGAGGAGTCCTCAACCGAAGGCCTGATGGGCCTCTACCAGGGGGCTGGGGCGCTGCACGCCGGTGAGGGTCTGCCGGACCGGATCACCCTCTACAAGCGCTCGCACGAGCGCTCGAGCACGAACATGAAGGACCTGGTCGAAGAGATCCGGCGCACGATCCTGCACGAGGTCGGCCACCACTTCGGCATGGACGAAGACGATCTTCCTTATTAGTTAGTGAAGCGTCCAGAACGACCGGTCCCAAAGGATGAGCGGATCGCCGCTTCCCACCTCCGCCGCCAGCACCTCGCCGAGGCAGATGTCGTGATCGCCCGCGGTATGGGATTGGACGAGGCGGCATTCGAGCCAGGCGGCGCAGCCGTCGAGCAACGGGATGCCGTTCGTGCCCAGACGGTGCGGAAGCGTCCGCCACTGCGGGTCGATGGCAGGCGCGCGGCCGGCGAAGCGGTCGGCGATGAACTCCTGCCGGCGGGTGAGGACGCTGATGTTGAACGCCTTTGTTTCCAGGATCGCGGACCGCGTGGCGGAGGCGTGCTCCAGGGCGACGGCGACCAGCGGCGGCTCGACCGAGACAGACACCAGGCTTGATGCGGTCAGGCCGCGGAACTCGTCGCCCAGCCGGGCGCTGATCAGGACGACCCCGGCCGGGAGTCGGGCCATGGCGTCCAGGAAGGCTTGCTCGGCCACGTGGGGATCTTAGAATCGAGGTTCGACTGCCGGGGCGACGTAGCCAAGTGGTAAGGCAGAGGTCTGCAAAACCTCCATCCCCAGTTCGATTCTGGGCGTCGCCTCCAAACCGGACCCCCCTCGAGCGATCGGTCTACCGGTGGCTGAGGACATGCACAGCGACGGCGAGGCGGCGGGGTAAACTCGGTGCCAATGCCGATCTCGCAGATCAAGATGCCCCAGCTCGGCGAGTCCGTGACCGAGGGCACCGTCGACAAGTGGCTCAAGCACGAGGGCGACATGGTCAAGCGCGATGAGCCTCTCGTCGAGGTGGTGACCGACAAGGTCAATGCCGAAATCCCCTCTCCATTCGAAGGCAAGCTGATCAAGATCGCGGCCGGCGAGGGGGAGACGGTCCGGGTCGGGGCGGTCATTGCCCAGATCGAAACCGGTGCTCCGTCCGCCACCGCGCCGGCGAAAGACAAGGAGGCAGGCGTCGCGCACACCGAGTTGCCGCCCGAGCCGGCGGGAGGCAGGGCCCCGCAGCCCGCGCCGCACGCGGCCGACGGAGGCGAGCATGCCCGGTTGTCGCCGGCCGTGCGCAAGCTGGCCGCCGAGCACGGCATCGACCCCACCTCCCTCACGGGCTCGGGCATGGGAGGACGGGTGACGCGCGACGACGTGCTGTCCGCCGTGGGCAACGCATCACCGCCCGCGGCTCCACAGGCTCCCGCCAGGCCCGGCACCCCGGCGACCCCGACGCCCTCCCGGACAGACGGCAAGCGCGAAGAGCTCGTGAAGCTCAGCGTCATCCGCAAGTCGATCGCCGAGCACATGGTCCGCAGCCTCGCCACGTCACCGCACGCGTGGACGCTGCAGGAGGTCGACGTTACCAACCTGGTTCGGTACCGGGAGGCCGAGAAGGAGAGCTTCAAGTCGAGGCATGGAACGGCCCTGACCTACCTGCCGTTCGTCGCCCAGGTCCTCTGCGAGGC
>VBHA01000201.1 GCA_005889495.1 Chloroflexota bacterium
ACTCGTTCGCCTACATCAACATCGCCGACGGCCAGACGCTGCTTCGCGACAGCCTGCCGGCGTCGCTGCGCACCGCGATCGACGTCTCGCAGGTGACCGAGGGCATCACCGTCTACGGCAAGCCGGGGACCTCGCTCGCGGACCTCGACAAGATCGCGGACCGGATCAACTCGCAGGTCACCGGTGTCAAGGCGCTGCGACCCAGCGACCTGGTCAACGCCTTCAAGGCCGGTGGCGCGAAGCGCCGGAGGGGCAGGCGCCGGAGGGGCAGGAGGAACAATGACCGGCAGGCTGAACTGGATCTTCGCGGCGTTCCTGATCGCGATCGTGGCCCTTCTCTTCCGCCACCTCTTCGCCACCGCGTGGAGCAACAAGTGCGACCCGGGCAACGCCCAGTTCAACCTGATGAAGAACGACGGCGCGGTCGGGTTCTCGCCCCAGGGGCGGCTCTTCACCTGGGAGAACGACGGTCCGGACAACAGCTGGCTGTGCTCCGACGCGAGCCTTTCGGTGAGCCACGTCGGGCCCAACATCAAGTCGATGTACGACGACACGCGCTCGAACCTCACCGCCGGCGGCTGGGTGGAGGAGGGCCAGACGCCGGGCGAGGACTTCGCCGTGTACGAGAAGGTGGTCAACGGGGTCACCCTCACCGCCACCGTCAGCAAGGAGGTGTTCTGGGTGGAGGTGGACATGCATGCCCCCGGCCTCCATCCAGGCGAGTACGGCTTCGGCGGTTGAGACGGTTGAGCAGGAGTGATCCCGAGCGCAAACCCCTCGCTTGACGGATCACCTGTATCCTTCATCCCCTCGTGGAAATCCTCCGCAACATCACGCGCCACAAGCTGCGCAGCTTCCTCACCATCTCCGGGATCGTGATCGGCGTGTTTGCGCTGACGACCATGGGCGCGCTGGCGGAGAACTTCAACGCCCTGATCGACGGCGGCGTCAGGTACTACGGCGGGAGCGTCCAGGTGGGACCGCCCGACGGCCAGTCGGCGAACCTTCTGCCGATTTCGAAGATCGACGAGATCAAGAAGCTCGACGGCGTGCAGGCCGCGTTCCCCGGTTACTCGTTTCAGGCAAAACCCGGCGGCACCGTCGTCGTCAGCTTCGGCATACCCGACACGATCGTCGCGGGTGACCCGGACGAGAACAACTACAGCGCCCTCAAGCTCACCTTCGCGCAGGGCCGCTTCATCACGTCCACCTCCCAGGGTGAGGTCGCGCTCGGCTCCACGATCGCCAAGGAGTTCAAGAAGCACGTCGGCGACACTATCGACCTCCCCGTGCGGCCACCTGACGCCAAACCCGACTTCACCAACCGCACCTTCATCGTGGTCGGGATCCTGAACTCGACCCAGACGGCGCCGGACTCGTTCGCCTACATCAACATCGCCGACGGCCAGACGCTGCTTCGCGACAGCCTGCCGGCGTCGCTGCGCACCGCGATCGACGTCTCGCAGGTGACCGAGGGCATCACCGTCTACGGCAAGCCGGGGACCTCGCTCGCGGACCTCGACAAGATCGCGGACCGGATCAACTCGCAGGTTCATGGCCGTCGCGGAGAGGGTGCGCGAGATCGGCTTGAAGAAAGCTGTGGGGGCCACGACCACGAACGTGATGAGGGAATTTCTCATCGAAGCGACCCTGATCGGCCTCATCGGAGGTCTGCTCGGGTATGGCCTGGGCGTCCTGGTCGTCGCGATTCGCAACGTATTCTTCCCGGCTGCCGACGGGTCGACCCTGTTCCTGATCACGCCCGCGCTGACCGCGCTCGCGATCGGCTTCGCCACCGTGCTGGGCGCCGTCGCCGGGGTGCTGCCCGCGTGGCGCGCGGCCCGGCTCGACCCGGTGATCGCGCTGAGGAACGAGTAGATGGCCGGCGTCGAGCTCGTCGACCTGACCAAGAACTACAAGCGAGGCTCGGAGGTCATCCGCGCCCTCGACGGCGTCACTCTGAACATCGAGGGAGGCGAGTTCGTCGCCGTGGTCGGACGCTCCGGCAGCGGCAAGACGACCATGCTCGACCTTCTCGGCCTCCTGCTCAAGCCGACCGCCGGCAGGCTGATCATCGACGGCGTCGAGACGACCACGCTCAGCGACCGGGAGCGCGCGCACATGCGGGCGCGGAAGGTCGGCTTCGTGTTCCAGGAGTACAACCTGCTGTCGGGCCTGAACGTCTACGAGAACGTGATGCTGCCCCAGCGCTACGTCAAGGACGGCGAGGCGGGCAAGAAGCGGGCGCTCGACCTGATCGAGCGGGTGGGCCTGTCGGACCGGATCAAGCACAGGCCGACCGAGCTGTCGGGCGGCCAGATGCAGAGAGTCGCGATCGCGCGCTCGATGGTCAACCGGCCGTCGCTGATCCTGCTCGATGAGCCGACCGGCGCGGTCGACACCGAAACGGCGCAGCAGCTGGTCGACCTGCTGAAGCGCCTGAACGGCGAGGAGGGGGTGACGATCGTCCTGGTCACCCACGACACCGACATCGCCGGCCAGGCAAGGCGACAAATCCGCCTGAAAGACGGCAAGGTCCTAGCGGACGAAAAGGTAAGAGAACCAGTCCCCGCCTGAAGCGGCCGGACTGCTCCTCCCCATTTATGGGGAGGTGGCGCGAAGCGCCGGAGGGGCAGGCGCCGGAGCCGTCCTCCCCATTCATGGGGAGGTGGCGCGAAGCGCCGGAGGGGCTGGGATGTACCGCCGAAGGCGCCGGAGTTGTCCGCCCCATTCATGGGGAGGTGGCG
>VBHA01000016.1 GCA_005889495.1 Chloroflexota bacterium
CAACGCAGGTTGTTAACGTCTCGCTCGATGGCGAAAACGGCCGCCCACCGCCCCAGCTACCTGAGCCGCCTGTGGCGCGAGCTCGGCACCATTGGCGGCGAGCACGACGCCTTCATCAAGGTCATCATCGTCGAGCGCGTCGTCAAGGCCGTCGTCCTCACCGCCCTCGGCGTCGGCCTACTGGTCGCCGGGCACAACGGATCGCTCGACTATTGGGCCGACTACGCAGAGAACCAGCTGAACCTCGACGTCGGCCGCAACATCATCTTCCAGCTCCTGCTGCGGCTTCTGGTCTACATCGGCGCCTTCAGCCACATCTCGCTGCTGGCCCTGAGCGCGATCGTCTACGCAGCGCTCGAGGCCACCGAAGGTGTCGGTCTTGCCATGCGCCGCCGCTGGGCCGAGTACCTGACTGTGATCGCCACCGGCATCCTGATCCCCTACGAGGCGTACGAGGTGGTCGCCCATCCGAGCCTTTTCAAGGTCGGCGCGCTGCTTCTAAACCTGGCTGTGGTGGGCTACCTGGCTTACCGGAAGCGCCTGTTTGTCGGCATCTGATGCGGGAGTCAGCCACGGACACGGAAACCCGGCGCGATGCAGCACGTACCGCACCAGCGCGCCCAGCGTTTTCAATCCGTAAACCGTCGATGTCCTGAAGCTCACCGAGCTCGCGTCTGCGTGGTAGCGGCCGATGGCCGGCACCTCGCCGATCTTGAAACCGAAGGTCGCCGCCTGGATCAGGACCTGGGTGTCGAACACGAAGTCGTTGCTGTTCTCGAGAAAAGGAATCGCTTCCAGAAAGCGGCGCGAGTAGGCGCGATAGCCGGTGTGGTACTCGGAAAGCTTCAATCCGAGGACGCGATTTTCCGACGCGGTCAGAAAACGGTTGCCAAGCCTCTTCCACCAGGGCATACCCGCCTTCGCGGGGTCGAGACCCAGCCATCGCGACCCGAGCACGATGTCCGCCTCGCCGCTCTCGATCACGCCGCAGAGCTTGGGAATGATCGCGGGGTCGTACTGGCCGTCCGGGTGCAGCATGACGACGACATCGGCGCCCATCGCAAGCGCCTGGCGGTAGCACGTTTTCTGGTTGCCACCGTAGCCGAGGTTGCGGCGGTGACGGATCACGTCCAGCCTCAAGGCGGTCGCGACACTGACCGTCGCGTCGGCGCTGGCGTCGTCCACCAGCAGGATCCGGTCGGCGTGTCCCTGCGGAATGTCGCCGACCACCTCGACCAGCGTCTT
Source organism: Chloroflexota bacterium (assembly GCA_005889495.1). GTDB lineage: Bacteria > Chloroflexota > Dormibacteria > Dormibacterales > Dormibacteraceae > 40CM-4-65-16. Next base: position 1,246 of record VBHA01000016.1, read on the forward strand.
GGCTGCGCGATAGGCCGGGAGCACGATCACGCGGCGCGGCCTTGGCCCGCTCCACTGCAGCTCGCCCAGCGGAATCGGGTCCGGCCGCACCGCCATCCGCTCTACGGTGACGTAGCCGGCGACCGCGAGCGCCCCGACCGCGGCCGCCCAGAAGTTGATCGTCAGCGTCAGGTCGATCGCCGCATACGCAAAGAAGAGCACCGCGACCGCCGCATGCGGCCAGCGCAGCTGACCGGCGAGCGCAAGGTCAGCGAGTGCAAATCCGGGGATCACGAGCAGCGCCAGGTCGTGCACGTTCTGGTGCGGGCTCAGAACCAAAGAAGCCGCGATGGCCAGGGCAAAGTCGAGCCGAGGTTTGTCCGGCCGCCAGCTCAGCGAGAGCGCGACGAGTGCCAGCAGCAGGACGAGGATGACGAATGCCACGACCTTGCCGCCTCCCGGCACCGCCTCCAGGATGTTGCGCAAGGAGTAGACGGCCGGGTCCGTGTAGACGAGTTGATCGCTGTTGGGCAGACGGCCGGTTATGGCCCAGGTGCCGACAGAGCTCAGGTACGTGAACACGGGTCCGAGGCCGAACGTCGCCACCGAGAGAAGGCCGAGGGCGGCGAGGACGCCGGCGAACGCCGCCAGGGCGCGCCACGCCCGTCGCGCGATGAAGAGCACCGGGATGAGAAGTAGAAGCTGCGGCTTGGCGAGAGCGAGCGCACTCAACGCACCCGCCATCCCGTAGCGGCCGCGGGACCACGCGGCGTAAGCGCCCGCGAGAGGGACCAGGACGACCAGGTCGGACTGGCCCTGGAGGACGGTGACGAACAGCGGAAAGAAGCCTGCGATCATCGCACCCGCCACGAGCCAGCCGCGGCCGTGCACGCGGAGGCTGGTCCGCACCAGGATCGCGATCAGAGCCGCGACGAGGACGATGTTGAAGGCGGCCATCACGTAATACGCGTGGCGGTAATCGAGAAAGGCGAGCGGCGCGATCAGCAGCGTGTAGTACGGGGGGTGGAAGTAGGGCAGCACGATGAAACGCGACGGATCCTGGCCGGTGATCTGGAGCTCGACCTGGCGCTGCATCGCGATGTCGTAAACGGCGGCGCCCCCGTTGGTGACGTACAGCCGAGCCGCCGCGTAGAAGTTGAAAAAGTCCGGGCCTCGCAGGTTGCCGCGAACAAAGGTGAACCAGTAAACGGTCCAGAAAGCAAACGACCCGATGCCGGCACCGGCGGCGCCCGCATACCCCAGCCGGACCAGGCGAGCGGCGAGACGGCGGGTCATCGCCCGCTTTCGAGGCGAAGTGCGAACCGTTCCGGAAGCTTGGCCTTTCTGATCGCGCGCTGCGCTCCCTTGATGTCGTAGCGCACGCGCCGGAACTCGAAGGAATTGTTGTCGACGTCCCAGATCCCGTAGCTCGCGGTCGGCAGGCCGTCGCGCGGTTGGCCGACGCTGCCGGGGTTCACGAGCGCAGGGCCCTCGAGCCGGAAGGTGTCAACGCGGTACTCGTGCGTCACGGTGCCGTTTGCCAGGCCGAAGATTCCAGGGACATGCGTGTGGCCGTGAAAACAGATGCCGCCGTCGAGCAGTTCGAGGTTGGCGTGGGCAACCGCCGTGTCGAGAACGTACTCATAGATGTGGTCACGCGGACTTGCATGCACAAGCAGCACATCCTTCTTGACCTGGCTGTCTGGGAGCCGGCGCAACCATGCCAGCCGCTCGTCTCCGACCACTTCAATTGTCCAGCGAACGACCGCAGCGGCGTCGTCGTTGAACCATTCGAGGATCTCGGGATCGGTGCAGGCTCGATCGTGGTTGCCGACAAGAGTCGGCCAGGTCCGATGGGTGACCTCGTCGAGGCAGCGCTTCGGGTCGCCGCCGTAGCCGACGACATCGCCAAGACACAGCGTCTCGTCCACCTGTGGGCTGTCCCGCAACACCGCCTCGAGGGCGTGCCAGTTGGCGTGGATGTCGGAAAGGATCGCGACCTTCAAGCAGGTCTCTCGTAGAGGCGCGGGTAGATGTGGTCGAACAGGATCCGGAGGGTGGCCGCGATCGGGACAGCCACGAACATGCCCAGGATGCCACCCCAGCTGAAGCCGGCGATCAGGGCGACGATGACAAGGATCGGCGGCAGCTTGACCGCGTCGCCCACGATCTTGGGGTAGACCACATTCAGGATCACGTTCGAGATGAGCAGGTACAGGAGGCCGATCACGAGCGCCGTGCTGGGTGACAGCGAGAGGCCGACGAGGATGGCGGGGACGGCGCCGAGGAACGGGCCGAAGTAAGGAATGAGCGCAGTCACGCCGGCGATCAGTCCCACGATGACAAGGATCGGCGGCAGCTTGACCGCGTCGCCCACGATCTTGGGGTAGACCACATTCAGGATCACGTTCGAGATGAGCAGGTACAGGAGGCCGATCACGAGCGCCGTGCTGGGTGACAGCGAGAGGCCGACGAGGATGGCGGGGACGGCGCCGAGGAACGGGCCGAAGTAAGGAATGAGCGCAGTCACGCCGGCGATCAGTCCCAATGCCACGGGATCGGGCAGGCCGATCGCCGCACACGCGATGCCCGAGCAGACGCCGATCAGCCCGGCCACGATGAGCTGGCCACGGACGTACGCGTAGAGCATCTTGCGGACCTGGCGCCAGATCTGATCGAAATCGGTGCGGTAATCGCTGGGCACAAACCGCCGGAGGTCGCGGCGGACCGCGGGCGCCTCGAGCGCGAGCAGGAAGGCGACGATGAACATGAGCAGGAGCTGGAGCACGGTCGTGAGCGCCGTAAGCCCGAGCGTGACCGCGTTGCCGAATTGCCCGAGGAGATACTCCCGCAGGTGCGAGCTCACAGTCTCGGTCACCCCTTTCAGGTCGACGTCGATGCCGAAGACGCGAATCGGCTGGAGGCCGTTGAGCCGGTCCTGGGCGGAGGCTGCGAGGCCTGGCAGCTGGACCTGCAGCTGGCCGACCTCGCTGACGGCCAGGGGGACGATCAGAAGGATGAGGCCGGCGAGCACGACGATGATGGCGATGAAAACGGCCAGGATGGCCAGCACGCGGGGCACGCCGGCCGCGTGCAGGCGGATGACCGCGGGCTGAATCAGGAAGGCGATCGCCGACCCGAGCACGAAGGCGCCGAGGAAGTCGCGGAGCAGGTACAGAACCACGATCGCGACGAAGAGTGCGGCGACACCGAAGGCGATCTGCAGGTAGCGACGGCGCCGCCTGGGATCGAGAGCCCATGCCGAGACCGTGACCCCGCCGATCGGGGCTGGGCTCTCGAGTTCTCTCTCGCGGGGCGCTCCCGGGTGCGGGCTCGGACGCACTTTATGCAACCACCCGCAGTATGACGAGCAGACCTACGAGCCGACCCGGCTTAGGTCTTGGCCTGCTGGAGGGTGGCTTCCTCGTAGGCGGCTCCGTGGAGGGGATTGGTGGTAGGACGCCCCGCGGCAATCGCATACATGGCCAAGATCGCGAGTCCAATACCAAGCGCCGCATAGGCAATCCCAGGTCCTGAGTTCCTCGTGATGAGACCGCCAGCAGCCAACCCAATAATCCCGGCAGTCTGCGCCAAGCCAAAGCGGGTTGCCATGACAGTCGCGCGGTTGGCGCTGTCCGCCGCCTCAACCAAAGCAGTCTGACTGGCCACCGAGTAAATCGGGTTTCCGACAGACGCGACAAGAAGAGCGATAGCAACAAACCAGAAATCCGTAGTCAATCCGAGAACTACAGAGAAGACACCCATCAACAAGAGGCCAGCTCCGACGGTTCGGAGCGAGC
>VBHA01000169.1 GCA_005889495.1 Chloroflexota bacterium
TGGCGCTCCACAAGCTGCCCGTCGTGTTCGTGATCGACCGTGCCGGCGTCACCGGTCCTGATGGCGCCTCGCATCACGGCATCTTCGACCTGTCCTACCTCCGCCTCATCCCCAACCTGAAGGTCGTCGCGCCCAAGGACGCCACCGAGCTGTGCGCGCTGCTCGAGACCGCGCTGGCCACCGACGGGCCGGTCGCGATCCGCTACCCGAAGGGGCCTGTTCCCGCGACGCCCGACCTGCCGGTCGAACCCCTTCCGGTCGGGCGCTGGGAAGAGCTTCGCAAGGGTGACGACGCGGTGATCTTCGCGGTCGGGCGCATGGTCGAGGTGGCCGTCGAGGCCGCCGAGCGCCTGGAGCTGCAGGGGATCTCGTGCGCCGTGGTCAACTCCCGGTGGGTCAAACCGGTGGACTCCCGCATCAGCGACTGGGCCCGTTCCCACCCGGTGGTGCTCACGGTCGAAGACAACGTCGGCACCGGCGGCTTCGGCGGAGCGGTGCTCGAGGCTCTGGCCCCGCATGGCCTGGCCGGCAAGGTGCGGACCCTGGCGCTGCCCGACGCTTTCCTGCCCCAGGGCAAGGCCGCGGACATCCTTCGCGAGCACGGGCTCGACGCGGCGGGGATCGCCAGGGCCGTCTATCAGGCGGTCCGAGGGCCGGTCTTGGAAAAGGAGTCGACGGACTAAGCTTCGCCCACATAGTGGACGTACGCCAGGACGTGGTCGACATTCTGTCTGGGTTCGCGCTCTTTGCCGACCTCTCGACGCCCGAGCTGGAAAACATCGTCCAGTCCTTCGGTGAGGTGTACTTCGCGGAGGGCGAGCGGGTCATCCGGCAAGGCCTGACCGCGACCGGCTTCTACGTCATCGTCGAGGGGGCGGCGACGATCAGCGTCGGTGGCAAGGAGCGGACGGGCCTGCGGCCCGGCGATTTCTTCGGCGAGATCTCGTGCCTGCTGGGGGAGCCGCCGACCGCCGACATCATCGCCCAGAAGGCGCTTCGCTGCCTCGTGCTCGCTCCGGGGGCCCTCGAGGAGTTCCTCGTCACCAACCCGCACGTCATGTACCGCGTCCTCCAGGGCGAGGCGAGAAAGCTGCGCACGACGACCAGGTGGCTGAGCTGACGGACGGACCGTTTCCGCCAGGGCGCTACGAGCTCCTGGTCGTCGGCAGCGGCCCGGGCGCCCTCCAGCTGGCTTACTCTCTGCGCGCGCTGGGGATCGAGCACGCGGTGATCTCCGAGGACCCCGCGCCAGGTGGCATGTTCCGGCGCTGGCCCATCTTCCAGCGCATGTTGAGCTGGACCAAGCCCTTCGCCGAGCACGAGCGCGGCTCGACGGCGTACGAGCGCTACGACTGGAACAGCCTCCTGGCGGACGAGGAATCGAGCCGGGCCATCATGCCGTCGGTCATGGACGGGACCTCCTACTTCCCGTCCCGCCCGGAGATGGAGCGCGGGCTCGTCAGTTTCGCGGAGCGCACCGGATTGAAGGTCCGCTACGGCTGCAGGTGGGAGGAGACGCGGAAGCTCGAGGGCGGCGATTTCGCGCTCGAGACCACGGACGGCGAGTACCGCGCGCCCACGGTGGTCTTCGCCGTCGGTGTCGCCCAGCCGTGGCGGCCGGCGGTGCTCGCGGACAAGGACGTCCAGCAATACGGCGACATGCGCCCCGCCGAGTCCTACCGCGACCGCCGCGTCTTCATCGCCGGCAAGCAGAACTCGGGTTTCGAGATCGCGAGCGGGCTCCTGCCCTGGGCGCGCCAGATCGTGCTCGCCTCACCGAGCCCCGCCCAGCTTTCAGTCGCGACGCGTTCGCTGGTCGGCGTGCGGGCGCGCTACGTGCAGCCCTACGAAGACTGGGCCCTGGCGGGAGGAGTCGTCATCCTGGACGCCTCGATCGAGAGCGTGGAGCGGGAAGGCGGCGTCTTCCACGTGACGACCAAGAGCGCGCACGAGGACCATCCGCGCCACTTCGAGGTGGACGACCTGATCGCCGCCACCGGCTTCGTGTGCCCGCTTCGCGACCTTCCCGACCTCGGCGTGGCCACGTTCGGCCAGAGCCGGCTGCCCGCTCAGACGCCGTTCTGGCGCAGCGTCACCATGGACGGGATCTACTTCGCGGGCACGATCATGCAGGGCTCCCAGGGCCTGCGCAAGCACGGGATCCCGAGCAACTCCGGCGCTGTCCAGGGCTACCGCTACAACGCGCGCGTCCTGGCCCGGCACATCGCCGAGGAGAAGTTCGGGAAGAAGCGAACGCGCCGCAGCTTGAGGCCCGACGCTGTGGTCCCGTACCTGCTCGCCGAGGCGAGCCGGGGCCCCGAGCTGTGGCACCAGCGGTCGTACCTCGCGCGCGTCGTCAGCATCGACGCCTCGGAGGGCATCGCGGACGAGGGCATCCAGCCGCTGGCGCACTTCGTCGACGACGTGCAAGGCCCCGACGCGGTCGCGATCGCGCTCGAAGCCAACGGCAAGGAGGATCCGTATCCCAACGTGTACATCCGGCAGCGCGGCGCCGTACGCGAACAACGTCTTGCGCCTGCCGATCCACTGCTGGACTACCAGCAAGACCTGTATGTCCGGCAGCTGAGCTCCATCCTCACCCCGATCCTGGCTCGCGATCTGACCCGGGCCACCCAATGACCCTTCCGAGCGGGACCGTCACCTTCCTGTTCACCGACATCGAAGGCTCGACCCGACTCATGCAGGAAGTCGGTGACCGCTACGTGAGAGCGCAGACGGACCATCACGACCTCCTGCGCGCGGCGTTCAGCGGCAAGCGCGGGCGCGAGCTGCGCACCGAGGGCGACTCCTTCTTCGCGGTCTTCGAAAGCGCCGTGGACGCGTGCGGCGCGGCCGGGGCGGCGCAGGCAGCCTTCGCCGAGCACGAGTGGCCCGACGGCGTGACACTGCGTGTGCGCATCGGCCTGCACACAGGCGAAGCGCCGCTGGTCGGCAACGAGTACATCGGCCTCGACGTCCACCACGCCGCGCGTGTCGCCGCGTCGGCGCATGGTGGGCAGGTCGTGATCTCGGAGACGACGCGTGCACTGGTCGAGGAGCATCTCCCCGAGGGCCTTTCGCTGCGCGACCTCGGCACGCACCGCCTGAAGGACCTCGCACGTCCGGAACGCCTCTACCAGCTCGTGATCGCAGGCGTGCCAGACCAATTTCCGTCCCTGCGCACGCTCGATTCGACCCCCAACAACCTGCCGACCCAGCTCACGAGCTTCATCGGCCGCGACCACGACGTGGCCGAGGCCCGGCGCCTCCTCCGCGGCACGCGGCTTCTCACGCTGACCGGGCCAGGCGGCATCGGCAAGACTCGATTGAGTCTCCAGCTCGGGGCCGACGTCGTCCAGGAATTTCCGGACGGCGTTTTTTTCGTGGCCCTGTCCGCCATCCGCGACGCCGAGCTCATCCCCTCGGTCCTGTCCGAGGTGCTGGGGCTGCAGGTGGCCGGCAACAAGATGCCGTTGGACACGGTGGTCGAGTTTCTTCGCGGGAAAAGCCTGCTCCTGATCCTGGACAACTTCGAGCAGCTTCTGCCGGATGGCGCGGCGGTGGTATCCGATTTGCTCCACGCTGCCCCGCAGCTGAAGACCGTGGTCAGCAGCCGCGCGGTGCTTCGGATCTACGGCGAGCAGGAGCTCCCGGTCCAACCCCTTCGCATGCCCGACCTGCGCGCGCTTCCCTCGCTCGCCGCGCTGTCGCAGTACGAGGCGGTCAGGCTCTTCATCGAGCGGGCGGTGGCGGTCAAGCCGGACTTCCAGGCCACCAACGAGAACGCGCCCGCGATCGCCGGGATCTGCGAACGGGTGGACGGCCTGCCCCTGGCAATCGAGCTGGCCGCGGCCCGGGTCAAGCTGTTCACGCCCCAGGCCTTGCTTGGCCGCCTGGAGACGACCCTGAAAGTGCTGGGCGCGGGTTCGCGTGACCTGCCCGGAAGGCAGCAGACTCTGGCCGGCGCGATCGCCTGGAGCTACGACCTCCTGGACGACTCGCTGAAGCGGCTCTTCCAGCGCTTCTCCGTGTTTGCGCGCGGCGCCAACCTCGAGCAGGCGGAGGCCGTCTGTGGTGGCGACCTCGGGGTTGACGTGCTCTCCGGCCTGGACGAGCTCGCCGATCAGAGCCTGCTGCGCCGCATGCCCGATTTCGAAGAACCCCGCCTGCTGATGCTCCAGGTCGTCCGCGAGTACGCGGCCGACCGGCTCGAGGAGAGTGGCGAGGCTGCAGGTATCAGGGATCGCCACGCGGCCGCGTACGAGGAACTGGCCGAGACGGCGGCGCCGCACCTGTTCGGGGCCGACCGCAAGATCTGGCTCGACCGGCTCGAGCGCGACCATGACAACTTTCGGGCCGCCTTCGACTGGTCGATCGCCGGGGGCAACACGGAGCGCGCGATGTGCCTCGGCGCCGCGTTCTGGCGGTTCTGGCAGATGCGCGGCCACCTCCGCGAAGGCCGGGCGCGGATGGAGGCGATCCTCGCAATGCCGTCCGGGGCGAACGACGATCGGGCGCGGGCCGTCGAGGCCGCCGCCGGCATCGCGTACTGGCAGGCTGACATGGAGACCTCGCAGCGCTGGTATGAGGAGAACCTCGCCTTCTTCCGGGCCTCGGCCGACAAGAGAAAGCTGGCGGATGCTCTCTACAACACCAGCTTTCCCATGCTCGTGGCGAAAATCGACATCACGAAGGCGCTCGCGCTCGTGAATGAGGCGCTCGCCATCTTTCGCGAGCTGGGAGATGCGGAGGGCGTGGCGCGCACACAGTGGGCCATCGGCAACGCCCTCTACTTCAACGACCGGAACCCCGAGGCAGCGGTCGCCCTGGATGAGGCGATCGAGCTGAACCGCAAGCAGGGCAACAGGTTCGGCCTTGGATGGGCTCTGCACACGCGAGCACTCGTGGCGCTCAAGCTGGGCGACACGGCGCGGGCACGCCAATGGATCCGGCAAGGCATAGAGATCTTTGGCGAGGCGCAAGACGTGAGCGGCATGACCATCTTCCTTGACGACACGGCCTCAGTGGCTGAGCAGGTCCACGACATGCCCGCGGCGATCCGGCTGTCGGCGGCCGCCCTCGCGAGCCGAAATCGGACCGGGACTGACCTGGCCGGCCTCGCGGGCTTGAACGACGGCCGGGACTGGCACGACTCGGTGACCACACAGGACGAGGAAGAGGAGTGGAAAAAGGGCACGAACATGACGGTTCAGGAAGCCACAGCCGACGCGCTGAGGTGGCTCGCCTAGAGCTTCTTCCGGCCTGTGAACCCCTCGCCGACGCGATGCCAGTGCGCGACCCTCTCTTCACCGAGCTTCCAGCACAGCTCGACGAGCTCGCCGTCGCGATAAGACGGAAAGTCGATCAGGCCTTCGAGCGGGCCCTTGAGCTGGATGCCCATCGTGTTCAGGCTCAGCACCGCCTTCAGTAGCTCTTCCTCGGCGCCCTGGACGGCGTCTCGCGCCTGCTGCTCGCGCTCGTGGTCGTCGCCGTTCGCGCTCGGTCGTTGAGCCGAGTACTCGGCCATGCGCAGCTGCTCCTCCAGGTCGGGGCGGAGCGCGGACAGCTCCGCGATCTGGGCGACGATCGGCCGCACGCGGGGCAGCTCGCGGTTGGCCTCGTCGACGGTGTAGGTGCGGAGCCTCTGCACGGGCTCAACGATACTTCGTTCGATGGACGCGACGGCACGGAGGCGGCGCCTCGAGGAAGCGCCTGTGGCGCGCCTTGCGACCGTGGGCGCAGAGGGCAAACCCCATGTCGTGCCAATCACGTTCGCGGTCGACGCCGACACGGTTTACTTCGCCGTCGACGCCAAACCCAAGCGCACGCGCGACCTCAGACGACTGCGCAACATCGCCGCCAACCCCGCGGTTTCTGTGCTGGTCGACCACTACGAGCAGGACTGGGGCCGGCTGTGGTGGGTGCGCGTCGACGGGACGGCGCGCGTCGTCGAGGATCGCGCACGCACAGAGCGCGCCCTCGACCTGCTCGTTCGCAAGTACACGCAGTACCGCGATGCCCGTCCGCCAGGCCCGGTGGTTGCCATCAGTATCCAGAGACTGACGGGCTGGGCCGCGACTGAGAACCCCGCCCGTTAAGGAATCCTGATCACCCTCTCGAAGGTGCCCGCGCCTTCGTATCCCACCGGAATCGTTTAGAACGCCGGCCCTGCCTCGCGAAAACGATACGTTGATACTTGACAAGACGGGATGTCTTGTCTAGTCTCGGCTCATGACCGTCGGGGGACGCATCCTCGAGAGGGCGCCGAGCGTGCTGGCCCGCGGCGGCAAGCCCACGGTCGGGGAGTTCGCCGCGGCCGCCGGGATCTCCCGAGCCAGCTTCTACCGGCACTTCAAATCCCGGGAGGCGCTCCTGAAGGCCCTCGCCGTTTCTCCGGAGCCAGACGCGCGGGAGCGCGTGTTGGGGGCGGCGGTCGAGATGGTTGGATCGCAGGGACTGACGGCGCTCTCCATGGACGCGCTCGCCGACCGCGCCGAGGTATCGCGGGCCACGCTCTACCGCCTCTTCCCCGGCAAGTCCGCGCTCCTGATGGGGCTAGTCGACGCCTACTCGCCGCTCGAGCCTGTGAGGCGCCTCCTCTCGGCCAGGAAGGACGAGCCGCCGGAGGTCCTCATGCCCGAGCTAGCGCGCACGGCGTACCGCGCCGTCGCCGGCCGCATCGGCCTGATGCGCGCGCTGTTCTTCGAGGTCAGCGGCCTGTCGGCCGAGACCGAGGAGGTCGCGGCCCAGGCGATCACGGGTGTGGTCGGCCTGCTGGTGATGTACGTGACCGAGCAGATGGCAGCCGGGCGGCTCCGCCGGGTGCATCCGCTGCTCGCGCTGCAGTCCTTCATCGGCCCGGTCCTCTTCCACATCCTCACGCGCCGGCTCGCCGAGCGCGTCTTGAACCTCGACGTCGAGGGCGAGGCTGCCGTGACGCAGCTCGCCGAAGCCTGGCTGCGTGCCATGTCACCAGAAGAGGAGCAGGAAAAGTGAACGACGCTTATGCGGTCGACGTGGAGGAGGTCTTCAAATCGTTCGGTTCGTTCAAGGCCCTGAACGGCGTCACCCTGCGCGTCCGCAAGGGCGAGATCTACGGGCTGCTCGGTCCCAACGGCGCGGGCAAGACGACGTTGATCCGCCTCATCTGCGGCCTGGTCGAGGCTCACGGGGGCACGGTGACCGTGCTGGGGCGGCGCATGCCCGACATCGCGGTCCTGCGCCACATCGGTTACATGACCCAGCAGGCCGCGCTCTATCCGGCGCTCTCGGTCGAGGAGAACGTGCGGTTCTTCGCCGCCATCAACGGTGCGGAAGACGGCGTGAGGGAAGCCCTCGGGCTCGTCCAGCTGTGGGAACGCCGCGGCTCGGTGGTTTCGACGCTCAGCGGCGGGATGCGCCAGCGATGCTCCCTGGCCTGTGCGCTGGTGCACCGGCCCGAGTTGCTCCTTCTCGACGAGCCGACGGTCGGCATCGACCCCCAGCTTCGTGTGCAGTTCTGGGACTACTTCCGGCGCATGGCCGCGGACGGGACGACGCTCGTCGTGTCCAGCCACGTGATGGACGAGGCCGACCGCTGCCAGCGCCTCGGCCTGATCCAGTACGGGCGCCTCCTGGCTGAAGGCTCGCCCGCCGACATCCGTGCCCAGGGCGGATCGCAGAACCTCGAGGAAGCCTTCCTCGCCCTCGCCGGCAGGAGGGAGTCGTGAGCGGCCGCCGCGTCCGCGCGATCACCCGGAGGCTGCTGCAGGGATTCCGCCGCGACCGGCGCACGGTCGCCCTGTTGTTCGTGGCCCCGATCGTGATCCTGGGTCTGCTCGGCTACCTCATGCGCGGCTCGTCGAATCTGCCCAACGTCGGCATCGCCAGCCAGGACTCCGGACCGCTCGGGGCCCTGGTCGCCTCGAGCCTGAAGAGCTCTTCCCACATCCACGCCGTCGACATCAACGCCTCCGACGGCGATGCCAAGCTCAAGGACGGCTCGATCGTCGCGTACATCCTCTTCCCCGCCGACTTCACCCGGCAGGCCCAGTCAGGCAGCGTCGCGCCCGATGTCCATCTCGAGGGCTCACAGCCAGGCGAAGACTCGCCCGTCCTCCAGGCGCTCCAGGAGTCGATGATCTCGCTCGCCTCGCAGGTCGCGGGTCGGAGCGTCAACTTTCAGCCTCGCGTCCACCATCTGTACGGCGGACGCAACTACGACACGCTGGACTACTTCGGCGCCGCGTTCGTAGGCCTCGTCGTCTTTTTCCTCGTGTTCGTGATCACGATCGTCTCCTTCCTCAACGAGCGCTCGCAGGGGACGCTCGAGCGCCTCATGGCAAGCCCGCTTCGCCGAGGGGAGATCGTGCTCGGCTACATGCTTGGCTTCACCGTGCTTGCGCTGATCCAATCCGCCGAGGTCCTGGTGTTCGCGCTGGCCGTCCTGAAGATCCACAACCAGGGCAACGTGCTGCTGATCTTCGGCATGGAGGCGCTGATGGCGATCGCGGCGGTCAACCTCGGGATCTTCCTCAGCATGTTCGCGCGCTCGGAGTTCCAGGCAGTGCAGTTCATCCCCCTGGTCGTGGTGCCTCAGGTGCTGCTGTCCGGGATCATCTTCCCGGTCTCCATCGAGCCGACCGCGCTGCAGTGGCTCTCCGACATCCTGCCCCTCACCTACGCGGTCAACGGGATGCGCGACATCATGGTCAAGGGAGCAGACCTGACCTCGTCCGGCCTGCAGCTGGACGCCGCCGTGGTGGCCGGCTTCTGCATCCTTCTCATCGTCGCGGGCACTGCGACGCTTCGTCGTAGGCTCGCTTAGAGATGTTCCTCGTCTGCACCCGCCGCTGCGGCGGCACCCTGTTCCGCGCGCTGTTTGCGGAAGTCGAGGTCGACGCCGTCGGCGCGTACCAGGACCACCGCGTTGCCCAGCCCGGCTACGTGTGCCTCAACTGCGGCTCGCCGGCGTTGGACCTCGGCGAGGTCCCGGCGGCCCTGGAGGCGGATGCTCGCCAAGAGGAAGCTGAAACCGCGGTGATGGCGGAGGTCCTGTGCCCCGTGTGCGAGACCAGGGTCCAGCTCGACGCCAACATGGAGTGCCCGAACTGCGGCTCTCCGCTTGAAGTCGCTTAGGTAAGAGAAGCCGAGCCGAGCAGCACTTCGTTCATCGCCCGCACGGCCGCGGCGTCCTTCTGCCGGAGCGCGGCGCGCAGCGCCCGCACCGCGCGCGGAGTGTCGAGGTCGTCGGCGAGGGCGGCGTTGAACTCCGACATCAGCGCCCTGCGCGGCGCCCTCTTCGGTGTTTTCAAGCGCGCGTCGTCGGCCAGGAACTTGCGCATCCTCTCGACCAGCCTCGCCGCCCGCGCCAGCCCGGTCCACTCGAAGTCCCAGTCGCGCTGGTAGCGATGCGAGACCAGGTAGAGCCGAACCGCGGCGGCAGGCGCGCGCTGCAGCGCCTGGCTGACCTTGACAAGGTTGCCGAGCGACTTGCTCATCTTGCGGCCGTTGAAGCGGACCATCCCGGTGTGAACCCAGGCCCTGGCGAACGGCGCCTTGCCGGTCAGCGACTCGGACTGCGCCCGCTCCGACTCGTGGTGGCTGAAGATCAGGTCCCGGCCCCCGCCGTGGATGTCGATCTGCGGCCCGAGATAGCGCATCGCCATGACGGAGCATTCGATGTGCCAGCCCGGCTTGCCATCGCCGAACTTCGAGGGCCAGGCCGGCTCGTTCGGCCTGGAGGTCCGCCACAGCGCGAAGTCGAGGGGGTCGCGCTTGGCGTCTGGTCCGACAGTGCCGAGGAGCTCTTCCTCGCGGAGCTTGCGAATCATCGAGCGCCGGCTGCGGTGTGAGAGGCGTCCGAAGCCGCGGTAGCTGTGAGTGTCGAAGTAGAGGGCGTCGGCCTGGTAAGCGTGTCGCGACGCTTTGAGCTTCGCCGCCGCGGTGACGATCCGCGGAATCTCCTCGGACACACGTGGCATCACGTCGGGGGGCCGCCAGCCGAGCACGGTCATGTCCCTGACGTGGACCTTCGTCTCGCGGTCGGCGAGCTCCCGCCAGTCGATGTCGTCGCGGCGCGCCCGTTCGAACAGCGGGTCGTCGACGTCAGTGATGTTCTGTACGTACTTCACGCGCGTGCCGTTGGCTTCGAGGAAGCGGACGAGGACGTCGAAGATCGCAAACGTAAAGGCGTGACCCATGTGCCCCGAGTCGTAGGGCGTCACGCCGCACACGTACATCGTGAGCGCCTTGCCCGGCCGGGGACGAACTGGCTTCTTCCGCCGGGTCAGCGTGTCGCGGACGCGGAGAAGGACTGCCTTGAGGCTCCGTCAGCTCGGGCGGGCGGCGACCGCCCCGTCGGCACGCAGCGCCTCGACTTTGTCGGTCGTCTCCCAGGGCACGCCGAGGTCGTCGCGACCGAAATGCCCGTACGCGGCCGTCTGCCTGTAGATCGGCCGCAGCAGGTCCATGTTGGCGATGATCGCCCCGGGCCGGAGGTCGAAATGCCTGCGGATGAGCCGCAGGAGCTCTTCCTCCGATTTCGTGCCGGTGCCGAAGGTCTCGACCGCGATCGAGGTCGGATGCGCGCGCCCGATCGCGTATGAGACCTGCACCTCGCACCGGTCCACCAGACCGGCCGCGACGAGGTTCTTGGCCACATATCTCGCCGCGTACGCAGCCGAACGGTCGACCTTGCTCGGGTCCTTGCCGCTGAACGCACCGCCGCCGTGCCGCGCCACTCCGCCGTAGGTGTCGACGATGATCTTGCGCCCGGTCAGCCCGGCGTCAGCGGCCGGACCTCCGAGCACGAACGAGCCGCTCGGGTTGACCATGATCTTGGTCGCCTCGTCGACCACCTGTCCCATCAGCACCGGATCGATGACCAGCTCGCGCACGCCCTCCGAGATCTCCTTCTGCGTCGCGCTGGCCGCGTGGTGCGTGGACACGACGATCGCCTCGATGCGCTTTGGCTTGCCGAGCTCGTATTCCACCGTGACCTGGGTCTTGCCGTCCGGACGTAGGAACGAGAGCTTGCCGCTCTTGCGGACCTCGGCCAGTTTCCGGGCAAGCCTGTTGGCGAGCGCGATCGTGAGCGGCATCAGCTCCGGGGTCTCCCGGCACGCGAAGCCGATCATCATGCCCTGGTCGCCGGCGCCCTGGAGCTCGAAAGGATCGGTGTCGCCGGCGCCCTGGCGCTGCTCGAGCGAGTGGTTGACACCCGCCGCGATGTCGGGTGACTGCTCTTTCAGGTAGACCTGGATCAAAGCGTGGTCGGCATCGAAACCGATCTGCTCGTCGTTGTAGCCGATGCCCCGGATGGTGTCGCGAATCGTCCGCTGGATATCGAGCTCCGCGTGAGTCGTGACCTCGCCGATGACCACGCACAGGCCTTTGGTGATGGCGGTCTCGCAGGCCACCCGAGCGTGGGGGTCCTGCGCCAGCATGCCGTCGAGGACCGCGTCCGAGACCTGGTCGCAGATCTTGTCCGGATGGCCTTCGGTCACTGACTCGGAGGTGAGGAGAAAGGATGGTGAGGAACTGAAGGACGTAGTCACAACGACCGCCAATGATATCGAGATCGGCGCCGGTGACCGGCGCTACGATTCCGGCAGAGCTCACCACGGATAGTCGCGACTAACCGCGGGTTTGGGCCTGGAAGAACTCGGATAGTCGCGACTAACCGCGGGTTTGGGCCTCGAAGAACTCGGATAGTCGCGACTATCGGGCTTGGCGGTGTAGTCCGAAAGCGCTAGGCGCCGTTATGGTGCCGGCTGTCCTCAGGTTCCTGGCCCAGCAGTTGCGCCTGGAGCGCGAAGATGTCGTCGAGCACCCGGTCGATCCGACGCCCTTCCAGCCGGTGGTCGGCGATGACCCCGGCGCGCTCGAGGTTCTTGCGCAGGGCCGTGCCGAGCTGACCGTCGATCCGGCTCTGGCCCCTCATCTGCGCCTCCTCGAGCAGCACCAGGCACCGGTCGAGGGCCACCTGTCTCGACTTGTGAGCCCGAACGGTCATTCAGTCCCCAGCACCTCCACCCTCCCCTCGGCGGTGACCCGGGCGTGCACGGGGTTGAGCGACGGGAGGTCGTAGGAGGTGGCGGAGTGGCCCTGCGACGTGAACCGCGCGGGATGGCAGGGGCAGACCAGGTGTTCACCCCGGCCGTCCCACCAGAGCTCGCATGGGAGGTGCGAGCAGATCGAGGAGACGGCGGTCACCGCGTCACCGCGGCGGAACACGAACGCCCCGACGCTGCCGGCGGTCACTCGCTTGCCCTGTCCCTCAGTGAGGTCCTTGAGCGCGGCGACGTCGATCCAGCGCCCATTCAAGGGTTCGATCGGCCGGACCGCGGCCTCCACAGGCCTGGTCTCGACGGCCCTGCCGATGTAGCCGCCCGCCGCCCCCGCGGCCAGACCCAGACCCGCGACCAGCGCGGCGCGGCGCGTCATCCAGCCCTCGCGAGGCGCCTGCTCGAGCTCGCGCGCGAGCCTGTTGCGGAAAGCCGGATGCATCCGCTGGGGGCCCTGGCGCATGCCGGCGAGCCGGGCGGCCGCCGTGATCGCCTCCTTCTCCTCCGCGTCCCCCCCGCGCAGCTTCAAGCGCCGGCCTCGAAGCAGGCCGGCGACGATCTTGTCGACGCGGTTCTCGGGCTTGTCGTTCATTCGAGTGGCCGCAACCTGGCTGCCGCGCGCAGAGCGCGCAGTTGCATCACCTTGATCGCGCCGACCGTCGAGTGCATCTCAGCCGCAACTTCCTTGAGTGAATACCCGTGCAGGAAACGCAGCTCGAGGACACGCCGGTAGTTGTCAGAGAGCTGGGCGAGGATCTGCTGCACGATCTCGACGCCCTCGTCCGACGGTGGGGTCGTCGGGACAGGCAGCGCGAGGTCTTCCCGCAGCTCCGCTTCCGAGAGCCCGAGCCGCGTGCTCCAGAAGCCACCCAGCACGGAGCGCGCGGTGGCGAACAGGTAGCCGCGGATCGCGCTGGCCGGCGCTCCCTGGCGCAGCCGGGGGATCGCCTTCAACGCGACCTGCTGCGTCAGGTCCTCGGCGTCGGCCCGGTTACCGACCCGGGCGTAGATGAACGCGTAGACGAGCTCGAGCTCGTTCAGCGCGATGTCGGTCGCGCGCGGCGCGGCGGGAAGCTCGACGACCTCACCCGGGCCGCCGGGCTGCTCCTGCGCCGTCATCCCTGCACCAGGGCGGCCGCTAGAAGAGGTTGCCGCAGAGGAGGTAGTTGGCGCTCGTGCCCTGCATGTCCGGCCCGGCGTGCACCACGACATACCAGCGCCCGGCGCTCCCAGGAAACTTCTCGTTGAGAAAGGTCCGGGTGTCGGCTTCGCCCTGGCCGTCGGCGATGACCTGGTTCAGGGCGAACTTGATCGGGCCGTGCGACTGGCAGCTGCTGGTGTGGATGTGGGACACGTGGTTGGAGGTCGGCGCCAGCCCGCTGATCTTGACCTCGATCGTGGTGGAGGTGGGGCCGGCAAAGACCGTGATGGTGCCCGATGCCTTCACCCCTGGCTCGGGGTTGATGTTGAACGTCTGGCCGACCGGCGAGGGGGAGTGATTCGATGGCGAGCCCTGGGCCTGCGACCGTGATTGAGTCTTCACCCCCTCCCCGCCACATGCGCCCAGGCCTACCGCGATCGCGACCATCGCGACGATCGCGATCCTTGCTCTGGCGAACGTCACCGCGGCTCGGCACCGTGTTCCAGCATTACCGCAGCAGGTTACTGGAGCGGGCTGGGATTTGATCCCAGCCCGCCTGGCGGATAGGTTCTAAACGTGCCGCGCGGGAGCAGGCACGGGGCGGCGCCGCGTGCGCCACAGGATGTAGCCCAGCCCGGCCAGGACGACCAGCGGACCGATCGCTCCGAGGGCGGTGACAACGTAGTTGATGGTGGCGACGAAGTTGTGCGCCGCGTCGTTGAGCGCGGTCGCGAAGCCCCAGCTGTCCGACTGCGCGGTCTGAGCCGGCGCCCCGGCCTCTGTCAGCGTGACCGACACCGAGCTGTACGAGGTGTTGTCGTCGAGGTACTTGATCTGTCCCTTGAGCTGCTCGATCTGGCCCGTGATCTGGCCGATCTGGTTCTGCACGGCGATGATGTCGTTGATGTTCTTGGCCTGGGCCAGCAGGGCGAGCATCGCGTTGCGCTGCGCCTCCGCGTTGGCGAGACGGGCCCTGAAGTCGACGTACTGCGCGCTGACGTCGGTCCCGGTGATGTGCTCGCCCTGGACCTTGCCCACCTTCGCAAGCCCGTCGATGGTGGCGTCGAAGTGGGCGGCGGGGACCATGAAGTTGATGACCCCGGTGCGGATCTGGCTCGGCTGGTCAGACGCGGGGTTGGCCTGCGCGTCGGTCCCGGCGATGTAGCCGCCCTGGCTCTCGACCAGCGTGCGGACCTCGGTCAGCTTGGAGTCGAAGGACCCGGAGCCGACCGTCAGGGACAGTTGCGCCTGCCGGATCACGGGCGGGCCCTGGAGGGCCGGGACCGTGTCGGACGGCAGCGTGGTCGTGCCGCCGCCGGTGGTCGCGTCCGGCGCGCCCTGGGTCTTCGACGGCACGTTCGTGCCCGAGCCGGTGCCGCCGCTCAGGGCTGAGCCGGAGGTGTGCTGGCCCGAGCCGCTGCTCGAGGTTGCCCCGCCAGCTCCGCCGCAGGCGGCCACCACCGCGAGTGTCGCGAGGACGAAAAAGGCGACGAAGAGCTTCCTCATGTGAGTGCGCCTCCTGGGCGAAGAGATTTGACAGACCAAACGCAGATCGCGCCGCGACGTAACAATTGGTCACGCCATGCTTCAGGTCAGAGGGCTCGCGATCGACGTCGCGGCGCGCCGGGTGCTGTCCGACGCGAGCTTCACCGTGGCCGCGGGCGACAAGGTCGGGCTGGTCGGCCGCAACGGCGCGGGCAAGACGAGCCTGCTGAAGGTCCTCGCGGGCGAGGACGACGCGGCGGCCGGCGTGGTGCTGCGCCGGGGGACGCTTGGCTACGTGCCGCAGAACCCCCGGCCGCGGGCCGAGGCTTTGGCCACGGCCCTCTCCCACATCCTGTCCGGCAAGGGCCTCGACCGCGCGGCGGCGCACCTGGCCGAGCTCCATCGCAAGCTCGAGACCGACCACTCGCCGGCGATGATCGACCGCTACTCGGAGGCGGAGGAGCGATACCGCCACGCGGGCGGCTACTCGGGGGAGTCCGAGTCGAGGAGGATCGCCACGGGCCTGGGTTTGCGGCTCGACCGGGTCGACATGGCGTTGGGCGTGCTGTCGGGGGGCGAGCGCCGGCGGGTCGAGCTCGCCCGAGTCCTGTTCGCCGAGGCCGACCTGCTGCTGCTGGACGAGCCGACCAACCACCTCGACAGCGACGCCAAGACGTGGCTGATGGACTTCCTGCGCTCGTATGGCGGCGCTGTGATCGTGGTCAGCCACGACCTGGCGCTGCTGGACGCGTCGATCACGCGCGTGCTGCACCTGGACGCGGGCCGGCTGATCG
>VBHA01000017.1 GCA_005889495.1 Chloroflexota bacterium
AGGGGTAAAAGGAGCTCTGGGTATACTCACTTTTCGCATCGCGAGCGGCGGTGGCGGAATGGCAGACGCGCTAGTTTCAGGAGCTAGTGACCGCAAGGTCGTGGAGGTTCAACTCCTCTCCGCCGCACCACTGATCATCGCCGGCTGTCACTCATGCGTTCGCTTGCGCGTGGCCAGCAAATAGATCCCGGCGGCGGATCCGCCAAAGAGCATCAAGAGCACCAGGTTCGGCACCAATACCTGGATCCAGTACGCGACACCGCCACCTCGGCCCTCGACGACAAAGAAGTCGACCATGAACGGCCCAGGAACGAGAAACGCCACGCCGATTCCGATGAGCGCCGCCCGCCACGCTCGAACTGAAGTTGACAGGAAGTCGGAGGCGACCGCGACGAAGACACAGAGGAGAGCGAGGTTTGCAACCATGAGCCCTGGCAAGGCGCCACCACTCAATGCATGCGGATCCACGGCGTCGACAAACCCAAAGAGCTGCAAGGCGAGCCAGGGCAGTGCGATGACCGCCCCAATCCCACCCCCGACCAACCGACGCTTCATCAGCGCGACGTGGCGCGCGCCGGCATTCTCAGCGGCTGAGAACTTTTTCCAGTTGCTCCTTGTTCATCCGCGAGCGGCCCTTGATCCCGCGCTCCTTGGCCTCGTTGCGGAGCTGGTCATAGGTCCGGCCGCCCGAGCCACGGTGCGAGCGCAAGCCGCCGCGGCGTCCGGATGAGAGGTCGCGGATCGACGTCCGGCTCGCTTCCATCGTCTCGCCGTGCCGGGCACGCTCCTTGTTGACGGTGCGGGCGGCGATCTCCTCGGCCTTTTCCTCGCCCGTGCCCCGATCGAGAAGACCTTCCTTGATATGGTCGTACTGGCGCTCGCGCTTGTTGCTCCAGGCGCGTTGTGGCATTTGATTACCCCCCTTTTTGTTGCTCTGCCTTGACAACGCGCCGGCAAATCCATTCGACTGAGCGAGCTTGAGCGCCTCCACCTACGACCAGCTCCGAATCCTGTACCGCACTCTTCTGGTGTTCGCGACCGTCGGCGCGGTCATCCTGTCGGTGGGCATCGTCCAGTTCGTCTACTTCGAGCGGCCGGGACAGGAGAGCGGAATCCGGGCACACATCGCCGGCGTCTACCAGTACGACCCGGCGAGCAAGAAGACGATCGGTCCTGATCGCTCCGAGTTTCCGCGCAGCGATCTGTTCGCGGCGGTCGTCGACTGGGCCTCGGTCCCTTCGCCGCTGGTCGTCGACGCCCGCTGGTACGACACGTTTGGCTCCATGCGGGGCGAGGTCGGGCCCGCGCACTCCACCGAGCTGACTTCCGAAGGCGTCATCCCCGTCGAAGTGCCGGAAGGCTTTCACTTCGTGCTGCCCGGGCGGTACACGTTCGTGGTCGAACGCATCCAGGACGGCGTGCCTGTCGAAGTTCTCGCGCGGCGCTTCATCCTGGTCGACCGCTCGTGATCACCGCCACGACGCCACCGGCGGCCGACCCGGAGTCCAGGCTCCGGCCGCGACGCTACGGCATCGCGCTCGCGGTGGCGGCGCTGGTCGTGCTGGCACTGGTTGCCAGCTCGATCCTCAACTACGTCTTCCTGGACACGATCCCCGGCCGCACCTCGCTCTACGGGCTGCTCGCCGTCGCCTCGATCACGCTCGGCACCTACATCCTGGTCCGCTCTTTCAACCGGGACCGCGCGACGCGGCGCAACCACCTCATCCGCGCCGGCGTCCTGATCGGCATCGGCGTCCTGCTGTGGCTGCTCGTCATCGACGTGTTCCTGTACACCCAGTCGGCCGGCCCGGGCGTGGCCGCGATCTGCGCCCTGGCCTGCCTGCCGACCACCGCATTCGGCCTGCTGGTCGTGCGGCGCATGGACCGCAACCACAAGGAGCCGTGGCGGCTGGTCCTGGTCGCCGCGGCCTGGGGCGCGATCGTCGCCACCAGCCTGGTCGTCTGGGGCGAAACGGTGTGGGAGCTGTCGGCGCAGCGCGCGCTGGTCCCGGGCCCGGGCCTCGACACCTCGCTCGCGTTCATGGCCGGCATCCTCGAGGAGCTGGCCAAGGGGCTCGCCGTGCTCCTGCTCTTTCTCGTCATGCGCAACGACTTCGACGACGTGGTGGACGGGATCGTGTACGGCGCGGCGGTCGGGCTGGGCTTCAACTTCATGGAGTCGGTCAGCTACATGACCAACATCTACTCGATCTTTTCGCCCGAGGGTCAGGGTGGGATCGCCGCCGGCATCCAGTGGTACGGCCCGTCGCCATCGCCGGTCACTTCTCGTGGGACGCGTGGGTCAACCTCTTCCCGATTCCGAACACGCTGTTCGGCCTCGTCGCGATCCACCTGCGGACGCTGATCATGACCGGGCCGTTCACCGCGGGCTTGATCGCGCTCCTGCTGTTCGGGATTCGCTACGAGGGCCAGAACCTGCTCGACCAGCTGCGCAAGGAGGCGGCGACCGGGCAGGGGGCGATCCTGCCGGAGGAGGTGGCGGTGCTGGCGAGCCCGTGGCGCCGCCTGCGGCAGCGGTTGCAGGCGCTGAACAGCGCCGGGCTGCGGGGCTACTTCAAGGTGTCGAGGCTGCAGACGGCGCAGCTCGACCTGGCGATGGAGCGGTGGCACCGGGAGCGGAAAGAGATCGACACGCCGCTGGAGGCGGAGCAACGGCTGCGCGAGCGGGTGATCGAGCTGCGGCACTGGGTGCCGGCGGCTTAACAAGCTGCATTCCCGCCTTCGTTTTTTTGTGCTTCAGTTGCCTCCAGGCGCGTCGGTTGGGGGTGGGCACCGACGGGAGGAGGGTGGGCCCGCAGACCGGGCGACTTTTTTCAGGCGGGGAGGCGGCCGCCCAGGACCCGCGCCAGACCAAGCGTCAGGAGCGCCGCCGCCGTCCCCCAGGTGATGGCTGAGACCGCGGGGTCGCTGAAGTCGGTGCCGGTCAGGACCGCATGGAGAAAGATCAAGGCGAATGCCGCGTAGGCGAGGCGGTGCACCCACAGCCACACGTCCTTGCGTATGCGCCGCTTCAAATACGCCGCCACCGTGACGGCGATCAGCACGTCCACCGACAGCGCGCCGAGGCCGATCCCCAGCGTTCCGTAGCTCGAATGAAACGGCAGCACGACGTCGATCACTCCGACTCGGGCCGTCGTGTCGAGCAGCAGCGCGAGAATGTGCAGGGTCGCGAGCGGGATCCACAGGACCGTGGTGTACTCGTGCAGCGTGCGCACGGCCCGATTGCTTCCCAACCAATCCAGCACCGCGGTCCGTAACGCGATCCCCGTCAGAAGCGCGATCGCAAGCGCCGCGTATGAGCTGAGGCCCGCCACCCGGGCCAGCACCCATAAAAATTGGTCAGCCGTCATGCCGACCGTCCAGCCACCACGCCATCGCGTGAGCAGCGCAGTAGGCGGGCGCGAGGTTCGGACCGAGCAGCAACGCGGTCTTGGCCACGACCTCGGCCTCGAATCCACCCGCCGCCACGACCGAGACCTCTTCCAGCCCGGTCTCCGCGGGCAAGCCGGTCCGGGGGTCGATGAGATGATGGCCGCCGGCCCAGCGGCGCCTCCGGACGCTGCTCGTGGCCGCGCCGTGCCCGCGAAGCATCAAGGTGACGTCACCCATCCGCACCGGCCATCCCTGACCGCGAGGCCCGCCACCCACCGCGCGTAGGTCGCCCCCCAGGTTGACGACGGCGTTGGGGCCGATCAGCTCGCAGAGGCGGTCGGCCATCCAGCCCTTGGCGATGCCACCGAGGTCGATGCCCGCCCCGGGTCGCACCCGGGCCCGGCGCCGGCCGACGTCGAGGACCTCGGGGAGCCGGGCCGGCGGCTGCCCTTGCATGAGAGCGGCGGAGGGCGGACCGTCCGCCAGCGACCGGGTGTATCCGGCCGCGAGCAGCGCGGGCAGCACGCCGGCGTTGACGAGGCCGGCGCTCATCTCGCTGGCGCGTAGCGCGGCCCGCAGCGCGGCCTCGAAGTCGGCGCTGATCGGCATCCATTCGCCCGCCGCCGCGTTGAGGCGCGACAGCTCACTGTCCGCGGAGAATCGTGTCAGACGCGCCGCCAGCCTGCGCACCCACAGCTCACCGGCGCGCAGCCTGCTCACCGGCCGGTCGACGGCGAACAGGCAGCAGCTTGTCCCCATCGCGAGGAAGTCGTGGGCGACCACGGTCGATTCAGGACGCATAGGTCGACGTGATCGGATCCTGGCTGGTCGGTTGGACTGAAGGCCCGACCACCACCGTGCCCCCGAGCGTGGAGGTGCTGGTCAGCACCGGAGGCTGCAGCGGCGCGGTGGCGTTCTTGAGATGCGAGGTCACGAACACTGCTGATGCCGCCGTCGAGCCGAGCGTCAGCAGCGTGGCGGCGATCTTCAAGATGCCGGGCCGCATCGCGGTCACACCGCGACCGGCGACTTCAGGAAGGGCACCCGGTCGAACGACGCGCCGAGGATGGCCGGTGCGTCCGCGCCGAGGTGGCCGCTCAGGATCTCCTGGTACACAGATCGAAAGTCGACCGCGTACTTGAGGTTGCCGGTGTCGTCGAGGCCCGTCAGGCTCGGCTCCGAGCCGAACAGACCGCCGTGCACCGGGTCGCCGATCAGGAGAAGGGGAGCGGCCGCGCCGTGGTCGGTCCCGCCGCTGGCGTTCTCCTTCGGCCGGCGGCCGAACTCGGACCAGGTCGCGATCAGGACCTTGTCCGCCATGTTGTGCGCGGAGAGGTCTTTGTAGAAGGCGGACACCGCGGAGTCGAGGTAGCCCATCAGGTCGTCGTGGCGGTTGAGCTCCGTGTAGTGGGTGTCGAAGCCACCGAGGGTGACGTGAAGCAGCTTGACGCCGGTGCCGGTGACGATGAGCTCCGCCGCCAGCTGGAGCGCGGCCGCCAGCTGGTTCTTGGACGAGTAAACGAGCCTGACGTTGTCCGTGTAATCGGCCATCGGCTGATAGCTCGACCCGGACGTGCGCAAGGTGGCCATGGTCTCGGTCGCGGTCGCGATCGCGGTGTCGAACAGCGCGCCGTAGATCCCGGGCGTTCCCTTGTAGAGCGCGCCGACCGCGGCCTCGACTTCGGTGCCGCCGGTGAAACCGAACGTCTTCTGGTTCTGGATCACGGTCAGGGTCGCCTGCAAGTCCCGCAGCGCCCCCGGTGCGTCGGTGGCGCCGCATGCGCAACCGGTCAGCGGGTGGCCGTTGGAGTCGTAGCTCGTCGCCAGCGTGCGCCCGAGCCACCCGTCGACCTGGCGGCGAGTCGGGTCGCCGGTCTCCCAGATGCGGATCGACTCGAAGTGGGAAAAGGTCGGCTTGGGATAGCCGACGCCCTGGACGATCGCGACCTTGCCCTTGTCCCACAGGCCCTTGATGCCGGCGAGGTTGTGGTTGAGGCCGAACTGGGCGTTGATGGGCAGCGCCTGCGAGACCATCGGCCCGGCCAGCTTCGGCCGCAGGTCGTGCAGCGCCGGGTCCGCCAGCGGCACCAGGGTGCGCAGTCCGTCGTTGCCGCCGGCGAGCTGGATCATGACCAGTATGTTGTCGTTGCCGACCCCTTCCTCCTTGGCCGCGTAGACCGCACGAGCGAACGCGTCCGGCACGGCCGCGTAGCCGGCGGCCAGGCCGGATGCCCCGGCGCCGAAGACCAGGCCCGCCTTCAAGAAGTCGCGGCGCTTGAGCTGGTTGATGCCGACTTCTTTCTTCATCGTTCTCGCACCTACTTGAGCTGAAATTCCGGCGAGGCCAGGGTGATGAACCAGCGCGCGCGGTCGTCGGCCGCCTGGCTGAGAAGACTTGCGGTCTGGGCGCTGAGCACGCCGTCAAGGTGGATGTGCACCGCGTCTTTGGCCGGCGGCAACGTTCCTTTCGACTGCGTCATCGCCGCGGTGACGAAGTTGACGCGTTCGACGACGGTGTTGGAGGAGATCCACGACTCGTTGTTCGGCCAGCCGTTCACGTCGGGCGGATCGAACAGGCTCTGGCCCATCCCCGACCCCGAGCCGGCGATCAGCTTTCCGAGCGACCTGGTACCCAGGGCGCGCGACGCGCTGACCATGAACTCGGCCGGCGACTTGACCAGGCCGCGATAGCCGCCGTCGTCGGTGAACTCCGGGCCCGTGAAGACCGCACGCATCAGCGCCTTGAAGTCGTAGTTGCTTCGCCTGAAAGTGTTGGCAAGCCTTTCGATGTAGCTCGCGCTCGGGCGGGCGGTGACGAAGTGCTGGGCGAGCCTGGTTGCGATCAGCCTGGCGGTCGCGGGCTGGGCGAGGATGCGATCGATCACGCCCTGGGTGTCGAGAGGTCCGGTCTTGCCCAGGTAGGTGACGCTGCCGCGGAATCCGCGGCGGGGGTTGAAGACGCCGGACTTCTGCGTCGAGTAGACGGGGAGCCGCCGGTTGCCCTGGCCGGTGGCAAAAGAGTCGGGCTGCGGCAGCTGCCACCCGGCGAGCGCCTTGGCGCTTTCCCGGACGTCGTCCTCGGTGTAGTTGCCCGCGCCCATGGTGAACAGCTCCATCAGCTCACGCGAGTAGTTCTCGTTGGGACTCTGGCCGGTCGAGGTGGCGAGGTCGAGGTAGCGGAGCATCGCCGGATCCGTCGTGACCTGCATGAGCATGGAGCGCAGGTTGGTCATCGACATCCGCCGCCAGGTCAGGTTCTGCCAGTACATGAAGGTGTTGTCGGCGGCCTTGCGATAGTCGCTCGTGAAGTGGCCGTGCCAGAAGAGGGTCATCCGCTCGGCGAATGGGGTCGCGGTGTTGAGCATGTGGTCGATCCACCATTGCTGGAGCTGGGCGATCGCAAAGCGGCCGCCGGGTGTGAGCGCGGCCGGAAGCGGTGGCGGCTCTGCCGGGTTGGTCTCGAGCAACCGGTCCACGGTCTTGTTGAAGCCGTCGGACAGGGCCGCCTCGAGCTGCGCGGGCGTGTAGCCGAAAGTCGTGCGGCGGAGGAGGTGCATGACCCGCGCCGACTCGGCGTACAGGGGCGAGATCCACCCGCCGGCCGACGCGGTGCGGGGCGTCGCGATCTGCTGCATCGAACCGCCGAGGAGCCGGATCGCGCCGACACCGACTCCGGTGGCGAGGGCGGCCGCGAGGGCCTGCCGGCGGGTGAGGCCGCGCGTCGCCGTCCGCGGGCTGGCGATCTGCTCGTCGGCCGGTGCCAGGCTCACGG
>VBHA01000018.1 GCA_005889495.1 Chloroflexota bacterium
TCGGATCCACCCTATGAGCACGACGTCCAGATGCGGGTGCCCGACGTCAGAAAGGCCCATGAGGTCCTCGGCTTCGAGGCCACGACTCCGCTGGAGGACGTCCTCGACGAGGTGATTCCGTGGATCCGCGACGAGATCGTGGCCGAGAGAATCTGAATCCCCCGCAAGTGGGCGACGAGACGCCCGCCCTCAGCGTCGTGATCCCCGTCTACAACGAAGGGGAGAACGTGGTCCCGACCTTGCGTGCAGTCGTGGAGGGCACGCGGACAAGGCCGCTCGAGGTGCTCGTCGTCCACGACTTCGACGAAGACACCACCGTGCCCGTGGTGAAGCGCCTTCAGGCAGAGCTCCCGCAGGTCAGGCTGCACAAGAACACGCTCGGCCGAGGAGCGCTCAACGCGATGAAGTCCGGCCTGCGCGCGGCTCGGGCTCAGTACGTCCTGATCACGATGGGCGACGGCTCCGACGACGCCGGGGACATCGACCCGATGTACCGGCTGGCGCACGAAGGCGCGGACGTCGTCGCCGGCTCCCGCTACATGCGGGGCGGGCGCCAGGTCGGGGGTCCGCTGCTCAAGCGGATGATGTCGCGAACGGCCGGGCTTTCCCTGCACTGGTTCGGCGGGCTCCCCATCCACGACGCAACCAGCAACTTCCGGCTCTACTCCAAGCGGCTGCTGAACCAGGTCACCATCGAGTCACAGGGCGGCTTCGAGCTCGGTCTCGAGCTCACCGTCAAGGCGTACCGCCTCGGCCTTCGGCTCGCCGAGGTGCCGACGACCTGGCGCGACCGGACCGCCGGGCAGAGCCGGTTCCGGCTCTGGCGGTGGCTGCCGCGCTACCTGCACTGGTATTGGCGCGGAATCGGCGGCAGATTCACAAACAACAGATAAGATGTCGCGCGTGAATCGATTGCTTTATTCCGGAGCGCTCTGCGTGATCGCCGCCCTCCTACCCGTGACCGTATTCGCCGCCTCCCCGTCGCCGTCCCTGACCACCAGCCTCGACAAGGTCATCGCCGGGCCGCCAACCGGTTACAGCGAGCTGACCACGGCTTCCCTCCACGGTGAGTTCACAGCGCACGACTGGGCGGTCAACGCGTCCGGCGCGAGCCCGACGGAGACCGAGAACACGCTGAACCGCTTCGGCTTTGTCGACGGCTATGGCAAGGAATGGAGCTCGGCCACGGCCCGGCGGGCCCTGATCGAGGCCGTGATGGCCTTCAACGGGGGCAGCGGCGCCAAGAAGGCGCTGACGGCCCTGGAGGCGACCGACAAGGCCGACACGAACTACAAGCACTCGGACACCATCACGGGCATCGATCCGTACTACGGCGCTCACTTCACCTCCAGCGGGGCCTTCGAGGACGAGTTCGTGTTCGTCAAGGGCAACGACCTGTTCCTGGTCATCGTGGCCGGGGCCAAAGACGACGTCCTGACCCCCGCCACGGACCAGTCGAGGAAGCAGTACGACTCGGCCCCGGCGGACACGATCCCCTCGTCGAAGTGGCCTGAGAACGCTTCCAGCGGCGGCGGCGGCGGCGGGCTGCTGGGGGCCGGGATTGCCGTGGGGTTCCTGGTCGTGATCGCGGTTTTGATCGCCGTCTTCGTCATGTCGCGGCGTCGCCGGACGATGACGCCGGCGGTGGCGGGCATGGGCGGCTACGCGGTTGCCGGCGGCCCGGCGGCTGGGGCCCCTGGAGCGGTTCAGCTCTCACCCGACGGCAAGTTCTGGTGGGACGGTCAGGCCTGGAAGGACGCCTCGGTCGAGGCGCCGCCGTTCGCGCAGCGCTCGAGCGATGGCTCACTGTGGTGGGATGGCACCAACTGGCATCCCATACCCCAGGGATCGCAAGCGCCGCCTGGCTGACAGCGCCCTCGCGCTGATCGGTGCCGCCGCCTTCTCGCTCGCGGCGAGCCCTACCCCAGACGTGGCCGGCGTGCTCGCGCCACCGCCCTCGTCCAGCTACGTGGCCGACACCGAGTCGACCGGATCGCCGCTCGGCCCCTTCGACGCCGCGGAGTACGCCGGCTACCTGCAGCCCGACGACCCCCGCGGGACGGAGGCAGACCTCACCCGTGACGGCTTCGTCGCCGCCTACGGCGCCGGCTGGACCGAGCAGGCGACGGGTCGCGGGCTCGTGGAGCTGGTCATCGCCTTCTCGGGTGGGAATGGAGCGCGCAAGTGGCTGCTGAGCGCCCAGGCGGGGGCTCAGTCGAGCGAATACTTCCGGCGCGCGATCACGGTCGCCGGGATCGGCCCGTACTACGGCGTGCACTACGTCAACCCGGACGCGCCGGCCTACGCGGACGTCGTCTCCTTCGTCAAAGGCAACGACTTCTTCACCGTCGGGTTCGTGTCGACTGCCGACGACCTGGGCGAGGCGGCACCGGCACAGGCCAGGAAGCAGTTCGACTCGGCCCCTGCCGATTCGATCCCGCCGGCGCAATGGCCGGAGAACCTGCACCTGCTCGCGGGCGGGATCGACCTGCTCAAGGTTGCCGTGCTCGCGGCCGTGGCGGTGGTCGTCGTCGGGTTCGGAATCGCGCTGGTGCTGTTCGTGCTGGTTCGGAGAGGCGCGCGGCGCGCGGCCGATGGCAAACTCTCGTGGGATGGGGACGATCAGCCGCCTGACGGCTAGCCTGGGCACGGCCGCGATCGCGAGCGTCCTGTTCGCTCCAGCCTCACTGGCGGCCTCACCGACACCCTCGCCTGCCCTCGACACGGTCCTCGTCGCGCCGACCGGGTCGTACACGGAGGAGCCAAGCGGCAAGAACGACGGGCCGATGTCGGCCGCGGACTACGCGGGGAGCGACAGCCAGACGCTGGCGGAGCTCAGGCGCGACGGTTACGTCCAGGGCTACGTCCGCAGCTGGCTCGACCAGGCGCAGAAGCACTTCGTGGTCGAAGAGGTCATCGCCTTCGGCGGCCACCGCGATGCCGCCAGATGGCTGACCAGCGTCAAGGACGCGTCGAGCGGGCAGTACCTGGTCCACGCGATCTCGGCCGCGGGCGTGGACTCCTACTTCGGAGGGCACTACGCAGACCCGTCGCAGCCCCTCTTCTCGGACCTCGGCATCTTCCTCAAAGGCAACGACTTCTTCTTCGTCGGGGCGAGCTCGAAGACCGACGACCTCGACGATGTGGCCGTCACGCAGGCGAAGCGACAGTACGACGCCGCGCCCACCTACTCGATCTCACCGAGCCAGTGGCCGGAAAACGCCTCCCACCTCTTCGGACCGGTCAACCTCGGTGCGGCCGCCGTCCCGTTGGCGATCGGCGGCGGCGCCATCCTGCTCGTCCTCGTCCTGGCCGTGGTGACGGTAGTCGTCCTCCTGTCCAGGCAGCGCCACCCGGCGGTGGTCGCTGTCGCGACTGTCGCCGGCGGCCCGCAGATGTCAGAGGACGGCCGGTACTGGTGGGATGGGCAGGCGTGGCGGGACACCGCGACGGAGATCCCGCCCGACGCCATGCGCTCCGCCGACGGCTTCTACTGGTGGGACACCCGCACCTGGCGGCCTGTACCGCCGCCCGTCAGCTGACGAGCGGCCGGTAGTTGCGCCGGTAGTAGTCCCAGTACTCGCCTGACTTCAGGGGGCGCCACCACTCCTGGTGCTCCACGTACCAGCGCACGGTCCGCTCGAGGCCCTCGGCGAACGTGACCCGCGGCTCCCACCCGAGGGCGGTGATGCGCGAGATGTCCAGGGCGTAGCGATGGTCGTGGCCAGGGCGGTCCGCGACGAACTCGATGAGGCTTTTCGGTTTGGCCATGATCTCGAGGACAGCCTCCGCGACCTCCAGGCCGGTGGTCTCGGCGCCCGTGCCCACGTTGTATGCGCCCGAGCCCGGCGCGTCGAAAAGGACCTGGGCGATCGCCCGGCAGTGGTCCTCGACGAAGAGGTAATCGCGTACCGCCGACCCGTCCTTGTAGAGAGGCAGCCGCAGGCCGTCGACCGCGTTGGTGATCAGCACCGGGATCAGCTTCTCCGGGTACTGATAGGGGCCGTAGGTGTTCGAGCCCCTCGTGACCAGCAGCGGCAGGCCGAAGCTCTCCGCGTACGCGTGGGCGATGTGCTCGCCGGCCGCCTTGCTCGCGGAGTACGGGCTGCGCGGGCGGAAGGCGTCGGTCTCGGCGGAGCGCCCCGCCGGCACCTCGCCATAGACCTCGTCCGTGCTGACCAGGAGGAAGACCTCGTGCTCATGCTTCCGCGCGGCTTCACAAAGCACGGCGGTTCCGCGCACGTCGGTCTCGATGAACG
Organism: Chloroflexota bacterium; assembly: GCA_005889495.1. Classification (GTDB taxonomy): domain Bacteria; phylum Chloroflexota; class Dormibacteria; order Dormibacterales; family Dormibacteraceae; genus 40CM-4-65-16. Next base: position 4,260 of record VBHA01000018.1, read on the forward strand.
CGAAGGGATCCATGAGCGAGCGGTCCACGTGCGTCTCGGCGGCGAAGTTCACGATCGCATCCGCCTGCCCGGCCAGCGTGTCCACCAGTCCTGCGTCGCAGATGTCGCCATGGACGAACCGATATCCCTCCGTGCCCTCGAACTCGAGCAGGTTCGCTCGATTGCCCGCGTACGTGAGCTTGTCGAGGACGGTGACCTCGAGGTCAGGCCGGGTATGGCGAAGCAGGCGGACGAAGTTGGAGCCGATGAAACCGGCGGCGCCCGCGACCAGCAGCCGCTTCAGCGAGCGGCTCACTTGATGACCGGCGCCGTCCAGTCGTAACCGATGGTCGGGTCGTCGTGCGGGATGCGGCCCTCGTCCTCGGGGTCGTAGACGCTGGACGTCACGTACAGGAGATGGCTGAGCTCCAGCGCCCGACATCCGTGCGCCACGCCGGGCGGGATCTTGAGGCAGGTCGCTTGCCCGTCACCCATCAGGAGCTCCATCAGGCGGCCTTTGGTGGGCGACTCGTCGCGGGTGTCGTACAGGGCGACTTTCAGCGCGCCGATCACGTACCACCAGTCGGTCTGGCGCTGGTGGATGTGCCAGGCCTTGGTCACGCCGGGGTACATGAGGGAGTGCGACCACTGGCCGAAGTGCTCGAAGTGGCCGTCCGTCTCGCGGATGATCTCGCGGAAGAAGCCACGCTCGTCGGCGTGCGTGACGAGCTCGTTAACGACGACGCCCTCGATGCTCATGACCCTTTGTTGCTGCCGTGCGCGCGGACGAAGTCGTTGACCGCGTAGTAGGCGTCGATCGACTCGCCGGCGTCGCCCCAAAAGCCGTCGAGCACGTCGTACTCCATCAGGCCCTTCGCCAGGTACCAGTTGTTGACGTCGGTGATCTCGAGCTCGCCGCGGCCTGACGGTTCGAGCACGGGAAGGGCCCTCCAAACCTGGTCGTCATAGAAATAGATGCCAGTGACGGCATACTCGCTGGGAGGCTTTTCCGGCTTTTCCACGATCCGCTCGATCCGCCGGTTGCCGTCGAACTGCGCGACGCCGAGGTTGCGCAGGTGGACCTGGTCGGTCTCTTTCGACAGGACCACCCGAGCGCCCAGCTTCTGCTTGCCGAAGGCTTCGACGCAGGGCTTGATCGACCGCTCGAAGACGTTGTCCGCCAGCAGCACCACGCACC
>VBHA01000019.1 GCA_005889495.1 Chloroflexota bacterium
AGGTTGGCCGCGGCGACACGACGATGACCCTGCACACCTCGCAAATCTTGTACAGGTAGCCGCGGTAGCCCGTCACCGGCACGACCAGCTGGCCCAGGGAATCGTTGACGAGAATCGAGGCGTTGAAGGTCTGGCCCACCGTCCCGGTGGTGAACTGGACGGCCACCGTGCACTGGGCGGCCGGCGCCAGCGAGCTCGGACAGTTCGGCTGAACGCTGAACTTGCCAGAGGTGTCCTGGAGCACGACGGAGCTGATCGTCAAAGCGCCGTCGCCCTTGTTCGTGCACGTCAGAGTCTGCGATGTGGTGGTTGAAAGGGCGACGGTGAAGTTGTTCGAGAGGATGCTCAGCGACATGCTCGGCGGTGCGCAGACGAGGACCGCGTGGCCCTGACCCTGGCCGCCGAGGTTGATGGATTTCGGCGCCACGCCGCTGCTTACCGCAAATGCAAGACTGCCCGGAAAGCTGCCTTCCGCCTGTGGGCTGAAGGCGACCTGCACCTGGCACTGCTGGTTGGGCGCCAGCGGCGTCGTGCCGCACAGGTTCTGCATGGAGTAATTCTTCGTGTCGCTCAGGGTGGGGGTGATCGTGGTATTGGTTCCCCCGGCATTGGCCACCGTGACGGTGACTGCGGCGCTTCCGGCGCCCACCTGGACGGTGCCGAAGCTGATGCTTGGCGGGTTGATGGTCACCTTGGCGGGCAGCGGCGGGGCGGGTGGCGACGCCTTGGGGGGGACGAGCGGCCAATGCGGATACGGCGGGCCGGCATAGGCCACGACGCCGCCGACCACGACCAGCAGCAGCGCCGCCGCGAGTGGAATCCGGATTCTCGACCACAGACCGACGGGTCTCTGGAGAAGCACGGTCGCGGCGTCGAGCCTTATCGGGCCACCCACGGCCGGGCGGACGGAGACCTGGAATGCGACTCGCTGTCCGGTGCGTGACTCCTTGGGGTTCGTCGTTCGCACCGAGAGGTGCGACCCCGCGACCGTTCCGCCGTCCACTGTCATTTCGGGCGGCGAAGGCTCGATGGTCAGCCTGTTGTCCGGATCCTGCGCGCTCACGGAGACCCGGACCGCGGCGTTGCCCCGATTTTCGATGCTGACCGTATGGTCGGCCACGCCGAAGCTCTGTGAAGTCTGCGGCGTGACCGTCGCCGATACGTCGGCGAAGGGGCGGATGGTCAGGCTGCCCGCCGCCTGGGCCCGCACCGCCGGGTCGGCGCTCGAGGAGGCGATGACGACGAAGGGACCGGTGCCGGCCGCAGGGCTCGACGCCCGCGGCGGCCGGAACAGCACCCGCGCGAGCCCGCTCGTCCTGGGCATCAGCCGGATCGAGGGCGGTTCGACAGAGCACCACGACGGGTCGGCTCCCGACACCTGAAGGCGGTACTCGTCGACCAGCCGGCCGTCGTTGTTGACCTCGACCTCGCAGGTCGCCTGCCCGCCGGCCTCCACGGTCACGTCCGGGGTCTTGAGCCTGGCCGTCACCGCCGAGCCCGCCTGCACCGCCACCTTGACGCCGCTCCAGTCCAGGTAGCCGCCGCACTTGCGGCAGAACTGGGTGCCCTCCGAGTTTTCGGTCCCACACTTGGTGCAGACGATCATCAGTGCGAAATACTCCTCAAGGCGCCTGCCGCTGTCAATGGCCGGCCAGGGCGGCGTAGTGCTCGCCGAACTCCGATTCGACGACCATGTGCCCGAGTTTGCGGTACTCGCGCTGGGTCGCCCGGACCAGGTCGCGCATCGTGATCGGACGCTCTGCCTCCGCCGCGTAGTAGCCGGCCGCCACCGCGATGTTGCGGATGTTGCCTCCGGAGAGCTTGAAGGCGCGCGCCAGGAAGGCGAGGTCGATGTCGCCGGCGCGCGGCGCGGCGGTTCCCAGGCACCGGTCCCAGAGCCTCAGGCGGTCCGTCTCCTCGGGCTCGGGGAAGTCGATCAGGGTGTCAAGCCTTCTGGCGAACGCCTCGTCCAGGTTTGACCGCAGGTTGGTGGCCAGGATGGCGATGCCCTCGAACATCTCCATGCGCTGAAGGAGGTAGGCGATCTCCACGTTCGCGTAGCGGTCATGCGCGTCCGCGACCTCTGAGCGTTTGCCGAACAGCGCGTCCGCCTCGTCGAACAACAGCACGCCGTTAACGCTCTCGGCCTCGACGAAGATCCGGTCGAGGTTCTTTTCGGTCTCGCCCACGTACTTGTCCACCACGCTGGCAAGGTCGACGACGTAGAGGTCCAGGGCCATCTCGCCCGCGACGACTTCGGCGGCCATCGTCTTGCCGGTGCCGGAGGCGCCCGCGAACAACGCCGTCAGGCCGCGGCGGCGCGAGGCGGCGCCCGCCATCTGCCACTCGCCCAGGACGCGTTCCCGCTGGCGCGCGCGCACCGTCAGCTCGCGCAGCTGCTCGAGCACGTCCGCGGCGAGCACGAGGTCTTCGAATCCAACCGCCGGCTCGATCCGCCGGGCGAGGCGTTCGAGGCCCGCCGCGTTCTGGGCGCGCGCGCCCGCCCTGAGGTCTTCGAGCTCGACTGGCCGGCCTGTCGCCTCGGCCTGCAGTCGCGCCGCATGACGCGTCGGGACCATACCGGGTCCCAGTTCCCGGTGCCGCAGAGAACGACCGTCGCCGGGGACTCGGCAAACGCCTGAACGGCCGGGATGCCCCTTCCCAGGAGGGCATCGAGAGGTCCGGCGACCACGACCGCGCCCGTGAGCATCGCCTCACGCGTGATCGCGGCGGCGAGCGCCGCGGGGTCGTCCTCGGCGCGGATCCGGCGCAGGTCGATGGTCAGCGCCGGGCGGCCCGCGGCTTGAGCGGCGGCGACGGCAAGGCTGGCGGCAGAGGCGCCAGGCCGCTCGCGGACGTAGGCAAGCCCTGGATTCCCCTGCATCCACCGCTCGAGGACATCAGCGCCGGCGGGGCGGAACCCCTCGCACTCGTAAGCCAGCGTGGCGACCTGGGCGTCGGGCTCGTCGTTGCCCAGGACGAAGGCCGCCACCCGGTCGGGCACCCGCAGCGCGCGCGTGAGGAATGGTCGATCCGGCTCTTCGACGAGCACGAGCCGGGCCGCGGACAACCTGCCCTGCGGCGCCAGCCGTGCCCACGCCACTCCGCCGGCCGGCTCGAGACCGCACAGCTCGAGCCACAGGCCGATGCTTGCTCGGCGACGCGAGACGTCGTCGTGCAGGTACCCGTAAAGGCGCTCGAACCGCTCGTCGAGGTCCGGCGCGAGCGCGATGAGCAGGAGCTCGATGTCGAGGTCGTCGAGGTCGAAGGTCCGGGCCAGGCGGCGCAGCCGCAGGTCGCAGCCCTGGCCCTCGGCCGCGTCGGCTTCGCGCTCGATGCGTTTGAGGGTGGCGGCGCTTGCCGGGTCGGGCGGCCGCGGCGTCTGCGGCGCCAGCAGCTGCTCGACGCGGGTCGCCGAGATGTGCAGTCCTTTGAAACGGTCGAGCGGGTCGGGATCGCTCCCACGTCGCCATTCCGTCGCCGCCCGCACCCGAGAGGTCACGACCTCCAGGCGTCCGAGGAGGTGGACGAGAGACGCCTCGCGGCTCGAGCCGACGACCCGAGCCGACGGTGCGCTCACCGCCGGGCCGAACCTCGCAGCCGCAGCACACGTCCCTGTTGCTTGCCTGCGCCCGCGACGACCTCTTCTTCCGGCGGAGCAGGGGGCGCCGGTTTGTCGCCTCCCGGCCCGGACCTCCTGTCGGCCGCCGTCTCGCCGCCGACCCGGATCCTCGGCTGCTCGAGAACCGGCGGTCCGGCCGGCTGCGTGCGGGTGTCGACCACAGGCGCCGTCGCAACCAGGTCGAGTGACGGCTTCAGCTCGCCTCCCAGCGCTGTCCAGACGTCGGACAGCGAGCGGTCGGTGGGCGGTGGCAGGGCAATGGTCAGGAGGACCGGGACGTCGATGCCGGTCAGCGCGCCGGCCAGCAGGTCAGGCGGCACGAACTCGTGTGCCAGGAAGCACGAGAGCAGGCTCGACAACAGGCGGTGCTCGTCCTCCGGCCGCTGCGTCCACGCTGTGACGAGGTACGAGAACTTGAATCGCCGCAGGGGCGGCTTGCGGCCCGAGACCATGCCGTCCTTTCCGCGCACCGGTTCCCACATGACCTCGCGCCGGACGAGGTCTTCACGGATGTCATAGAGGTAGAGGTCCACTGTCGGCGTGTTGCGCCGTGCCGACCAGTCCTTGGTCGGCGCATCGAACGACACGTCCACCCCTGAGCCGTTAATGGCATCGCGCCGGACGAGGGCACCAAGCGACTCATCCAGGTCCTGGATCATCACCTCAGAGGTTCCGGGGCGAGCCCACCGGCAACAAGCGGTCCACGTGCAGTCATTGGGGTCGAGGTCACTGCCCTTTCGCGCAGCACGCTCGCCTCTTCGTCAGGCCGCTCGCCCCTTGTCGAATAGCGTCCCCGATGAGAGCCTCACACCGTTCTGCTTGAAACAAACTCGGAGGGCGATGCGTAATGCCGCAATACCTATCTCCTGGCGTCTATGTCGAAGAGGTTGAGGCCGGGTCACGACCGATCGAGGGCGTGGGCACGTCGGTCGCGGCCTTCGTTGGCCTCGCGCAGCGAGGTCCGTTCAACCAGCCGACCCAGGTCACGAACTGGACCCAGTTCGTACAGGCCTTCGGCGACTTCATGGACGGCTCGTACCTCGCGCACGCCGTCTACGGCTACTTCCTCAACGGTGGTGGCACTTGCTTTGTCGTGAGGATCGGCGCCAACGGCGCCGCACCGGCCGCCAGGGCGGAGCTGCCCCTCGGCCGTGACAAGGCGCTTCCTTACCGGATCACCGCCCTCGAGGCGGGCCCGGGCGGCAACGACATCACCGTCGACATCGCGGACGCCTCCGAGCCCGGCGACGACGTGTTCAAGCTGATCGTCAAGCGGGGAGGCAAGGAGGCGGAGGTCTACGACAACGTGACGACCAAGAAGGGCCGGCGCAACGTCGTGACCGCCGTCAAGACACAGTCGAAGCTCATTCAGCTGGAGGAGATTCCCGGCGCCACCGCGATGGAACCGGTGTCTCAGGGTCACACCGCCCTTGCCGGCGGCGGCGCTTCGGCGCCGGTACGGGTCACGCCTGACGCGTACGTCGGCAATTCGAACGACCGCACGGGCTTCGGCGGCCTCGAGGCTGTCGACACCGTGACGATGCTGGCGGTCCCGGACCTGATGGCCGCGTACCAGGCCGGCGTCATCGACCTCGAAGCCGTGCAAGCGGTCCAGGGCGCGATGATCGCCCACTGCGAGCTGATGGGCGATCGAATCGCCATCCTCGACTCCCCTCCCGGCCTGAACGCGCAGCAGGTGCGCGAGTGGAGGGTCGACAAGGCGAAGTACGACTCCAAGTACGCGACTCTCTACTGGCCCTGGATCAAGATCTTCGACCCGGTCGCGGGACAGACGACCCTCGTCCCGCCCAGCGGCCACATGGCGGGAATCTGGGCGCGCAGCGACGACACGCGGGGCGTGCACAAGGCGCCCGCCAACGAGGTCATCCGCGGAGCGGTCGACCTCGAGCAGGGGATCACCAAGAGCGAACACGACCAGCTGAACCCGCAAGGCATCAACGTGCTGCGCGCCTTCCCCGGCCGCGGCATCCGGGTCTGGGGCGCAAGGACGCTTTCGAGCGACCCGGCCTGGCGGTACATCAACGTCCGCCGACTCTTCAACTACATCGAGGGATCGATCCTCGGAGGCACGCAGTGGGTCGTGTTCGAGCCGAACGACATGGCCCTGTGGGAGCGGGCCAAGCGGACGATCAACTCGTTCCTGGTCCGCGTCTGGCGGGATGGCGCCCTGTTCGGCGCGACCCCGCAGGAGGCCTTCTACGTCAAGTGCGACTCGGAGACGAACCCCGCAGAGGAGATCGACGCCGGGAAGCTGACCGTCGAGGTCGGCATCGCACCCGTCAAACCCGCCGAGTTTGTCGTCTTCCGCATCGCCCAGTTCTCGGGCGGCGCATCACTGGCCGAATAGGAGGGATCGGTAAATGCCAAGCGGTTTGCCAGGACTTACGACCGACGCGCTCGCCGGTTATCACTTCTCGATCGAGGTGGACGGCGTCACCATGGCCCAGTTCCAGGAGGTCGGTGGGATCACTTCCGAGCTCGACGTCATCGAGCTCAAGGAGAACACCAAGGATGGCAAGTACATCCTCCACAAGCTGCCGGGCAACCGCAAGCCGCCCACGATCACCCTCAAGCGGGCGAAGAGCTCCTCGATGGACCTCTGGGAATGGCACAAGAAGATCTACCAGGGCAACGTCGCGGAGGCGCGCAAGAACGGGTCCATCGTCGTCTACGACTACACGAACTCGGAGGTCACCCGCTTCAACTTCGTCAACGCGTGGCCTTCCAAGGTCACGACCAGCGCGCTGAAGGCGGGCGCCAACGAGATCGTCACCGAGGAAGTGACCATCGTCTGCGAGGAACTGGAGCGCGTCAAGTGACATCAGCCACGCTCGAGCGCGGACGCACCGGCGAGCATGTGCGTACCGAGTTCGCCTTTACGCTCCCGCGGGGCTACATGGACGACGGCGGCGCCCTGCACAGGGAAGGCACGATGCGCCTCGCGACAGCGCGCGATGAGATCCTGCCCCAGCGCGACCCACGCGTCCGCGAGAACGAGGCCTACCTCACCGTCATCCTCCTGTCGCGGGTCATCACCAGGCTGGGGTCGGTCCCGCAGGTCACACCGGCGACGATCGAGGGGCTTTTCGCCTCCGACCTTGCCTTCCTGCAGGACCTGTACCGTCGTATCAACCAGGAAGGCCACACCCACGCCGCCGTGACCTGTCCGCAGTGCAAGCACGAGTTTGCGATCGACGTCGCAGGCGGTGATCGCCTGGGGGGAGCATGACGACGTACGCGTCTGACCGCATGTTCGAAGAGGTCGCGTACGTCGCCTATCACCTCCACTGGCCGCTGGACGACATCCTCGACCTGGAGCACCCGCTGAGGCAGCGCTTCGTGGAGGAGATCGGGCGCATCAACCGCCGCCTCGCTGAAGAGGAGTAGGCCGGCATGCGGTGGCCTTCCTTCTTTGGTCGGGCTGCGGCGGAGAAGGGTCCGCGGACACCCGAAGCGCGCCCGACAGGTCGCGAGTGGGCGTCGCTGCCGGCCATCCAGCGCGCGGTCGGCGAGCCCGAGCTGACGGCGCCGACGGCCGCCTTCGTCGGCTCCCTTGCGGGCACGCATGATCCCGACCTGAGCCTCGAACCGCTGGGCCACAATGTTTCCCTGGACGGCCCTTCGGGCCTTGTCATCGGGTTGGTGCGGGGCGTCGACACGTACTCGCCGTCGAGCGAGCTGGTGGGCCGGCCCAGGGCGCGCCGCGACACGACGGTGCAGCGCCGGATCGTCGACGCCGAGGAGACGAGTGCGCCCGGTGCCGTCGAGTATGCGGGGGCGGACCCACTCCCCGAGCCGGAGGTGCTGTCGTTCGCCGCCATCGACGAGCCGGTGCCGGCGCGCACCCCGCTCACCCGCCTGGCCGGTCCCGAGGCGAGCGCCGTCCAACGCCTCGCGATGGCCCGGCCGGTCGCGGCCGAGACCGCCCAGGCGGTCAACGGGCCGGCGCGGGCCGAGCCTGGGCCGGAGCCTGCGGCCGCGCTG
>VBHA01000170.1 GCA_005889495.1 Chloroflexota bacterium
CGGACCTACCTGGAGCGCGAGGGCCTGCGCGTCATCACGGCGGCCGATGGCCGCGGCGCGCTCAACGCCTTCACCGAGTTTCGTCCGGCGCTGATCGTCCTCGACCTGATGCTGCCTGAGCTCGACGGGCTGGCCCTGATGCGGATCATCCGCGAGCGGTCGGACGTGCCGATTGTCATGGTCTCGGCCCGCGGGCAGGTCGCGGACCGCGTCTACGGCATCCACGAGGGCGCCGACGACTACCTCGCCAAGCCATTCTCGCCCGCGGAGCTGGTGGTCCGCGTCAAGGCTGTGCTGAGGCGGGCGAAGGATGCCAACGGTGGTCACGACGCCCGTGGGATCCTGGAGCACGGCGACCTGACCATCGACCTCGACCGCGTCGAGGTGCGCCGCGATGGCGAGCCGGTGTCCCTGACCCCGGCCGAGTTCCGGCTGCTGGTCGCGCTCGTCCAGGCACGCGGCCGAGTGCTCTCGAGGCAGGCTTTGCTCGACTCCCTCTACGGCCCCGCGCAGGGCGAGGCGCTGGAGCGGACGGTCGACGTGCACATCGGCAGGCTGCGCGACAAGCTGGGAGAGCAGGTAGGCGAGCCGCGCTACATCGTGACCGTGCGCGGCCTCGGCTATCGCTCTGTGGCGTGACGTTGCCGCGGCGGCTGCGCACCCTCGCCGTGGGCATCACGCTGGTCTCGGTCCTGGTCGCGATCAGCGCGGTGGCGGTCATCGCCGTGGGCGTGCTCGTCGTCGCGCAGTCGACCTTCAACCGGCTGATGATCGAAGCCGGGACGCCGGCCGCCGAGGCGCAGGCCATGTTCGACCACGGCGTGGCCACGATCTTCGTGGTCGCCGTCGCCATCGCGGTCGTGATCAGCATCGCGCTCGCCATCGGGTTGGCCGCCCTCCTGGCGAGGCCGCTGGGACACCTTGCCGACGCGGCGGAGCGGATCGCTCATGGCGACTACGGGGCCAGGGTGCCGCGCACAGGCCCGGTCGAGCTCGCCTCGCTCGCCGACTCTTTCAACCAGATGGCTCACAGCCTTTCCGAGCAAGAGCGCGAGCGCCGGGATTTCATCATCAACGCCGCGCACGAGCTGCGCACGCCGCTGACGAACCTGCAGGGCTACCTCGAGGGACTGCGTGACGGGGTCATCGCGCCCACCTCGGAGCAGTTCGGCTCCCTCCACGAGGAGGCCCAGCGCCTGGTCCGCCTGTCCCGGTCGCTCGACGCGCTGGCCGAAAACGAGCGGCCGGACCGCGTCGCGGTCTGCCAGGACGTCGACCTCGCGCAGGCCGTGCGCCTGGCCTATGAGGTGGCTCGGCCCGCCTTCGAGTCGAAGGACATCGCCGTCGAGATCTCAATTCCCGAGACCCTGCTCGTGCATGCGGAACCAGACGGCCTCGCGCAGGTGCTCGCCAACCTGCTCCAGAACGCGTCGCGGTACACGCCGGCGGGCGGCACAGCGTCGATTCGGGCCGAGTCTCGTCGCGCTACCGTCACGGTCTCGATCAGCAACTCCGGCGACGGAATCCCCGCCTCCGACCTCCCATTTGTCTTCGAGCGCTTCTACAGGGTGGAGAAGTCGCGCGACGCGGCGCGCGGAGGCGCGGGCATCGGGCTCGCGATCGTAAAGCAGCTGGTCGAGGCGTCGGGCGGCAAGGTGGGCGCCGATTCGACCGACCACTCGACGCGGTTCTGGGTAAGCCTGCCCTCGCCGTAGCCTTCCGCCGATTGTGTCGGTGCGGTGACGGGCAGTCACCGACCTGAAACACGCGATGTGCACGCTGAGAGGCGAATCAACCTCGACCAACAAGGAGGCGTGTGCATGAAGACTTCGATTCGCTCGCTGGTGATGATGGCCGTGCTGGCCGCAGGGGCCGTCGTGGCTGCGACGCCGGCGCAGGCTGCAGCGTCGGGCGAGGACGCCGGACATGCCGTGTTCGTGCAGACCAACGACCCCGCAGGCAACACGATCGACGCGTTCCACAGGAACGCAGACGGCTCGTTGACGTTTCTGACCAGCTACGCGACGGGCGGGTTGGGCGGCCGGGAGACGGGGGCGGGGTCAGACCCGCTAGCCTCGCAGGGCTCGCTGATGCTCATCCCTGACGATCGCGTGCTCATCGCCGTGAACGCCGGAAGCAACACGATCTCCGTGTTCCAGGTCGGTGGCGATCGGCTCCGCCTGACCCAGGTCCTTGCTTCCGGGGGACCGTTCCCGACTGGCATCGGCGTCCACGACTCAGCTCGCCGGCCCAGGTCGGCTTCACGCCCGACGGCGAGCACCTGATCGTGACCACCAAAACCAACAACACCGTCGACGTCTTCTCGGTCGGTCCGGACGGCCGCCTGTCGGCGGCGCCGGTGAAGAACTCCGCCGCTCCGGTGCCCTTTGCCTGGGTGTTCGACGGAGCCGGCCGCTTGGCGCTCAACTTCGCGGGGACGAGCTCGCTGCAGCTGTTCACGGTCAATGAGGACAACACGATCACCGCAGCCGGCGCTCCGGTCAGCGACACGCGGGCGGCGCTCTGCTGGGTTACCCCCGCGGCTGGTTATGTGTACGGGTCGAACACGGGCAGCGACGACATCAGCCAGTTCGAGGTCGCGGGCGGCGTGGTCACCCTGGTCAACCCGATCGCGGCGTCGAACATCCGCGGGGCCGTCGACTCCGCCGCCGTGGGAGGGTTTCTCTACGTCCAGGCCGGACTCGAGGGCACGGTGCACGTGTTCGGCATCGGGGCAGGCGGAGCGCTCACCCCGGTCCAGGTTGCGACCGTACCCGACGGCGGAAGCCAGGAAGGCATCGCCGCTTCGTAGCTTGCGTATGAGAGGTGGGGCCGGGGCCCCACCTCTTTCTACCTACGGTCCGACCCGAGCCACGCGACGATGTCGTCGATCACCGGCCGCGCGAACAGCACCGCCAGCAGCGGTGCGCCGACCAGGTTGATGGCCTGCCAGAGCTCGATCTGGACGCCTCCAGCGTCGGCACCGTGAGTGCCGGCGAAGGCGCCGCCGGCGTTGACGATCGCAACCAGGATCACGCCGCCGCTTTCCCCAGCCGAGGGGCAAGCCTCTCGAGCCTGCGCGCGGTCGAGGACTCCTGCTCGCGGTTCTCGGTGAGGAGCCTGACCGACTTGCGCTTCTTCAGCATCTCCGCGCCGTCGATCAGGTCGGCATAGCCGACCATCTCGTAGTGCTCGGCCTTGGTCGCCGCGCCGGCGATCACCGCGTCGCGAATCTCCGGGGACCCCGCCTCCTGCATCATGCTCGTCGCCTCTTCGATGAGGCCCTTCGCGCCCATGCACTGCTGGCGTTTTGGTTCCTCTCCGACCTCGGCGAAAACCTCCTCGAGCTTCGAGATCTGCTCCTCGGTCTGCTGCATATGCTCGTCGAGCATGGTCTGCAGCTTCTGGTCGGACGCCATGTCCCGCATCTTGCCCATGGCCTGGAGAAACTGATGCTCGGCGTCGTACATGTCGGCCAGCTCGTGGACGAATTTCTCTTTGGAGTTGGTGATCGGCAATGTTCCTCTCCTTTTTTTGGTCTCCTGTTTAGGCAACGTGGCCCCATCGAGAGGTACCGACGACCGGCGGCTTCACATCTCTATGCCGGCTGGCGGCGCTTCGGCAGCCGAAAGCGCATACCCGCGCGCTCGACCACGATCGGTTCGCCGCGCCATCCTTTCCAGGCCGCCGCGATGAGCACCGACGCGACCCCCGCGAACGGCACCGCGAACAGGGCCCCCACGACTCCGCCAAGATCCGCGCCGACGACGATCGCGAGCAGCGCCGCCACGGGATGGAGGCCCACAGCCCCGCCCGTGATGCGCGGGGCGAGGAAGTTGTTCTCGACCAGCTGCATCGCCAGGAAGAACAGGATCACGTAGACGACCAGGGGCCAGGGTTGCGTGAGGCTGATGATCACGGCGGGCAGGGAAGCGAGGATGGGGCCGACCATCGGGATGAGCTCGAACAGGAAAGCGAGGATGCCGATCAGCACCGGGTAGTGCACCCCGAGCAGCCACGATCCGATGCCCGCGGAGAGCCCGATGATCGCGGCCATGATCAGCTGGCCGCGGATGTAAGCGCCCAGCACCTGGCTCACCGCATCGCGCACGAATCGCACCTTGTCGCGCTGGGCGGCCGGCGCCGCCCGGATGGCGATGTCGCCCATACGCGACCCGTCGACCATGAACCAGAAGCCAAGGACGAGCACGAGCGCCGCGTCGACCACCCCGCCCGCGACCGCGGCGGCGACCCCGACCGCGCTGGCGAGCGTGGACTGCGCGACCGAGCGCAGCGAGCCCGCGAAGTCGATCCCGGCGAACGGCTGGTAGCCGCTCAGCTGGTCGAGGTAGCCAGGCAGGCGCTGAGCGAGCGCCTCGGCTTGCTGGATCGCCGGCGGGCCGACGATGAGGATGCCCCCGGCGAGGAGCCCCAACGCCACGGCGTAGATCAGGACGGCGGCCAGACCACGAGGGAGAAGCCGCTGCGCCCACCTGAGCGGTGGCTCGAGCGCGTAGGCGAGGACCATGCCGAGCATCGCGACCACGACGATGTGGAGGATCCTGCCCAGGAGCTGGCTCGCGACCCACAGCACCGCGATCGCGGACAGCCCGACCAGGCACTGGTCTCGGAGCCGCCCCCATTCGACCCGTCGCATCCCTCGAAGGGATAACGCGGCGTTGCGGGGCGTTGTCCATATATGGCCCGGCCGGACCGCGCCCCCAACGAGGCGCCGGAGCCGCAGAAGCTCGAGCGGCTCGCCGAATGGGCCGCGAGCCGGCGCTTCACCGACATCCGCCTCGAGGACCTGCCCTACCTCAAAGTGCTCGTCCTCGACACCGTCGGGTGCGCCCTCGGCGCTCTCGGCCACGGGCCGATCGAAGCCGTCCGATCCCTGACCTCCGAGCTCGGCGGCAACTCGCTGTGCACGCTGATCGGCGGCGGTCGGGGCGCGCCTGACCGCGCAGCCTTCTTCAATGGTTCGCTAGTCCGCTACCTCGACTTCATGGACATCACGATGGTCCGCGGCCAGAGCTTCCACCCCTCCGACAACTTTGCCTCGGTGCTGGCGGCGTCGGAGCTCGCGGACGCGTCCGGGCAGCAGCTGCTGACCGCGCTCGCGACCTCGTATGAGGTGCAGACCGTCTTCTCAGAGCGTGCTCCCCTCCAGGAGAAAGGTTTCGACCACGTCACGCACCTGGCGTTCTCGATCCCGGCGGGCTGCACCAACGCGCTCGGCCTGGACGTGCGCAAGGGCGCCAACGCGATCGCGATGTGCGCCTGCGCCACCAACACCCTGTGGGTGATCAGGACCGGCCGGCTCTCGAGCTGGAAGGGTTTCGCGTCGGCGCAGGCGGCGATGTCCTGCATGCACATGGTCCTGCTTGCGTCCAGGGGCTTGACCGGGCCGCTCAACCTGATGGAGGGCCCGCAGGGTTGGGAAGAGGTCGTCGGCGACAGGGTCGAGGTCGACTGGGAGAAGCAGCCCCTGCGAAAGTTCATGGAGAGCTCGGTCAAGCGCTACAACGCCGAGGGCCATACCCAGTCGGCGCTCGACTGTCTCCTCGCGATGCGCGCAGAGCACGGCATTCGCCCGGACGACGTGCGGCGTGTCGAGGTCGACGCCTTCAAGCAGGTGCACAACATCGTCGGCGGCGGCGAGGCGGGCGACCGTGCCGAGGTGGCGAGCAAGGAGCAGGCCGACCACTCTCTTCCTTATCTATGTGCGGTCGCCCTGCTCGACGGCGACGTGTGGCCCGAGCAGCTGACCGACGAGCGTCTCCGGCGGCCGGACGTGCAGGAGCTGATGACCCGCGTGTGGGTCCGCCAGCGGGAGGCGCTGAGCACTCGCTACCCCGATGAGATGCCGGCCAGGGTCAGCGTGCTCCTGCGCGACGGCTCGGAGCTGAAACGCGAGACGGCGGACTACCCGGGATTCGCGCGCACGCGCCGGCTGGACTGGGATGGGGCGCTTGCGAAGTTCGAGCGGCTTGCCGGGCCGGAGCTCGACGCGGGCCTGCTCCGCGAGATCCCGCATGCGGTGCAGGCGCTGGACCAGGTCCAGGCATCGGAGCTCGCCGGGCTCCTGGGCCGCGCGGGCCGCGAGCGGCGGGTCAGGGCGAGCGCATAATCTGCCCGGCGTGGCCGGGGCGTTCGGAGGCTGGAGAGGGGACTTCAAGGGTTTCTTCCTGGGCCTGCGCGCCAACAACAACAAGGCGTGGTTCGACGCGCACCGGCGCCAGTACGACGAAGAGGTCAAAGCGCCTTTGGTCGCCCTGCTGGCGGACCTCGAGACCGAATTCGGACCGCCGCGCCGCGTCTCGCGTCCGAACCGCGACATCCGCTTCTCCGCCGACAAGTCGCCGTACAAGCTGAACATCTATGCCGACTGCGTGCGCGGCGGCTACGTGTCGCTCGACGCGGAGGGCCTGGTCGCCGCCGGCGGACGGTACATGGTCGACGATGCGCAGCTCAAGCGCCTGCGCGACGCGATCGCCGCCGACCGCTCAGGAAAGGAGCTAGTCGGGATCGTGGCCGCGCTGCGCAAGAAGGGGTACGAGGTCGAGGGCCAGGAGCTGAAACGAGTGCCGCCCCCGTACCCGCAGGACCATCCGCGCGCCGACCTGCTGCGCCACAAGCGACTCTTCTACTGGAGGCGCTGGCCGGTCGAGCCCTGGATCGCGACCGCACGGGCTCGGGAACGTGTGGCGCAGGTATGGCGCGACGGGAAAGATCTCGAGGCCTGGATGGCCAGGCACCTGGACCGGGACTAGGCCTGCATCTCCGCCAGCAGCAGCGCGGCCTCGCGCGCGTTCGTCGTCCCGTAGTTCGAGTAGCAGTTGTTGAAGATCGCGTGTGTCTGCTTCGTGCTCTTGGCCAGCGCGGCGATCTTCGGCGTCCAGTCGGCGAGCTCGTCCTCGTCATAGAGATAGCGGAATCGCTCCGCGGGGGTGATGTTCTTCTTCTCCCAGGTCTCCGCGTTGCGGCCGTGGAATCGGAACACCGCCAGGTCTTGATTGGTCGCGATGACGACCGGCGGCACCGAGCTCTTGAAGCCCTGTGGCTCGTCGACCGCGACGTAAGCCAGCTTGTTGTCCTGCAGGAAGCCCACCGTCCGCTCGGCGTTCTTCTCGTTGAACCAGCTGCCGTGCCGGAACTCGACCGCGATCGGCAGGCCGATGCGCTCCCGCGTCTCGAGGATCAGCTCGCGCGCCTCGGCCGAGGGGAACACCCACTTCGGAAACTGCACGAACACCGCGCCGAGCTTTTTGGCCTCGACGAGCGGATCGAGGGCTTCACGGAACTGCCTGAACACCTCGTCGAGCAGCTCCCTGGGCAGGTCCTTGCCGTAGATCCGCTTCTTCTCTTTGAGCTCGCCGGGCATCTCTTCTTTGATCGCCTTCGGCAGCCGCGTCATCTCGGTCGGCTGACCGGTCATGAGCGCGTGGGCTTTGATGTCGAACACGAAGTCCTTCGGCGTGCGCTCGGCCCACGACTCGGCCATCCTCTTGTAGGGGAGCGCGTAGTAGGTCGCATCGACCTCCACGACCGAGAACTGGCTCGCGTAGAACCTCAGCCGCTCCTCCGCGCTCTTGGCGCCATCGGGATAGAAGACTCCCGGTGCGGTCATCGTCGGGTCGGTCCAGCTCGCGGTGCCGAAACGGACCTCGCCCTTGTCGGCCTTGATGGGCGACCGCGCCGAATCCTGCGCCGCCTCGCCGCGCCGCCGCCCGGCCTCCGGCCCCGGGTCGTGAGGGTCTATGCGAGCCATTCGGTGATGGACCGCGGTGAAAGGTGGATGTCGATCTGGCGAAGGACTCCCCGCCCGCTGTTGACCATCGACGGCGATGTTACGTACGGAGGAGGTCCAGGATCAGGCGGCCCTGGGCGATCAGGTGGCAGGGCGTGATGAACTTGCGGGCGACGGTTCGCCGCGCCTCATGGCCGAGGTCCGCGGACTTCTCGGGATCGCCCAGGAGGCTGACGACCGACTCTCCAAACGTGCGCAGGTCGTGTGGATCGTCCACCAGCACGCCGCTCTTGCCGTGCTCCACCTGGTCTTCGATCCCGCCGACCCGGCTGGCGACCACCGGTTTGCCTTTCCACATCGCCTCGGCCACGGTCAGGCCGAAGCCCTCGGCGATGCTCTTCTGGACCACCACGTCGGCGCGCCGCTGCAGGGCGTTGACCGTCAGTGCGTTGCGTTCGACGTCGTCCATCGGCAGCTGGGCGACCACGATCGCCTCCCGCACCGCGTCCGGCATGCGCCCGCACTGCGACATGACCTCCTCGAGGACCTGGGGTTGCTCGGGGTCGTCGGTGACAGACATCACCGCCGGGCCGGCGAGGACGAGCAGCGCACCGGCGCGCGGCGCGACGTGGCGGGCGAACGCCTCCATCACGCCGGCAGGGTCCTTGAGGCGGTCCCAACGCGAGACCTGGAGCACCATCGGCCCTCGGTTCGGCAGCGACGCTTGCTCGAGAACCTTGCTCACCTCGAGCTCGCTCATGTCTCTGTTCTTGGCCGCGAAGGGGTCGATGCAGGGCGGGATGATCTCGACGCGCGATCGCTCCAGCCCATCCCATGCGTACGTGCGGCGGGAGAAGACGAGCGCGTCCGCGCCTCCCACATAGGGAAGCAGGAACGCCCACGCACGACGGACGACTTCGCCTGGCGTGTCCACCCCGATGTGGGAGCGCCATACCACTCGGATGCCGCGGTCACGAAGGCGTGGAATCAAACCCGCGGTCTGCGGATCGTGCAGGATCACGACGTCGTCCGGCCGGACCTCGTCGAGGAGGGCGGCCGCATTTTTTGCGGTGGCGGCCTCGTACTCGCGGCGGTCGTCCTCGGTCAGCGTCTCACCGTCGGCCGCCACCCCGTGAAGCAGGACGTGCAGCTTCTTCGTGACGTGGAAGAACTCCGGCGTCCCTTCGATGACGGCCCAGCGCTCGTCGATGCCGGCGCCCCGGCTGTAGGGGATGAGCGATGCGAGCAGCTCGGCCACGCCTCCGCCGCGTGCCGTCGAGTTCACGTTCCAGATGACGTGGCCGCGCATCAAGTCCGCGAGCCCCGCCATCGTCTGGTCGAGCTCGGAGCGGATGTCTTCGTCGAGGAGACGCTCGAATCGCGAGATCGGCGCGGTCTCCACCTCGACGCATTCGAGGGGGCTGGTCTTGGCCATACCTCTGCAACGCCCGCGCACCGCCTGACGGCCTCTTTTCATCGGACCGAACGGGTTGATAAGCTCAGTCGTGGCTTTCGTCGGTATTGGCGGCAAGGGGGAAAGACGTATGCGTGTGACTCATATCCGTATCGGTTCGCGGCCCCGCGCCGCGATTGCGGCGGCGGCTCTGGCCGTGCTGAGCGTGCCCGCGACACCGGTGCACGCGGCCACCGTCGGAGCGGTGCAGACATACATCGTCACGTATAAGGACGGAGCGTCTTCGTCCGGTGCGGGCGCTGCGATCCAGGGCGCCGGCGGGCAGCTCGTCTACAACTACGCGGAGATCGGTGTCGCGATCGCGCGCTCGAACCGGAGCGACTTCGCCGCCAACGTCCAGGCCGCGAAGGGCGTCGACGGCGCCGTGGCGACGACGAACTTCGCAACCCACCTCGACAACAGCCAGCTGGGCGGCAGCGACTCGACCCCTGCGGCGGCGGCTCCATCTCTTCCCGGCGACTCCCTCTCGGGGTTCCAGTGGGACATGCGCCAGATCCATGCCTTCGAGGCGCAGGCGGTCACCAGCGGCAGCCCGACGGTGATCGCGGGTGACATCGACACCGGCGTGGACTACACGCATCCCGACCTGGTGGCGAACATCGACTTCAACAACAGCGTCTCGTGCATCGGCGGCGCTCCCAACACCTCACCGGCCGCCTGGAAGGACGACAACGGGCACGGCACGCACACCGCGGGCACCATCGCGGCGGCCCGCAACGGGATCGGCATCGTCGGGGTGGCGCCGAACGTCAAGCTGGCGGCCATCAAGTCCGGCGACGCAGCGGGATTCTTCTTCCCCGAGACGGTCGTGTGCGCGTTCTGGTGGGCCGGAACGCACCACTTCAACGTGACCAACAACAGCTACTTCGCCGACCCCTACTACTTCAACTGCAAGAACGACCCGACGCAGCGCGCGATCTGGAAGGCGGAGTCTCGCGCCATCCGGTTTGCCATGCAGCAGGGAGTGAGCGTGGTCGCGGCCGAAGGCAACTTTGCGGACGATCTCGCCCACCCGACCCAGGACGTGCAGAGCCCTGACAACACGACGCCCGTGCCGCGTCCGGTCAACAACGACTGCGTCGTCATCCCGGTCGAGATCCCGGGCGTGATCGGTGTGACCGCGGACGGCAGCCTGCAGCAGAAGTCGTTCTATTCCAACTACGGCGTGAGCGTGACCCAGGTGGTGGCGCCGGGAGGCGACAGCGTCCTCCAGCCGACCGCGGACCCGGGCCACGGCCGCGTGCTTTCGACCTGGCCCAGCTACATCGGCTGCGCGCGCAAGGTCACGGAGACGGCACCCGGCGGGGTCGGCGTGACGACCTACTGCTGGGCGCAGGGCACCTCGATGGCTTCACCCCACGTGACCGGCGTCGTGGCGCTGATCGAGAGCCTCGGCCTCACGCGCCCCGGACAGGTGCAGGCGCGGGTCGACAACACGGCTGACTCGATGCCCTGTCCGTCGGCCGCCCAGCAGGCGGAGTACGCGTTCTTCCCGTCCGTCGACAACGGCGCCCCCCAGCAGTGCACGGGCGGCGCCGGCTACAACTCCTGGTACGGACACGGCCAGGTGAACGCCCTTTCGGCCGTGAGCTGACACGACGATTTGATTCGGCGGCGGCTGTTGGGTCAGCCGCCGCCGGCCTTCTCCTCGAAGCGGTCGAGGAACGTCCGCTGCGCTTCGAGGATCTTCCCTCGCGCCGTCTCCAGGTCGAACCACCCGGCCCTGTCGACCTCGGGAAACGCCTGCGTCCGCCCGGAGCGTGGGGGCCACTCCATCTCGAATGTCACGCTCTCCAGCCCGCCTAGGTCGAAGTCGCCGGCCGCCGCCCACGCGTGGACGACCTTGCCGCCGGCCTGACGGATCGTGCCCAGGGGCATCAGCTCGCCGGGGGGTAGGGGCTGCCCTAGCTCTTCCTGGAACTCACGGCGCGCGACCTCGATTGCCGTCTCGCCGGGCTCGATCTCGCCTTTGGGGATCGACCAGGCCCCGTCGTCCCGCCGCTTCCAGAAGGGCCCGCCGGGGTGGACGAGCAGCACCTCGCGCCTGCCGTCGCGAGCCCGGTGGAGGAGCACGCCGGCAGACTCCTTGCTCAGCGGCGCCTCCTGGTCGGCGGCCAGTGCGGGGGCAAGCGGGACAGGTTGTGCAGCGCGAGCTCGTCCCCAATCCGGCCGGCGCGCGAGGCGAGCCAGACGCTGACGGCTGTGTCGCCCTCGCTGCTCACAGCGGCCTGAGTGAGCCCTGGCATGCAGATCAACGCAAGCAACATAGCGAAGGCCGCGATCACGCCCAGAGGAGAAAGGTGGAGTCCATGCCGTGCACCAACGACCGGCGCACCCGCCGCCTCCCGATCCAGGCTGAGCACGTCGGGGGCACGCGGGCCCTGGCCCGGGGCGCATGATGAGAGGCAGCTATCCGCGAAGAGGAGGCTCTGATGGGCGAAGAGGGTGCCTACGCGCTTTTCTGCGCCACGGTCGATGCCGCGTCGGCCGTGGCGGGAGTCGGCGATCCATCGCTGCTGGGCAGGATCAAGCGGCCCGAGCGCGTCCATGAGGTTTCGATCCCTCTCGTACGCGACGATGGCCGGCGCGAGCTGCTGACCGGGTATCGCGTCCAGCACAGCTCGGCGCGCGGTCCGTACAAGGGAGGCATCCGCTACCACCCCAACGTCAGCCTCGACGAGGTCAAGGCGCTGGCCGGCTGGATGAGCATCAAGACCGCCGTCGTCAACATCCCGATGGGCGGCGGCAAGGGCGGCATCACCGTCGACCCTCATCTGCTTTCACCGCGCGAGCTCGAGGCGCTGACGCGCGCCTACACAGAGAGGATCTGGCGTGTGATCGGGCCTCTTGTCGACATCCCCGCGCCCGACGTCAACACCGACGCGAGGATCATGGACTGGCTCGCCGACGAGTACGGGCGCCAGTCCGGCCTCGCCGACCCGGCCGTGGTGACCGGCAAGACCGTCGAGCACGGCGGTTCGCTCGGCCGGGACAAGGCGACTGCGCGCGGAGGGTTCGACGTGCTGGAGGCCGCTCTTAACGCGGCACAGGAAGACCTGCGTGGCAAGCGGGTCGCGATCCAGGGATTCGGCAACGCCGGCGCCAACGCGGCCCTTCTTCTGCGGCAGGCGGGGGCGGTGATCGTCGCCGCCTCGGATTCGACCGCGTCCCTCGTCGCGCCGGAGGGCCTGCCCGTCGAGGAGCTGATCGCCTACAAAGACCGCGGGGCCCATTTCTGCGACTGGACGACCTTCGAGAGGAAGCGGGCGGACAGCCCGCTGTACGAGGACGTCGACATCCTCGTGCCGGCGGCGCTGGAGGGACAGATCACGGCCGAGAACGCGGAGCGCGTGAGCGCGCGTTGGATCGTCGAGCTGGCCAACGGTCCGACCACCCCGGAGGCGGACGCGGTCCTGGCCCGGCGCGGAGCCCACGTCCTGCCGGACATCCTGGCGAACGCGGGCGGTGTGGTCGTCAGCTACTTCGAGTGGGTCCAGGACCTGCACTCGGAGCGATGGCTGCTCGAGGAGGTCGAGGCTCGCCTGGCGGTGGTGATGCGCCGCGCGTACGACGCTGTGACCGCGCTCGCCGCCGAGAAAGGGGTCTCCATGCGCCTGGCGGCTTACGCGGTCGCCCTGCAGCGGATCGCCGCGGCCGTCCGCGAGGCCGAGGTCGCGCCGCGGCGCAGCGTCAGCACGATGATCCTGTGAGCTAAGTTGGAGTCATGGCACGAGAAGAGAGCAAGCATGCATGGGATCGCTTCGAGGCGGACATCCAGGGTCTTGCGGGTGACCTGAAGCGCCACTATCGCGACGCCGGCGACGTGAGCGAGACGGCGGACTTGAATCGCTCCCTCGAGCAGCTGCGCCAGGCCGCGGAGTCGGTGTTCAAGTCGCTCGAGACCGCCACGCGCGACCCGGAGGTCAGGACGAAGACCAAGCAGACGGCGCGATCGTTCGGCTCAGCGCTCGGGGAGACGTTCCGCGAGCTCACCGACGAGATCGAGAAGGCGCTGAGGAAGCCGGCCTCGACTAAGTAGCGCGCGCGCCGCGCAGCGTGAGCACGCGGGCGACGTCCGCGGGCGAGACGATGCCGACCAGCTGGCCTTTGTCGAAGACGAGGACGCGCTGCTCGAGCCCGCCACCGATCCGCCCGATCAACGCCGACAGGTCTTCGCGAGGATTGGTGACCGGCACCTCGGCGATCGGCCTGGCGACGTCTTTCAGGTGCCTCTCCGCGCGCTCGCCCGCGGGCATGCGGACGAGGTCGGAGAGGCGCACGACGCCGGTGAGCGCGCCCGATGCCTCGTGGACTGGATACGTGGTGAAGCTGTGGTTCGGAGCGACCGACTCGAGAAACGTCTGCACCGTCACCCAGTCCGGCAGCGTGACGACGGGTGATGTCATCGCCGCCGAGACCGGCACCGACCGCAGCGCGATGCGGATCGTGGACCCCGCCTCTTCGGCCGCGCCCGCCGACAGCAGGAACCAGCCGACGAAGGCGATCCAGATCCCGCTCACCGGCTGACCGATGAAGACGCCTACCACGCCGGCCGCGATCATGAGGTAGGCGAAGACCCGGCCGACGCGGACCGCGTTGTGCACGCCGCGCTGCCGGCTGCCGGACCTCCACCACAGCAGGGAGCTGAGCAGCCTGCCGCCGTCCAGCGGGAACGCGGGTACGAGGTTGAAGAGGCCGAGCATGACGTTGACGAAGCTCAGCCAGCTGAACAGCGCCGCGACGAGGCTGCTGCCGCCGGCGAGCACAGCGATGATCAGGGAAAGCACCGCGACCACGAAGCTGGTCAGCGGACCGACGCCGGCGATCAAGGCCTCGGAGCGGGCGCTCACGGGCTCGCCTTCGAGCCGCGAAACGCCGCCGAAGAGCCAGAGCGTGATGCCCGCGACCTTGACCCCGTTGCGACGCGCCACGACGGCGTGCGACAGCTCGTGGGCCAGGAGGCTCGCGTAGAAGAGGAGGGCGCCCGCCGCACCGAGCAGCCAGTAGAGCAGGGGCGCGTACCCGGGCGCGGTCCCCGGCAGGATGTCGGCCGCGACCGTCCAGGCGATGAGCGCGACGATGAAGATCAGGCTCCAGTTGAATCCGACCTCGATCCCGAACAGACGCCCGAGCCGAATGGAGGGGGTCAATGTCTCAGCGCGAGTCTACAAAGTGCGTCAGCCGGCGAGTGCTTTCCTTGCATGCTCCAGCTTGCGAGGGTCGGCCACGACGTAGACCCGGGTGATCGCGCCGGCCTTCAAAGTCAGCGCGATCACAGCCACGAGGTCGCCACCCCGATAAGCCACGATCCCGGGCTCGCCGTTGATGTCGCGCATCTCCATCGTTGTGCCCGAGGCGACACCAAAGAAATTGATCAGGTTGTGACCGACAAGGTCGGACCCGACGTTGGGCTGCCGCACCGGCGGGAGCAGGCCGCCGAAATCAGCCCAACCCGCGACGGACGGGTCGAGCAGGGGTAGGAGCTTCTTCAAGTCGCCCGAGGCGCATGCGGCGATGAAAGCCTCCACCACCCGACGCTGTTCGGCCGGGTCGAGGTGGAAGCGGCTCGAGCCCGCCTCTTCCCTGACACGCCGCCTCGCGCGACTCGCGAGCTGTCTGCAAGCCGCCGCGCTGCGTCCCACCATCGCAGCGATCGTCTCGAAAGGAAAGTCGAAGACGTCATGGAGGACGAAGACCACCCGCTCCGCGGGCGACATGCGCTCGAGGACGATCAGCATCGCCATCCGGACGCTCTCGTCGAGCGTGACCACGTTGGCCGGGTCAGAGGCGTCGCCGTCAATCGCGATGAGAGGCTCGGGAAACCACGGCCCGACGTACGACTCGCGCCGTACTCGGGCGGAGCGCAGGTGGTCGAGGCAGAGGCGGCTGACGACCACCACCAGCCACGCGCGCGCGTCCTCGATCGGGTCGAGGTCGCTGCGAAGCAATCGCGTGAACGCTTCCTGGACGACGTCCTCGGCATCCGTGTAGCTGCCGAGCAACCGGTACGCGACGTCGAGCAGAAAACCGTGGTGCTCGGCCCACGCCTGGTTGAAGCCCGTGCTCTCGATCATCTCTCCGACATCAAGACGAGATACCTGCCGGGGATGTGACATCCGAGGTCGGCGTCACACCTCACGCGGCTGCCTCGTCCTTGGGGTATGAAAAGCCAACATACGATCCAGATCGGTCCGCGGGCGCGTCGGGTCATCCGCCTCGCCGCCCGCTTCGTCAACCCTCTCGTCCTGCTGGTCGCGGGACGGCGCTGGATGCCCATCGTCGGCGTGCTTCACCACCGCGGCCGCCGCACGGGACGCGTGTACGCGAGCCCGCTCGGTATGCGGCCCTACGCGGGCGCGTTTGTCATGCCGCTGACGTTCAGCGAGCGCGCCGGCTGGTACCAGAACGTCCTGGCGGCAGGTGGTGCGGTCGTGACGTACGGCGGGCGGCAGCACGAGGTCACCAGCCCTGAGGTCATCGATTTCGCCGCCGCGGCGCCGGCCTTTCCCCGCTACGAGCGACTGCAGTTTCGCGCCCTCGGGATCAACCAGTTTCTGCGCCTCACCACCAGCCGTGAGAAGGAGGATTCGATGTTCATCGACAATTCGCGCCGCTCGCCCGGTCTCGCGCTCGCGGTCATCGCGGTCGCGCAGCTGATGGTCGTGCTCGACGTCGCCATCGTCAACGTCGCGCTCCCGTCCATTCAGCACGCGCTCAAGTTCAGCTCCACCGACCTGGAGTGGGTGGTCAACGCCTACACGATCGCGTTTGGCGGACTGCTCCTGCTTGGCGGTCGCGCCGGCGACCTCTTCGGCCGGCGGCGGATGTTCGTCTTCGGCACCCTGCTTTTCACGGCGGGTTCGCTGGCAGGCGGCCTCGCCGCGACGTCGACCGCGCTCATCGTCGCTCGCGCGTTCCAGGGCGCCGGCGCGGCCGTGGTCGCGCCGACGGCGCTCTCGCTGCTCGCCGGCACGTTCGCCGAAGGTCCCGCCCGAAATCGAGCGCTCGGCGTCTACTCCGCCGTCTCCGCGTCAGGCGGCGCGCTCGGCCTGCTCCTCGGCGGTGTCATCACCAACTACTTCTCGTGGCGCTGGATCCTATTCGTCAACGTGCCGGTCGGGATCGCCCTCGCCCTGGTCGCGCCACGCGCCCTCAACGCGGCGCGCGGCCACCGCGGCCGGCTCGACCTGCCTGGCGCTGCCGCCGTCACGGCCGGTGCGACGCTTCTGGTCTACGGGCTCTCACGCGCCGCCGTCCACGGCTGGGACGACGCGATGACGGTGGCGACGCTCGGCGGCGCGCTCGCGCTTCTGCTTGCATTCCTGCTCATCGAAGCGTTGAGCCGCCAGCCCCTCATGCCGCTGCAGATCTTCAAGAACCGCAACCGATCCGGAGCGTACGCCCTGTCCCTCGCCACCGGCGCGGCGCTGTCGGGCACCCTGTTCACGCTGACGCTTTTCCTGCAGAACGTCCTCGGCCTGACGCCGCTCCAGGCAGGCTTTGCGTTCCTGCCCACGGCTCTGGGCGTGGCGGTGGGCGCGGGCGTGACGTCGAGGCTGGCCGGCCGCATCGGCCCGAGGCTGCCGATGGCCGCCGGCGCGCTGATGGCCGCGGCCGGCCTGTTCTGGCTCTCCGCGATCACCGACCACGCGTCGTACGTGGCGTCGGTGCTCGGTCCGCTCGTGGTGCTGGCCCTCGGCCTCGGCCAGGTCTTCGTCTCGACGAGCATGACCGCGATCGCGCACGTCCGGCCGGACGAGTCCGGCATCGTGTCCGCGGTGCTCAACGTCGGGCGCCAGCTCGGCGGCTCGATCGGGATCGCGCTGATGGGCACGCTCGCGACGGCCATCGCCCGCGATCAGCTCATCGGCGTGCGGCCGACGCGCGCGGCCGTCGACGTCGCGCTGACGCATGGCTTCAGCGCATCGTTTCAGCTTGCCGGCCTGATCGCGCTGGCCGGATTCTGCGCCGCGATCGTGGCGGTGCGCCGGCGGCGGGTGGAAGCGATCGTCGAGGTTGCCGAGGCAGAGGCCGCCTGATCCTGATACGTTTTTTGATGGCTGTACGGGGCCCCGACCGGGGGCCCCGAACTTTGGGGGTGCGGATATGAATAGGGCTCGACGTGGTCTTCTGGCTGGCGGGGGTATCGTCTCTGTGATCGCGGCCGCGATCGGGTTGTCTCCAGGCGCGATGGCCGCGCCGCCGCCTGGCTACAGCATCGCCAACGTGGGCGCTTATGGCGGCGAGCCGTCGATCGTGTCCGACAGCCGCGGCCAGCTCTACGACACGACCCCGAGCGGCGGAACCATCACCTACACGTCGACCAACAGCGGCGCGACCTGGCACCAGGTCACCACCGCCGACCCGAACAGCGGCGACGACTGCCTGGCCACGGACCAGGCCAACTCCGTGTACCTCTGCAACCTGGCCGGCAGCGAGGGCGTCGCGCCCCTCCAGGCCGATGTCTGGAAGTCGGTCGACCACGGCACGACGTGGACGCACGGTGCGGGCGTGATCCCCCAGTGCGCTACCAGCTGCAGCCCCTTCGGCGTCGACCGCGACTGGGTCGCGGCGTCGATCCTTCCTCCCGCGACTCAGACCTCGCAAGCCGAGGTCGTGCTCATGTACCACGACTTCTACGGCCCGAGCCAGATCTGGGTCAACATCTCGCACGACGGCGGCGCCACCTTCGGACCGCCGCAAGAGGTCCTGGCCGCCCCGGCCGTCACCCCCGGCGCAGTCAGCGGCACGCTGGTCGCCCAGGGCTACACCTTTTGCAACACCGTGCCCGCCGGGGTCGGGATCGCGCCGCCCGGGACACCGCACGCGGGACGCATCTTCGTCGCCTGGATCGCCGCCGACCTCGCTCAGAACGCGACCGGCTGCAACGTCAGCATGCTCCAGTCGTTCCACACCCTCTGGATCTCGTACTCCGACGACAACGGCGCCACATGGACGCCGCAGCAGGCGTTCGACGCGGGCTTCGGGCACGACTCGTCCACGCCCTTCGTCGCCTTCACCCTCGACTCCGCCGGCAACCCGTATCTCGGTTTCACGATCAACCTGAGCTCGAACCCGGCCACCTGCTCGGCCGAGTCGACGGCCGGGACCGTCCAGTCGGACACGTCATGCGAGTACGACATGTACGTGATCTGGTCGAGCAACGGGGGCGCGACGTGGGACGGCGGGGGTGGCCTGATCCCCGGCAGCGCGCGCGCCGCCTACCGCGTCAACCCGGCAAGCGAGCGGGGCACGCATTTCTTCCCGGCGATCGCGGCGGGCAGGCCCGGCCAGGTCGACGTCGCCTACCTGCGGACGACCGAGATCCTTCCCACGGACCCGTTCGGCAAAGCCGACCCCGGCGGCTGCGCTGGGCCCGGGCCGGCGAACGGCAACCCGACCACCTACCCGCCCGCGTGCAGCTGGAACCTGTACGCGGCGCAATCGCTGAACCTGAGCGCGGGCACGGGCGGCGCGACGTGGGCCGTGACCCAGATCACGACCACGCCGATGCACATCGGCGACATCTGCAACCTCGGCATCTTCTGCGTGGCCCCAAGCTCGAACCGAAACCTGCTTGATTTCATCATGGAAGACCTCGACTCGAAGGGCTGCGCGCACATCGCCTTCGCGGACGACAACACGGTCAACATGCTCCGGGCGGCAAATCAGACGTCCGGGACGTGCCTCAAGAAGTAGCGTGGGATTCCTGGCCGGGGGGCCCCTTCAAGGTCCCCCGGCCGGGGAACATCGAAAGCGTGACCTGGCAGCTGCGCGAGTACACCGTCAAGCCTGGCGAGATGGGTGAGTGGATCTCGGAGTGGCGGTCCCGGATCGTCCCCCTGCGCGAGAAGCTCGGGTTTCGCGTCCTGGGCGCCTGGACGGTGGACGGAACGGATCAGTTCGTCTGGATCATCTCCTACGACGGGCCGAAGTCCTGGGAGAGTGCCGACGCCGACTACTACGCGTCGCCCGAGCGCAAGGCCGTCGATCCCGACCCGGCTCGCCACCTCGCCCACACCCAGGCGCGACTGATGAGCCAGGCGCGATAGTCCCGGCCTAACCCTGCGTCAGGTTGATCGAGAACTCGATCGTGACGGCCGGCTGGACGACGGTGATCGGCACCTGCGGAGGCGTGATCCCGTAGTCCGCCATGCTGGCCTGGATCGACCCCGCGAGCTGCGCCGTGCTCCCAGTGACCCGGAGCTGGATGGTGGCCGTCACGTCCTTGGTGACGCCGTGGACGGTGAGCTTGCCGGGCACGGAGACGGTCACGGCCTGGCCTGAGGCGGTCGCCGGGGGCAGCTCGACCGAGGACGCTTCGAACACCGCGGTCGGGAACGAGCTCACGTCGAGCGTCCGCTGGACGATGCCGTCGCGCTGGCTCACGTTGTAGCCCGCCACGGTGTCGACGCTGGCGAGGCCGGCGAGCTGGGCTGTGATCTTCGCCGTCGACATCGTGTAGGTGTCGCCCGACTTCGTGATCGTGACGGTGCCGGTCACGCCGCTGGTGCGCGCCACCGCGTCATGGGTCGATGACTGGCCCGCGAACTGCTCCTTGACGCGATAGCCGACGAGCGAGCCGGAGGCGACCTTCCACGTGCCGGCGCCAGAGCCCGCGGTGGTCGCGCTCGCGCTTGCTGTCGGGCTCGGAGAGGTGAGGGCCAGCGATGACGGGCTCGAGCGCAGGCTGGAAAAGAAGTAGGCGTACGCGCCGGCGGCCCCGAGCACCACCAGGGCTGCGACCGCGACCGCGGGGATCAGGATTCTTCGAGACATGCTTCAAATCCTCCGCGTGGGTGCTGTTGGCGGCATGTGAGGATGCTTGGAGATTGCTGGGAGCGACGCGGCTTAGGGCTCTTCCTCTTCGCTGATCACCGGGTCCTGGGAGAGCTCGTCCTCGTCGCTGTCGGCGAAGAGGTCGCGCACCTCCGCGCCGCTCGACTCGAAGTCGCCGATATCGTCCGTCGAGTCCTCTTCCACAAGTTCGCCGGCCTGCCTCGACTCGGCGAGGAGCTGCTCGAATGCGCGCTGCGCCTCGTCCGGCGTCGGGTACTGGTAGAACTCGGTGCCCGCGGGGATCTCGGCGCCCTCGGTCTGGTCGGTGCCGTGACGCAGGACGTAGCTCAACCTGTCGTCGGGATCGTGCAGCAAAGCCAGGAAACGCTCGTTGGTGAGCTCGGCTCTGCGCTCGGCCTGGCCGTCGTTCTCCAGCTCGAGGAGCCGGCTTATGACCTGCTCCTCACTTCTTTCCTGCATGACTTCTAGACTAGCCCGATCACAGCGCCGAAGACCTCGCCACCGAGAGCTGCGGGAACCCTCGTCACCAGCCCGGACATCACGCCCGAAGAGCTGCAGCTCGCGGTCCGCAACCATTCGATGCCGCTCGAGGCGCTCCGTTATGAGCTCACTCCAGTCGGCCTTCACTACCTGCTGATCCATTTCGACATCCCGCTGGTCGACGCTGAGATGTACGAGCTGTGCGTCGGAGGCCACGTGCGCAGGCCTCTGCGCCTGACGCTGGAAGACATCAGGTCGCGCCCATCGACCACGGTCGCCGTCACCCTCGAATGCGCGGGCAACGGCCGCGCGCGCATGTCGCCGCGGCCCCTGAGCCAGCCGTGGCTCGCCGAAGCCGTGGGCAACGCGGAGTGGACGGGGACCCCACTCAGGGCGGTCCTCGAGGAGGCCGGGGTGAGGGCCGGCGCGGTCGACGTCGTGTTCACCGGCCTGGACCGCGGCGTGCAGGGCGGGGTCGACCAGTACTACGAGCGCAGCCTTTCGGTCGCGGAGGCGTCGCGCGGCGAGGTCTTGCTCGCCTACGAGGTCAACGGCGGGCCTCTGCCGCCGCAGCACGGCTTTCCCCTCCGCCTCATAGTCCCCGGCTGGTACGGCATGAGCCACGTCAAGTGGCTGCGGTCGATCACGGTCGCCGGCTCGCCCTTCCAGGGATACCAGCAGGCGACGGCCTATCACTACCGCACATCGGACCAGGAGGCCGGCGCGCCGGTGGAGCGCATCCTTCCCCGGGCCTTGATGGTCCCGCCGGGGGTACCCGACTTCATGTCGCGCCGGCGCTTCGTCGACCCTGGGCGGCACGTCATCGAAGGCAGGGCATGGTCCGGTCGCGCCCCGATCACGGGCGTGGAGCTGAGTGATGACGGCGGTGCCTCCTGGTCGCCCGGGAATCTCGAGGATGCCGGCCCGCCATTCGCCTGGCGGCGGTGGACGTGTCAGTGGGATGCAAGCCGCCCGGGTGAGCACGAGCTGTGCGTTCGCGCCACCGATGCGGCCGGCAACACGCAGCCGCTGGAGCAGGCCTGGAACCTGGAGGGGGTGCAGAACAACGCCGTCCAGCGCGTGCTTGTCGTGGTCGGCAAGGCCGATGCGGTTCAAGCTCCAGCCGACTCTCGCTAGCCTGACACTGAGTGACGCTCTAAATGGCACAGCAAACCGCGCCGCGCGAGGCGGTCGCCCGCCTGCTCCAGGCGTGGCGCGGCGAGGTGCAGGCGCGCGAGATGTACACCCTGCTCGCGGAGCGGATGGGCAGCACACGCCGGGGCGAGATCATCCGGGCGATCGCCGACGCCGAGGCATCACATCGCAGCCGCATCGAGGAACGGCTCCGCGAGCTGGGCCAAACCATCCCCGACCCCTCATCGGTGAAGCTCTCGGTGGTCCAGCGCCTACAGGCCCGGCTCGCGCCGGTCGAGAGCGTGATCGCCCGCATGGAGGCGGCTGAGGAGGTCGAGATCACGGACCGCTACAAGCGCTCGACCGGCGATCCCGACACCGACGCGGTGCTCGAGGCCATTCGCGTTGAGGAGCAGGGCCACTCCCGCTCCCTCGAGTCGATGGAGGTCGCACACAACGCCGGCCCGGCGCCGTCGAGCGTGCAGAGCCGCCTCAACAGGATCCTCGGCCGCGAGTCGTGGCACCGCACCGGCGCGGGCTGGATCTCGGGCGCGATCTATGGGGCGAACGACGGCCTCGCCGCCGTGTTCGGCATCGTCGCGGGCGTGTCCGGAGCCACTGGAGGCTCGAGCTTCGTCCTGACGGCGGGTCTGTTCGGCGCCATCGCCTCGGGTCTCTCCATGGCGACCGGCGCATTCCTGGCCGAGCGCTCGGAGAACGAGGTCGCGGCCGCGAACGTGGAGCGCGAGCGACAGGAGATCATCGAGCACCCCGACGAGGAGAAAGAAGAGGTATCGCTCTTCTACCAGCTCAAGGGCATCGACAAAGCGATGGCGGACCGGCTTGCAGAGCAGCTCTCTGACAACCCGGACGCCTTGCTCAGGGTTCATGGGCCGGAAGAGCTGGGTGGGCTCGAGAGCGGCGGGAACCCCACGCAATCCGCGATCGCGGCGGGCGTGAGCACCTTCATCGGGGCGATGGTGCCGGTGATGCCGTTCTTCTGGCTGCAGGGATCGCGTGGGGTGATCACCGCGGCGATCGTCTCCCTGGTCGCGCATTTCCTGGTGGGCGCGGCCAAGTCCCTTTTCACGCTGCGCAAATGGTGGTCGGCGGGGCTGGAGATGACCCTCGCGGGCGTGATCGTGGGCGGGATCACCTATGGCATCGGGTTGGTGCTGAAGTTCGGCGCGTAGTCACGTTGCACGGAAGCCTGGCGCTTACCTCTTCGCACCTGGCCTTCCTCGCCTGCAAGTGACCTAGAGGTCCGGCAGCTTCTCGACCTCCACCTCGCGGCCGAGGAGCCTGGAGATCACGCGTGAGGAGGTGACCGGGTCGCCGCTCGTCCAGAATCGTTCCCCGCCCGCGCTTCCGTCCGCGCGAAGGCCACGCTCGTCGAGCACGTGCCCGAGCTGGCGGGCGACCGCGGCGCCGGTCTCGATGAGCGTGACCTCGCGCCCGGCGAGCTCCGTGAGGAGCGACTTCAGGAAAACGTAGTGAGTCGACCCGAGCACGATCGTGTCCGCGCCGGCGTCCAGCATGGGCCGGATGTAGCCCTCGACCATCCGCCTCAGCTCCGGACCGTCGAGGTCCGCGGCCTCGATGTGCTCGACCACCCCCGGCACCGGCTGCACGATCACCTGGACATCGGTGCCGAACCGGTCGAGCAGCGAGGCGAGGCGGTCCGATCCGCCGACCGCGGCAGGCACGATCGCGCCTATGATCCGGGATCTGGTCGCGCTGACGGCCGGCTTGATGCCGGGCTCGATCCCGACCACTGGAATGGCGAGCGTGCTCCGGAGCGCCTCCGCCGACCCGGCGGTGCCGGTGTTGGAGCCGATGACGATGGCCTTGACGCCCTGGCCGATCAGGAACTTCGCGATCTTCAAGCCGCGCTCGCGCACGAACTCGGGCGGCTTGTCGCCCCAAGGTGCGTGCGCCGAATCGGCGACGTAGTACACCCGCTCCGCTGGCAGCGCGACCTCGATCTCTCGCAGCACCGAGAGGCCGCCGACACCGGAATCGAAGAGGCCGACGGGGGCGGAGCTCAACTTCGCCAGGCTACCGGTCTCGAATTTCTTTTACTCCGTTTTAGACGCTCGGGCGTTTCTAAGGAATGGGGCAATCATGGCTCTGGGGAGTGATCTTGGGGCTTTGCGTCGGCCTCGGTGTGATCGTCATCGGCGCTCTTCGCTACGGCCTGAGCGCGCCCCTTCTCCTGATCGGGCTCGTGCTCGCCGTCGGCTTCGGCGGGCTGGCGCTGATGGGCCCTTTCATACGCAGGCGGACGCACGTAGACTGAGCCGGTGGGGGAGCGGGTCGGCATCACGCCGAAGAGCTGGACCGCGGAGTTCCACCACGGTGTCCTCCACCTGGGCAAGCGCTGGTACGTCGTCAGCGCCGAGATCGACGAGCGCGGCCACGCCGAAGGCGTGAGGCTCGACGGACCGTACGCCGACAAGGCCTCGGCCGAGGCCCAGGCCGGGCGGATGGGCCTGGGCGAATAGGCCTTTTCTTCAAGCAGAGCGCATGAGAGTCGCGGTTCTCTCCGACATCCACGGCAACCTGCCCGCGCTCGAGGCCGTGCTCCGGGAGGTGGAGCGGGAACACCCGGAGCTGATCGTCTTCTGCGGGGACGTGGCCTCGGGTGCCATGCCCGCCGAGACGATCGAGGCGCTGCGCGGGTTGAAGACGGTCCGCTTCGTGCGCGGCAATGCCGACCGCGGGCTCGTCGAAGAGTTCGACGGCCAGGAGAAGTCCCCGATGCCAGGGCCGTTCGCCGGCTGGTGCGCGAAGCAGATCGACCGCGAGCAGCGCGACTTCCTCGCCTCGTTCGAGGACACGGTCGCGATCGACGCGGTCGACGGAGTGGGCAGCGTCCTGTTCTGCCATGCCTCGCCGCGCAATGACACCGACGTCTTCACGAGCGAGACTCCGGCCGAACGTGTGCGCACACTGATGTCAGGTGTGGATGCCGACCTCGTCGTCTGCGGCCATACCCATATGCAGTTCGACCGCACGGTCGACCGGCTCAGGATCGTCAACGCGGGAAGCGTGGGCATGCCCTACGGAGACCCGGGCGCCTACTGGGCGATGCTCGGCCCTGGCGTGAACCTTCGGCGCACCGAGTACGACCGTGACGCCGCGGCGGCCCGCATGCGCGACAAGCGATCCGCCGACGCCGACCAGTTCGCGGCCAGGAACGTGCTCTCGGTGCCCTCGGTCGAAGAGGCGCTGGCCTTCATGCGCGACATGGAGGCGAAGCAGGTCGCGAGCCGGGCCTAGCGCCTCCGGTACGCGGGCAGGTTCTGCACCTCGTCCGCCGTCAGGTCGGTGACGATGTGCTGCTGGGTCATCTTCTTGACGCGGCGCGCGGGGACTTCGACCGTCTGTCCGTCAGCAGCGCGCCGGAGGGCGAGCCCGTGAAAGATGTCCTCCTCCTCGTCACCGAGGATCGATTCGGCCGTGCCGATCTCGGTGCCATCGGCGGCCAGCACCGCCACATGGCGCGGCACCGCCTTCCACGCGATCGGGACCTCGTCCTCGAGCATCTTCTGACCAAACACTCTACCGGCGGGTGTCGAGCTAAGCGTTCAAGATTGTGGAATGAGCAACTACAGCCCGCTTCAGGCCCTCTTCGTCCTCGCGCCCCGGTTGCGGCGCGCGTCGAACCGCGCGGTCAGCATCTACCTGCCCGCGCGCTCGGAGGGCTATGACGCTCGCTTCTACGACATCGAGTTTCGCGACCTTCTGCACCGCTATCAGGATCGGATGACCGCGAAGGACCGCGAGCTGATGGAGTACGAGATGCGGCGCCTCCGGCACCACGTCGCCGTGGTTCGTCCCGCGGGATGCCCAGCGTTCGCCGGTTTTGCCGATGAGCCGCACGGCGTCCTGGAGCTCGTCAAGCTGCGCGACGAGACAGACGAGCGACTCGAGGTCGGCCAGCTGCTGGTGGCGCCGATCCTGCGCCAGCTCGAGCACAATCCGCCGGCTCTCATCGCGGTCGTGGACAAGGAGCACGCCAAGACCTTCGGCTCCATCCTCGACGACATCGTCGCCCTGGAGCAGGTCAACGGGACCGAGGTCCGGCACTCACGCGCGGGGGGAACCTCGGCTCCCAGCAACCAGCGCAAGGCGGAGAACAGGGCGAAGGCCAACCTCGAGACGGCGGTGAAGACGGTGGAGCGGGACATGGCTTCCGGTGCCTACATGCATCTCTACCTGGCCGGGCCCGCCGAGGCTCGTTCGACCTTCGAGAAGATGCTTCCGGACCGGCTCAAGAAAGTCGTTGCCGGGCACCTGAGTGCGTCGCTGGACTCCTCGGAGCTGAAGCGCGAACTGCGGGAGAAGGTCGCCGCCGCCCTGAAGCGCTAGCGACCGGTGGCCCGCAGCACCAGCTGGGTCTGCGTGACCCTGGCGACGAGCTTGCCTCCCTCGTCGCGCACGTCCGTCTCGACGACGATCGTCGTTCCTCCAGTGTGCAGAGGCGTCGAGACCGCCGTCACCACACCTCTCCTCACGGCTCCGAGGAAGTTCGTCTTCGACTCGATCGTCGCCGTGCCGGTGGCGCCGACCGGCAGATTGAGCATCGCGCACGCGCCTCCGGCCGAGTCCGCGAGCGCCATGATCACGCCCCCGTGGAGGATGCCGTTCGCGGTGCAGAGCTCAGCGGCCCAATCCAGCGCCAGCTCGACACGCTCCGCCGTGTAGACGTTGGCGCGGATGCCGAGGGTGGTGCCGAGCGGCATCAGGTCCCGAAGGGTTCGCGTCGCCTCATCTGACATGCGGCGTATTTTGGTTTGGGGGACAACATGAGCACAACCAATCCGATCGCCGAGCTCAAGCGGCTCGGCCAGAGCGTATGGCTCGACCAGATCGACCGCGAGATGATCCAGTCGGGGCGGCTGGCACGCTACCGCGACGCAGGCGTGAGCGGTGTGACCGCGAACCCGACCATCTTCGCCAGGGCGCTCGAGAGCTCGGACGCCTACGCCGAGCACGTGATCAGGCGGCTGGACCGCGGCCAGGACCCCGAGTCGATCGTCTGGGACCTGCTGATCGAGGACGTGCAGGCGGCGGCCGACGTCATGCGCCCGGTCTTCGACCGCGAGCACGGCGGGGACGGCTTCGTCAGCATCGAGGTCTCGCCGGAGATCGCTGGCGACACCGAGCGAACGATTGCGGCGGCGCGCGACCTGCAGCGGCGCACCGCAAGACCGAACGTGATGGTCAAGATCCCCGCCACCCCGGCGGGCCTGCCGGCAATCCAGGCGAGGATTGCCGAGGGCGCCAACATCAACGTCACGCTCATCTTCGCGGTCGAGCGCTATGTCAAGGTCGTGGAGGCGTACCTCGCCGGCCTGGAGCAGCTGCGCGAGAGCGGCGGTGACCCGCGGCGCGTGCACAGCGTCGCCAGCTTTTTCGTCAGCCGGATCGACACCAAGGTGGACGCATTGCTCGAGCGCAAGCCGCAGCTAAAGCACCTGCTTGGGCGCGCCGGCATCGCCAACTCCAAGCTGGCCTATGAGATGTTCACCCAGCTCCACTCCGGCGCCCGCTGGGACAGGCTGCGCGCCGAGGGAGCGTCGGTACAGCGCTGCCTCTGGGCCAGCACCTCGACCAAGAACCCTCGCTACCGAGACGTGATGTACGTGGAGGAGCTGATCGGTCCGGCCACGGTCGACACCATGCCGCCGGCGACGTTCGAAGCCTTCTCCGACCACGGTCGCGTCCAGCTCACGCTCCAGAAGGACGTGGAAGGAGCGCGCCGGGTGCTGGACGAGCTCGCGATCAGCGGGGTGGACCTGGCCGCGGTCACACAGGAGCTGGAGGACGAGGGCGTGGCCGCGTTTGCGAAGTCGTTTCGCGAGTCGATCCAGAACCTTCCGAAGGTCAAAGTCTCGGGACGCTAGATTGATCGCGTGATCAAGGTCGGCGTGACGATGCCCGGCCGCATCGAAGATGCCGGCGACTTCCTGGCCGACGTTCGAGCGCTCGAGGCAGCGGGGGCGGAGATGATAGGGCTGGACGGGGACGGCCCCGAGCAGTGGACCATCCTGGGCGCGATCGCCGCCACGACCGAGCGGGTCAGGCTCCGCACGACCGGAGCGGAGCCGGGTGCGCTGCGCACGCTGAGCCGCGGCCGGGCCGTTGTCGGCGCACCGGACGGCGAGACCTGGATCGAGATCGCCATGCCCGCCGACCGAGAGGCCTGGGCGGCCGCCCTTCGGGACCACGAGAGCGCTGGGGCAACCGGCGTCATCGTGCCCTGGGACGCGCGCCTGCTCGACCTCTTGCGGAATCCCGAGCCGGATGACAGGAGCGACCTGCTCATGTCGACCGGTTGAAAACTTGACGTAGCTACCGGCCTGGCGTAGGTTCAACTCGTTCGGGGGGACGAGTTTGCCGACAGTCACACGTCGGGAATTCCTTAAGGTCGGCGCGGCGGGGGCAGGCGCGCTCGCTGCTTCGGGCCTCGGCTTCGACGTGGCCCTGGCGGAGTCGACCAGGGTCAAGCAGAAGCTGCGCATCGAAGGGGCCAAGGAGCTGCACTCGGTCTGCCCTTACTGCGCGGTCGGCTGCGCGCTCCTGGCCTACACGCGGCAGAACAGCGACGGCTCGACTCAGCTGCTCCAGATCGAGGGCGATCCCGACAGCCCGGTCAACGAGGGGCGCCTGTGTCCCAAGGGCGCCACCGCGATGCAGCTTGCGGTGTCACCGCGCCGCGTCGAGTCGCCGCTCTACCGGCCGGCCGGCGCCAGGAGCTGGCAGAAGATCTCCTGGGACGACATGCTCGACAAGATCGCGCACAACATCAAGGCTTCGCGCGACGCGACCTTCGTCGCCACGGACGGCAACGGCAACACCGTCAACCGCACCGAAGGCATCGCCTTCGCGGGAGGCGCCGCGTTCAGCTCGGAGGAGGGCTACTTCGCCACCAAGCTGATGCGGGGCCTGGGACTGGTACACCTCGAGCAGCAGGCCAGGGTTTGACACGGCCCCACGGTGGTCAGTTTGGCCGCCACGTTCGGAAGGGGAGCGATGACCAACCACTGGCGCGACATCAAGAACGCCGACTTGATCCTGATCAATGGCGCCAACCCGGCTGAGGCCCACCCTGTCGGATTCCAGTGGTTCATGCGCGCCAAGCTCGGTCGCGGCGCCAAGATCATCCACGCCGACCCGCGGTTCACGCGCACGTCCGCCGTCGCCGACATGTACCTGCGCATCCGGACGGGCAGCGACGTCGCCTACTTCGGCGGCCTGATCAACCACGTCCTCCAGAACAACCTCTTCCACGACACGTACGTGCGCAACTACACCAACGCCTCCTTCATCGTCAAGGACGGCTTCTCCTTCAAGGACGGCCTGTTCTCCGGCTACGACCCGGCGAAGCGGACGTACGACATCTCGTCGTGGGCTTACGAGTCGACCACGGCCCCGCCCACGACGAACCCGGGCACCGAGGGCCCACCCACGACCTCGTCCGGTTTCGCCAAGCGCGACATGACCCTTCAGGACCCGCGGTCGGTGTTCCAGCTCATGAAGGCGCATTACTCGCGGTACACGCCAGATGTCGTCTCGAGCATCACCGGCATCCCGGTCGCCGACTTCAACAAGGTCGCCGACCTCGTCGGCCAGATGGGCAAGCCGGACAAGGTGATGACGATCGTCTACGCCGTCGGCCTGACTCATCACACGACCGGCGGACAGCTCATCCGCTCCGCGGCGGTCCTGCAGCTTCTGCTCGGCAACATGGGCCGCCCGGGCGGCGGCATGAACGCGGAGCGCGGTCACGCCAACATCCAGGGCAACACCGACCACGCCATCTCCTGGGAGATTCTGCCCGGGTACCTGAAGATCCCCGCGCCGGGGCAGAAGACGATCGCCGGCTACGTCGCCGCAAGCGCGCCCAAGAAATCGGACAAGAACTCCTGGAACTTCTTCGGCACCAACTACGGCAAGTTCATGGTCAGCACGCTCAAGGCATGGTTCGGCGACGCGGCGAAGAAGGAAAACGAGTTCGCGTTCAATTTCGTCCCGAAGCCCGCCGGCAACGCCTCGTGGATGACGATCTACGACCAGGCGCTCAAGGGCAAGATGGAGGGCCTGATCCTGTCGGGCATGACCGCGGCCAGCATCGGCCCCGACAGCAACCAGGTGCGGCAGGCGCTGAGCAACCTCAAATGGCTGGTCGTCATGGACGCGCTGCCCACAACGAGCTCGGAGTTCTGGCACGCCCCGGGTGTCGACGCAAGCCAGGTGAAGACCGAGGTCTTCATGGTCCCCACGACGCACTGGATCGAAAAGGACGGTTCCTTCGTCAACAGCGGCCGGTGGTCGCAATGGAAGGAACAGGTGCTGCCGCCGCAAGGCCAATCGAGGCACGACCACTGGATCCTGGCCGACCTCTTCCAGCGAGTGAAGAAGCTCTACCAGGCGCAGGGCGGCAAGTTCCCAGACCCGATCATGGCGCTGACCTTCGACTACCAGGACCCGAACAAGCCGACCCTCGACGAGATCGCCAAGGAGATCAACGGCAAGGACCTGACGACCGGGAAGCAGCTCACCACGTTCGCCAACCTGAAAGACGACGGCACCACCACGACCGGTGACTGGATCTACACGGGCAGCTACCCCGACAGCGGCAACTTGATGAAGCGGCGTCTGGGCGTCCAGGACCCGAAGACCAACGACCCGACCGGCATGGGCTTCTACCCGAACTGGGCCTGGAGCTGGCCGCTCAACCGCCGGGTCATGTACAACCGCGCTTCGGCGGACCTGGACGGAAAGCCCTGGGACCCGGCGCGGCCCGGCATCGCCTGGAACGGGGCGAGGTGGGTCGGTGACGTGCCCGACTATCCGCCCACCATGAATCCCCACGACCCCAACGCGTGGCTGCCTTTCATCATGAACGGCGAGGGCGTCGGCCGCCTGTTCAGCAACGGCATGGTAGACGGCCCGTTCCCCGAGCACTACGAACCCGTCGAGTCGCCGGTGGCCAACCCACTGCATCCGACCAACTCCGCGTCACCCGTCGCGTTCCTGTACGACAAGGCCGCGGGCCGCGCCGACCGTTTCGGCACCGCCGCGGATTTTCCCTACATCGCCACGAGCTACCGGCTGACCGAGCACGAGCACTACGTGACTCAGCACGTGCCGCATCTCGTCCAGCTGCAGCCCAAGGCGTTCGTTGAGATCCCGTTCGAGCTGGCGAACGAGAAGGGGATCAAGAGCGGCGACCACGTGCGAGTTTCGTCGAAGCGAGGCAAGCTCGAGGTGCTCGCTCTCGTGACCAAGCGACTCGGCGCGATGACGGTCGCGGGCCAGAAGGTGTACCAGGTCGGGATCCCGATCCACTGGGGTTACGTCGGGCTGTCCGCGGAGAGCGACCCGAGCAAGGGCCGCTACTGGCTGGCCAATGCGCTGACGCCGTTCGTCGGCGATGCGAACGCGCGGACCCCGGAGTTCAAGGCGTTCCTGGTCAACGTGGAGAAGATCTGATGGCGGTGGCGCTTGCGCACACCGACGTTTGGACCGAGCGCCGGCGCCGGGTGGCGGAGCTCCGCTCCCGCCAGGGATTCGCGCGCCAGCTCCTCGATTTCTATGGCGCTCTCCTGGCCGTCCAGGAGCGTGTGTTCGTCGAGGCGGTCGCCGCCGCGCCTCCTCCGCGGGCTGTCGTCGCGTACGTCGCGGAGCTGGTCGTACCGAGCATCGTCGACGTCAGCGTGGGGGCCGGGCCTGACCGTCTGCGCGCCGAGGTGCTGCAGTGGCTCGACCGCGGTG
>VBHA01000114.1 GCA_005889495.1 Chloroflexota bacterium
GATCCAGCGGCGCTTCTGCCGTACGAGGCGACGCTGCTCAACGGGCTCTTCGCCGGCCGCCAGCAGGTGAAGATCTCCGAGCTCAAAGGCAAGTTCCAGTCCACGCTGCAGTCCGCGGAAAGCCAGGTCTACTCCGACGCCATGTCCCGCAAATTCTTCCGCGCGCGTCCAGACCTGGTGCGCCTGGTGGCGATCGGGGTCGCGATCGTCATCGTCCTCGTGGGCGTCGGCCTGACGTTCCTCCTCGGAGTCACTCTCGGCGGCGGGCTGATCGGCCTGGCCGTGATCGTCGTCGGCGCGGTGCTGCTGGTGCTGAACCGCGCCCTCGTCAGCCGGACCGCCGCCGGCCGCGAGGTGATGCAGAAGACCCTCGGCTTTCGTCTCTACATGAACACGGCCGAGAAGTACCGCCAGCAGTTCGCCGAGAAGGCCGAGATCTTCACCCAGCTGCTGCCCTACGCGATCGTCTTCGGCTGCGTCTCCCGCTGGGCCAGGGCGTTCGAAGGCATCGACACCAGCGCGAGCAACACCTGGTACGTCGGCAACGCGCCGTTTCAGGCTGCGGTCCTGTCGAGCAGCCTGGAGTCGATGAACGCGAACATCTCCAGCGCCATCGCCTCCTCGCCGCCGAGCTCGGGCAGCTCGAGCGGGTTCGGCGGCGGCGGGTCGTCCGGCGGCGGTGGTGGGGGTGGCGGCGGCGGGAGCTGGTAGGCGAACCGTCCTCGACCTCCTGGTGGTCGTGGCCGTGATCGCGTCTCTCTTGAGCCCCTGGTCGGTCGGCATCCCGCCGGCACACCTTGCGCAAGCCTTCGGCTACGAGTCGCCGGCCTGCTGGCTGGCGGCGGCCGGCCTGGGCGCCGCCCTGGTCCTCCCGCCACGGGCCTCGGTCCTCGCGCTTGCGTTCACGGAGGCCGTCGTCCTGGCCTGGTTCGGGTGGGCCACCTGGGTGGTCACGACTCCACGCTTCACCGACCTGCCGTTCCCCTTCATGGCCACCGACCTCGTCGGCCCTGGCTGGTACGCGGCCGGGATCGGGCTGTTCGTTGCCGCCGGCGCCGCGATCCGCGAGCTGCGGCGGCGGAACGCGCCCCTGCGCGAGGATCTCTGGCTGCTGACGGCACTTCCAGGCTTCGGGTTGATGCGCATGGGCCGCTGGCTGGCCGGCGTCCTGTGGGCCGGGCTTTTCAGCGCCGCGTTCTTCCTCGCCTCGGCCGACTCGCCCGACTCGACCATCTTTGCCGACTACGGCCGCACGGGCAACGTGCCGCCTCCGTATCCCCGCGGGGCCGAGTGGGTCCTGCTGGGCGCGGCGGCGGCGTTCTGGCTGGCCGCCGTCGCCGCGACGGTGTGGCAGCGGGGCAAGTTGCAAACCGACCCGAATTCGGATTGAATTGAGTCTCGGCTAGCGGTACGCGTCTTAACGGGGGTGGGCGCGATGAGCGTCTTTCTGGTTTTCCATCAGACCTACCAGCCGGTGCTGGGGAGCATCCTTCTCTCGGCCCTGGTCGCCGGGCTCCCTCTCTACGTCCTGTTCGTCCTGCTCGCGATCCTGCGCCTCCCGGCGTGGATCTGCGCCCTGGGGGCGATGCTCACCGCCTTCGTCCTGGGCTGGATCGTGTGGGGCATGCCCTTCACCATCACGGTCGGAACCGCGACCGAGGGCATGGCCTTCGGTCTGTGGCCGATCAGCTGGATCGTGCTCAACGCCGTCTTCTTCCACAACCTGACCGTCGCGAGCGGCGACTTCGAGGTGATCAAGCGCTCGCTGACGCGGCTGACCACCGACCGCCGCCTGCAGACGCTGCTGGTCGCGTTCTCCTTTGGCGCGCTGCTCGAGGGGATCGCGGGGTTCGGCGCCCCGGTCGCAATCACCGCGTCGATCCTCGCCAGCCTCGGCTTCGAGCCGGTGACGGCGGCGGTCCTGGCCCTGCTCGCCAACACCGCGCCGGTCGCCTTCGGCTCGATCGGCATCCCGGTGGTCACGCTGGGCGCACTGGTGGCTCCGATCCTCGGGCAGAAAGACGCGACGGCAACGACGCTCGCCCTGTCGGCCATGATCGGACGCCAGCTCCCCCTCTTCTCGATCCTGATCCCCGCCTACCTGGTCGTGGTGCTCGCGGGCTTCCGCCGCATGCGCGAGATCCTGCCCGCGGTGCTCGTGACCGGCGTCTCCTTCGCGATCGTCCAGTTCCTGATCTCGAACTTCGTCGGCCCGGAGCTGACCGACATCATCGCGGCGCTCGTCTCGATGGCCTGCCTGGCGGGCCTGCTGCGGATCTGGCGCCCTCGCGAGACCTGGCAGTTCGCGCACGAGACTGCGACGCCCGTAGGCCCGGCGATGCCCGCAAAGCCGCGCCCGGTGATGGGCGGCGTGGACGTGGTCGACCCGCCCGGCCGAATCGTGCGCGCCTACTCGATGTACGTGGTCCTGGTGATCGTCATCCTCGTCGGCCAGATGGGCAACCTGCCCTGGTGGTCGGGCCACCCGGTGGGCGACCCCAAGAGCGCGCTCGCGGCGCCCGCCAACATCACCGCCGACCTGAAGTGCGGCACGCCCGCATTCGCGCTCTGCAAACAGCCGTGGATCGGCCCCGACCCGGCCAAGGACCGGGAGGCCTTCAAGTTCCCGGACTGGAACTTCCTGTGGCCGGGGACGTATGAGATCCAGAAGGGACAGCCCGTCTCCCTGATCTTCCGGGAGAAGCCGATCGTCTCCAAGTCGACCGCGTATCCGCTGAACTTCGACTGGAACTTCCTCGCCGCCGCGGGTTCGCTGGTCCTGTACGCATGCTTGATCGCGTACCTGCTGATGATGCTCGCGCGCTCGAGGTTCAACTTCTTCGCCGTCTACGCAC
>VBHA01000171.1 GCA_005889495.1 Chloroflexota bacterium
CAGCAGCACTTCGCGATCGCGCACCGCACCCAGGCTGAGCGCGAGCCAGCCGAGCTCGGAGCGCAGCGGCTCGGTCCACTCGGGGTCGAGGAGGGGACCGAACGTGCGCAGGTTGGAGCGGAGCTTGCGCGTCGCGACTCGCGCCTGGTGCACCGCCTCGGGGTCGCGGCCGGTCCGGACGAGCGGGTCGTGGTAGAGGAGGTTAGCGATCGATTCCGATAGCGCGTTCTTGATCACCGCCGGCGCCGGCGCGCCGGCCGCCAGGGGCTCGGGCGAGACCTCGGGCGGCTCGCTCGCGCGCGGACCCAGCGCGCGGATGTGCTTGGGCGTGAGGTCCGGCGCTCCGGCGCCCGCCCCGCGCAGCCGGGCCACGAGCGGCGCGACGACCCCGTCAGCACCGTTGCCCGTGGCAACTTCGACCTCGATCTCGCGAAACCGCGCGGCCACGCGCCGGCCGTCTCGCACCGACACCTCGTCGTCGACCACCTCGGCCACGTGGGCGCCGGCTGCGTCCGCCAACCGCACGCGCTTGCGGACGGTTGAGAGCCGCGCCACCGGCACGAGCTCGGAGCGGCGCACGTAAGCGCGCACCACCTCGAGTGCCGCCGCCGGCGGTCTCCTGGCGCCGCCCTCGAAGGTGAGCTCGTCGCGCTCGAGGATCGCGGCGGTGTTGTCAGCGGGCCTGGCGGGCGCCAGCTTCAAGGTCCACCCTTCGCCTGCCCGGCGCCGCAGTGAAACCCCCCAGCGCGCGAGGCGCAGGTCCGGCGTGTCGAAGTAAACCGTCTCCAGGCGGACCGTCTCGGGCGTCGCCGCGGTGACGCCTTCCACGACCCCGGCAAGCTCCGGAAGGCGGAACGCGGGGCCGGCCCCCAGCTTGACCTCGCGCTCTACAGGCACAGATCAGGCGTGGGCGATGCCGTTGCCGTGAGCGCTTTCGATCGCGAGCTCTTTGAAGCGGTTGTGGGAGTTGAGCCCGCGCAGGCTCGGCACGCGACGCCATGAGCCGTCGGGACCGAGCTCCCAGGCGAGCACGTCGTCGGCGAGCGAGATGTCGAGGATCTCCTGCAGCCGGTGGCGCAGCCTGGGGTCGGTGACGGGAACCACGGCCTCGACGCGACGGTCGAGGTTGCGCGGCATCAGGTCGGAGGAGCCGAGGTAGTACTCCGGTCGGCCGCCGTTTCCGAACATGAAGACGCGCGAGTGCTCGAGGAACTGGCCGACGATCGAGCGCACGCGGATCCGTTCGGAGAGCCCCGGCACGCCC
Organism: Chloroflexota bacterium; assembly: GCA_005889495.1. GTDB lineage: Bacteria > Chloroflexota > Dormibacteria > Dormibacterales > Dormibacteraceae > 40CM-4-65-16. The sequence continues at coordinate 1,265 of VBHA01000171.1, forward strand.
GGCCGCAGCGAGCACATGCTCCGCACCAGGAGGTCGATCTGCGCGCCTGATTGGGATGCCGCGTAGAGGGCGTCGATGATCTCCTGGTCGATCAGGTTGTTGACCTTGATGATGATCCGGCCGCCGACCACGGCCTCGCGCTCGACGAGCTGCATGATGCTGGAGCGCAGGTTGGTCGGCGCGACCAGCAGCTTGCGATAACGGCTCTGCCGGCTGTACCCGGTCAACAGGTTGAAGAGCTCGGTGACGTCGGCGCCCAGGTCCGAGTCGGCGGACAGCAGGCTGACGTCTTCGTAACCCCGCGCGGTGTTCGGGTTGTAGTTGCCAGTCCCCACGTGCAGGTAGTGCTGGATGTGCCCGCCTTCCCGCCTGACCACGAGTGTGACCTTGGCGTGCGTCTTGAGCCCGAGCAGACCGTAGACGACATGGACGTTGGCTTCCTCCAGCGCCCGGGCCCAGCCGATGTTGGCCTGCTCGTCGCCGCGCGCCTTGATCTCGACCAGCGCGACGACCTGCTTGCCTCGCTCGGCGGCGCGGATCAACGCGCGCACGATCGGGCTCGCCGGGCCGGAAGTGCGATACAGCGTCTGCTTGATGGCGAGCACGTCCGGGTCGCTCGCGGCCTGGTCGATCAACGCCTCGACCGAGGTGGCGAACGAGTCGTAGGGATGGTGCGCGAGCACGTCTCCGCCGCGCAGCACCGCAAACAGGTCCGGCGCCTCGGCGCCGATGCCGCGAAGGCGGGGCTGCGTGGTCGGAGTCCACGTCTCCTCCTTCAGGTCCGGCCGGTCGAGCTGGGTCAGCACCGCGAGGCTGCCCATGTCGAGCAGCCCGTCGAGCTGGTAGACGTCGGTGGATTGAAGCTCGAGCTCCCGGGTCAGGAGGTCGAGGACCTCGGCGGACATTCCCGGATCGACCTCGAGGCGAACCACGCGTGCGTGCCGGCGGCGGCGGCGCAGCTCGGTCTGGATCGCGGCGAGCAGGTCCTCCGCGTCGCTGTCCACGTCGTCGAGGTCACCGTCGCGCGTGACCCGGAACGGATGGTGGGCGACGATCTCCATGCCCGGGAAGAGGGCGGGCAGATGGAGCGCGATCACGTCCTCGAGCGGCACGTACCGCTCGCCTTCCGCCAGGGGGATGAAGCGCGGCAGGACGGGTGGCACCTTGACGCGGGCGAATCGCGGCTGCCTGGGACGCTGCGGGTCTCGGACCCTGACCGCGAGGTTCAGTGAGAGGTGGGAGATGTAGGGAAACGGATGGCCCGGGTCGACAGCCAGCGGCGTCAGGACGGGGAAGATCTGCTCGCGAAACACAGTGTGGAGCTGGGCGAGCTCCCGCCTGCCGACCTCCTCTCCGCGCACGATCGCGATGCCCGCCTGGGCGAGAGCCGGCACGACCTCGCGCGTGTAGAGACCGACCTGGCGGTGGATCAGCCCCTCGACCCGGGTCCGAATCGCCTTCAGCTGCTCGACCGGGGAGAGGCCGTCCGGAGAGGACACGGCGACCGCCGCCAGGACCTGCTCCTTCAGGCCCGCGACGCGGACCTGGAAGAAGTCGTCGAGGTTCTGGCTGAAGATCGCGAGGAAGCGGACCCGCTCGAGCGGAGGCAGCTTCGGGTCCTCGGCCATCGCCAGGACCCGCTCATCGAAGTCGAGCCGGGAAAGCTCGCGGTTGATGTAGCGGCTGATGGGCGCGAGGACGGGCGAAGAATCAGGCTCGGGGTGGGCTCCGATCGCCACGAGCGAACTTTACCGGCTCCTCGCCTGGCCCAGGTTAGGCGCCGGTTAAGACGCACAACCTGTCCGAAGGCCGTGGCCTGGCTATGCGAAGTAGCCAGGCCGCCGCGGCCGAGGGAGGCGGAAAAACGGGTGCCGCCCCCAGGGCTGGGGCACAGGGCTGGCCGTGCCTCAGCCTGGAGCGAAGGCCGGTCAGGCCCCCAGCGCGGCGACCACGTTGGAAAAGACGTTGCTGATCTGGTTGCCCATGGTCAAAAGAATCACGATGACGACGATCGAGACCAGGACGAGAATCAGGGCGTACTCGACCATTCCCTGGCCGGTTTGACGTCTGGATCTGCTTCCCAACTTGTGCTCACCTCCTTTTCTCGGTGCGAGAGTGTGTGGAACCGTAGCGGTACAACGTGGGGATTCATCTTTCATTAAGTATTTGTGTATCAATAATTTGTGATCTTTTTCATAAGCCAACCTAATATGTCCCGGTGCGCAAGCCTTCCTTCACCCTGGAGCAGGTCCGGTCGTTCGTCGAGGTCGCGCAGACCGAGCACATCTCGAGGGCGGCGGCCAACCTCTACCTGACCCAGGCCGCCGTGACGCAGCAGGTCCGCCACTTCGAGAAGGCCGTCGGCCTAGAGCTCCTGGAGCGCGACGGGCGGCGGGTGCGCCTGACCGACGCCGGCCACTCCCTGGCCGAAGCGTGCCGCGGCGCCCTCCGGGCGTTGGAAGTCCTCGACGACACCGCCAGGGCGATCCAGCACCTGGAGGCAGGCTCGCTCCACGTCGGCGCCAGCCCCACCTGCGCCAGCTATTACCTCCCCTCCCACCTCGCCGAGTTCACCCGGCGCTACCCGTCGGTCAAGCTCGACGTGGCGGTCGCCCCTACGGGGGAGTTGAATCGCCGGGTCGTCGCCGGCTCCCTCGACTGCGCCGTGATCGAAGGCGATCCCGACCCCTCACTGGTCAGCGTCGAGCTGTCGCCCGACGAGCTGCTTCTCGTGGCCCACCCCGACCATCCCCTTTCCCACCTGCGCAGGGTCGCGCCCTCGGACCTGCTGCAGTACCGCTACATGCGGCGGGGGCCTGAGTTCTCCGCCGAACGCCACGTCCGCAAGATGCTCGGGGACGCCTACGACCGCTTCGAATCCCTGAACCTCGGACACCACGAGTACGTGCGGGCGGCCACGCTCGCGGGCCTTGGCTGGGCGGCGCTGCCGAAGCGCGCGGTGGCCTCCGACATACGGCTGGGCATCCTCAAGGGCCTGGCGGCGCCACCGATCGTGCGCATGATCAGCGTCGTCCGCCGGCGGAGCCAGGGCGGCCCCGCACAGGAGGCCTTCTGGGCCCTGCTCACCGGCGGCCAGGGGGCGGCTTCCGGGAAAATCTCCTCCGATGGAAGGGGCAAGGCCTGAGGCGGTGATCGAAACACGCGGCCTGCGCCGCGTGTTCAAGTCCCGCGGCCGGCAGGTCGAGGCGGTGGCCGGCGTCGACCTGGACGTGCGCCGGGGCGAGATCTTCGGTTTCCTCGGCCCCAACGGCGCGGGCAAGACGACGACGCTGCGCATGCTCTCCACGCTGCTTGCGCCGAGCGGCGGGACGGCCCGAGTCGCGGGCTGCGACCTCGCCACCCAGCCGGGCAAGATCCGCGAGCGCATCGGCTACGTCGGACAGGCGGGCGGCGCGGACCGCGAGATCACGGGCCGGACCGAGCTGGTGTTCCAGGGCCGCCTCTACGGGATGCCGACCGCCGCCGCTCAGAAGCGCGCCGCGGAGCTGATCGTCATGCTCGAGCTGGATGGTGCGGCCGACCGCAAGGTCGGCACGTACTCGGGCGGCCAGAAGCGCCGGCTCGACATCGGGCTCGGGCTGGTCCACGATCCCGAGCTCCTCTTTCTCGACGAGCCCACCACCGGCCTCGATCCCCAGAGCCGGGCACGCGTCTGGGAAGAGGTGCGCAAGATGCACGACCGCGGCACGACGGTCTTTCTCACCACGCACTATCTGGACGAGGCCGACGCGTTGTGCGACCGCGTCGCCATCATCGACTACGGCAAGATCGTCGCCGAGGGCACGCCCGAAGAGCTGAAGCGCGCGATCGCCGGCGACGTGGTCACCTTCACCGTCGCCGGCGAGCAGCAGCGGGCGCTCGACCTGGTCAAGGACCAGGACTTCGTCCGCGAGGCTCGTCTCGAGAACGGCTCCGTCCATCTATATGTGGACCGGGGTGAGGTGGCGATGCCAGCGATCCTGCGCCTGCTGGACGGAGCAAGCCTGCAGCTGATGACCGTCGAGCTGCACCGGCCGAGCCTGGACGACGTGTTCCTGCGCCAGACCGGGCGCTCGCTGCGCGAGACGGCGGCATGAAGCTGATCCGCGACACCTGGCTCGTCTTCGGCCGGTACTTCGGGCTGTTCATACACAACCCCGTCTGGGTGGCGCTGGGCGTGCTGCAGCCGGTGCTGTACCTGGTCCTCTTCGCGCCGCTGCTCAGGCCGATCGCGGCGATGCGCGGCTTTCCGCCCGGAGGCGCCTACAACGTCTTCGTCCCCGGCCTGCTGGTGCAGCTCGGCATGTTCGGGGCGGCGGGGGTCGGCTTCAGCCTCATCGCCGAGCTGCGGATGGGGGTGATCGAGCGCTTGCGGGTCACGCCCGTGAGCCGCGTCGCGCTCCTGTTCGGGCGGGCCCTGCGCGACATGTTCTCGATCGTTCTCCAGTCGCTGATCCTGATCCTGATCGCGCTGCCTTTCGGCCTGAGCATCCACCCTCTCGGGATCGTCGTCGTGCTGGCGCTGATCGGGCTGATCGGCCTGCTCACGGCGTCCATCGGCTACGCCGTCGCGCTCGCGGTCAAGAGCGAAGACAGCTACGCACCGATCGTCTTCACCTCGGCGCTTCCAATCCTGCTTCTGTCGGGAGTCCTCCTGCCGATGAGCATCGCCCCGCAGTGGCTGCAGAACATCGCGGCCATCAACCCGCTGCTGTATGCCGTCGACGCCGCCCGCCACGTCTTCAACGACAACCTGGGCGACCCGAGCGTGCTGAAGGGCGTGGTCATCCTGGTCGTGCTCTCGGTGGTCGCGGTCGTGATCGGCGCGCGCCAGTTCGGCCGCGCCGTCGCCTAATCGAAAGCCGTCAGGCTTTCGCGCTCGGCCTCCCACATCTCGTCGAACATGCGGTCGATCTCTTCCGGCGAGCACACCGCCGCTGTGAGCGGATCCAGCATCAGCGCGTATTTCGCCTTGGCGCGGTCGCGTTCGAGCAGCGCCTCGACTACGAGCTCATGGACGGCCATGTGCGCCCGGTTGAGCGCGGCCAGCTGCTCGGGCAAACGACCGAATGGGCGAGCGTGGATGCCGCCACCGTCGACGAGACATTCAACTTCCACGCAGCCGTCCGGGAGGTTCTCAATGGATCGAACGTTGCGGACGTTGCCGTGGATACTTGCCGCGCGGCCGCACTCGATAGCCTCGATGATGTCGGCGCCGTACTCGAGGCTGCGGTCGAGTGGGACAGGCTTGTCGCCTCGCAGCATGGCCTCGATCGATTCATCGTTCTCGCGGCGCCACCGCGGCCAGTTGTTGGCGTAAAAGCCGCTTTCGCCCAGGTATCCGGCGCGCGCGTACTTGTTGACCAGGTCGGGGCGCTTGCGGAAGTACGGCACGTACTCGGAGAAGTGGCCGCTGGATTCGGTGACGAAGGCGCCCAGGTGCAGCATCACCTCGAAGCGAACCGGGTCCTGCTCGTACACCCCGGGGTCCCGCGCTCGCTCGCGCAGCCGTGGATAGAGGTCGTCGCCGTTGCGCTCGAGAGAGGTGAACCAGGCGTTGTGGTTGATGCCGGCGCACTGCCATTTCATCTCTTCGTACGGGATGTCGAGAAAACTGGCCAGCTTGCGCGAGGTGCTCTGCACGCTGTGGCATAGACCGACGACGGGGAGATCGACGGCGCGCAGCGCCGCCAGTGTGAGGATCGACATTGGATTCGTGTAGTTGAGGATCGCTGCCTTCGGTGCCATCCTCTGGACGTCGGCGACGATGTCAAGCCATGCGGGCCCGGTTCGCAGCGCCTTGAAGATGCCGCCAGGCCCGATCGTGTCTCCGATGCACTGGTCGACGCCGTAGCGCATCGGGATGTCGTAGTCGAACCGGACGTTCTTCAGCCCGGCAACCTCGATCGAGTTGATCACGTAGTCGCTGCCGCCAAGGACCTCCATTCGGTCGGTCGACGCTTCCACCCGCCAACGCCTGCCTGTCAGCTCCACCAGCCGTTCGGCGATACGCCTGGCGAGGCGGAGTCGAGTCGGGTCGATGTCGACGAGCGCAAACACGCCCTCGTCGAGTCCTTCGACGGCGAGGATGTCGGTGATGAGCTGGCGCGCGAACACGGCACTGCCCGCGCCGATGAAGGTGACCTTCGGCATGCCAATAGTTGAACACGAGCGATCTGCGGCGTATAGCTAGAGGCATGGCGAAGAAAAGACGTGCAGAAAAGGTGCAGCAGGAGCAGCGCGAGCTCCCTGAGGCCAAGCCCATGCCTCACGAGGCAAATCCAGGAGGCATCGAAGGCGTCGAATCGGACTGGCCGGGCGGGTCCTCAAACCTCGGTGAAATCCTGAATCCCAAACCAGACCGAGAAACGACGTACTCGACCGCGGACTCGGACGGCGCGCCACGCCTGGACGTCGTGGCCAGGCTCCGGTGCGACAGGTGCGGACAGGCCTTTCACACCGACGAGCTTTTGAATCTCCACCGAAGAACGGCGCATCGCCCGCATGGCTAGCTGAGGCCCCTTTCCAACGAGGGCCCCTTGTGGGCCGCATCGCTGGGCTGTATCTTTCGCGCCAGACGTGGGCTAGATCCGGCGGGCGTGGAGGAGGAACACCGAATGGGAGACAAGATCGTCGTTCCAGGCACGGGCGTCGAGGTGCCGCTCGACCTTGACCTGAGCCGGCGCGAGCTGCTGAAGATCGCAGGCTATGGCAGCATTGCTGCCTTTCTGGCCGCCTGCGCAGGTGGGTCCCCCACCACCACGACGACCACCTCCGTCACGGCCAAAGGCGGCAGCGTATCGCTCGGGAGCTATCTGTCAGACGCCGTGCCCAAGAAGGGCCTGCAAAGCGTCGTCGACGCATTCATCTCCGCCAACGGCGGCACCAAGGTGAAGGTCAACACTGTCGACCACGGCACTTTCCAGAACCAGATCAACTCCTACCTGCAGGGCACACCGGAGGACGTCTTCACGTGGTTCTCAGGCCACCGCATGCGATTCTTCGCCGACAAGGGGCTGGCGGCTCCAATCGACGACGCATGGAACGAGATCAAGGGAAACTTCACGGAAGGCTTCGCCGCGTCGGTCAAGGGCAACGACGGCCACGTCTACGCAATCCCAACCTCGTACTACCCCTGGGCGGTCTTCTACCGCAAAGATGTTTTCCAGCAGCACAGCTACAGCGTTCCGAACAACTGGGATGACTTCAAGAAGCTCGCCGACCAGATGAAGAAGGATGGGCTGACTCCGATCGCGTTCGCAGACAAGGACGGATGGCCGGCGATGGGCACCTTCGACATCCTCAACCTCCGGCTCAACGGTTACGACTTCCACACCGAGCTCTGCGTCGGCAAGCAGAAGTGGACTGACGCCAGAGTCGCCAAGGTCTTCCAGAAGTGGAGTGAGCTGACCCCGTACTACTCTCCGGCCTTTGCCGGGCTCACCTGGCAGGAGGCTGCGCAGCAGCTGTTGCATAAGAAGGCCGGCATGTACCTGCTCGGCCTGTTCGTCTCGGAGCAGTTCGTGGCCAGTGGCAACCCTGACGATCTCAACCAGCTCGACTTTTTTCCGTTTCCCGACGTCGGCAGCAACTTCGACGCCGAGAAGGCTCTCGACGCGCCGATCGACGTGTTCATGATGGCGAAGCACTCGCCCACCTTGGGCTCCGACACCGGCCAGGCCAAAGCGTTCCTCGAGTTCATGTCGAAGGGCTCCACCCAGATCACCTATTGGAAGACGTCACCAGGCGCCATCCCAACCGCCAACGACGCCGACCAGAGCCAGTATCCGGCGCTCACCAAAAAAGCAGCACAGATCGTGAGCAGCGCGAAGAGAATCACGCAGTTCTTCGACCGCGACTCGAGGCCGGACTTCTCGGGGCCGAACTCGATGCAGGGGTTCCTGCTCAGGTACCTGTCCAACCCGAAGCAGGACACGACGAGCCTGCAGGGTCAGATGCAGAGCTTCTGGGACTCGCTGCCGCCCGAGTAAGACCAGGACCCCAGCCTGAAAGGTGGCGACGAGCATCACCCCGTCCCGGGATGACTCGCCCGACTCGGGGGAGCTCGTCGCCACCTCGCGCGGTCGCTATCACGTCCTGACTCGTTACGACCGCCGCGTCCTGGTGGTCATGGTCGGCGTGCCGCTGGTCCTGGACCTGATATTCATCTGGTGGCCGACGCTTTCGTCGATCCTGCTCTCCTTCACCAACTACAACGGAGTCGGCGACCTTTCCCCAAACAACTTCATCGGCCTGAGGAACTATCAGTTCCTCTTTTCGGGCTACACGCTTTTCTGGCCCGCGTTCTTCCACAACGTCATCTGGCTCGCGTGGCTGTTCTTCCTCGCCACCCCGCTCGGGATCTTCTTCGCCGTCCTGTTGGATCGGGATATCCGCGGGACGGGCCTGTACCAGAGCGTCTTCTACCTGCCTGTGGTCCTTTCCCTGGTCATCGTCGGATTTATCTGGGAGCTTCAGTTCAGCCCGACCGAGGGTTTCATCAACAACGCGTTAGGGCTCGTGAAGTCCGGCAACATCATCGACTGGCTGGGCAACCCGCGCATCAACCTGTTCTCTATCCTGATCGCCGCAAGCTGGCGCCACGTCGGCTACGTCATGGTCATCTACCTGGCCGGGCTGAAGAGCGTAGACCCGACGCTGCGCGAGGCGGCCAAGGTCGACGGCGCGAACGAGATACAGGCTTTCTTCAGGATCATCTTCCCGGTCATGGCCCCGATCAACATCGTGATCGCGGTCATCACCGCGATCGAAGCCCTGCGGGCGTTCGACATCGCTTTCATCGTCAACCAGGGCAAGAACGGACTCGAGCTGCTTTCGATCCTGATCACGAACAACAGCATCAGCGAGGCAAGCCTGGTGGGCTTCGGCTCCGCCATCGCGGTGATCCTGCTTCTGATCTCGCTAGGCCCGATCATCGTCTTTCTGTCCCGGGTCATGAGGACGCGGTCGTGAGCGCGATCACAAGCTCGCGCGGTCCCCGGCCTGCGCGCCTGGTCCTGCACGGATTCCTGATCGTGATGGCGCTCGTGTGGATCTTTCCGCTGTTCTGGGCCATCTATTCATCGCTGCGGCCGATCAGCGACACGATCCAGAACGGATACCTGTCGTGGCCGTCAGGTGGGCTCAGCCTGGTCAACTACCAGACCGTCTGGAGCCAGGCGGACCTGCCCTACTACTACGCCAACACGTTGGTCATCGCCGTGCCGGCCGTCATTCTCACCCTGCTCCTGGCGTCGATGGTCGCGTTCGCCTGCACGCAGTTCAGCTGGCGCTTCAACCTGGCGACGCTGATGATCTTCACCGCGGGGAACCTGCTTCCGCCCCAGGTCATCATCGTCCCGCTCTACCGGATCTACCTCAACACACCGATCCCGGTGTGGAGCTCGATCGACATCGGCCAGTTCTCGTTTCCGATCTTCAGCGATCGAGGGCTGCTGTACGACCAGTACATCGGCATCATGCTGATCCACATCGTCTTCCAGACAGGGTTCGCGGCCTTCGTTCTGAGCAACTACATGAAAACGATCTCGAAGGAGATCACCGAATCGGCCATCGTCGACGGTGCTCATGTCCTTCGGATCTGGTGGAACATAGTGCTCCCGCTCTGCCGGCCCGCGCTCGCGGCGCTGGGCACGCTGTTGTTCACCTTTATCTACAACGATTTCTTCTGGGCGTTGATCTTGATCTCGACGGGCGCCAAACGTCCGATCACCAGCGCGCTCAACAATCTCCAGGGCGAGTTCTTCGTGAACAACAACCTGATCGCGGCCGGCGCACTGCTGGTAGCGATTCCCCCGGTCATTGCCTACATGTTTTTGCAGAAGCAGTTCATCGCCGGGCTGACGCTGGGTTCGACCAAAGGCTGACCGACGGCTATCTATTACGGCAGCGACTACAACCCAGAACAGTGGCCCGAGGAGGTCTGGGAAGAAGACGTACGCCTCATGCGGGAGGCAGGCGTCAATCTCGTCTCAGTCGGCATCTTCTCCTGGTCGCGACTGGAACCCACGCAAGGCAATTTCGAGTTCGGCTGGATGGATCGGGTGCTCGACCTCCTTCACGAAGGCGGAATCCAGGCGGACATCGCGACGGGGACCGCCTCTCCGCCGCCCTGGCTCACGCATCGTCATCCTGAGATCCTGCCCGTGCTGGCCGACGGCGGCAGGCTCTGGCCCGGAGCGAGGCAGCACTACTGCCCCAGCAGCCCTGTGTATCGGGCTGCCACGAAGCGGCTGGTCGAAGCAGTCGCCGAGCACTACGCCAAACATCCCGCTCTGGCCATGTGGCATGTGGGCAACGAATACGGATGCCACGTGCCCGCCTGCTGGTGCGACGTTTCCGCGGAAGCATTCCGGGCGTGGCTGCGGTCCCGCTACGGCTCGGTCGATCGGCTGAACGATGCGTGGGGAACGGACTTCTGGTCGCAGCGATACTCCTCGTGGGAGGAGGTCCTTCCACCGCGCCGTACTCCGACCTGGCCGAACCCCAGCCAGCAGCTCGACTTCATGCGCTTTTCCTCGGACGCCCTGCTCGAGTGCTACGAAACCGAGCGCGAGGTGCTGGCGCGGGTCACGCCAGAAGTTCCCGTGACCACGAACTTCATGGGCTTCTTCAAACCGCTCGACTACTGGAAATGGGCGGAGCGCGAGGACATCGTGAGCAACGACTCCTACCCGGACCCCGCGGATGACCGCGCCGGGATGCGTGCGGCAATGGCGAGCGACCTGATGCGCTCGGTCGGACGAGGCAAGCCCTGGATCCTCATGGAGCAGTCTCCCAATCGGGTCAACTGGCGAGATGTCAACGTGGCCAAAGCACCCGGTCTGATGCGACTCTGGAGCTACCAGGCGGTGGCGCGCGGCGCCGACGGAGTCATGTTCTTCCAGTGGCGGCAGTCACGGGCTGGCGCGGAGAAGCACCACAGCGCGATGGTTCCACACGGACCTGTGGAGTCGTCATCCACCTGGAGACAGGTGGTCAGCCTTGGACGCGAGTTGGCCTCGCTCGAGGCGGTACGGGGTGCCCGGAGTGACGCCGATGCGGCGGTAATTCTCGATTGGGAATCATGGTGGGCACTGGAGCTCCCATCGAAACCGTCGAACCGAGTTCGCCAGGTCGATCAGCTGGAGGCTTACTACAGCCCTCTGCACGAGCGCAACGTGTTGCTCGATTTTGCACAGCCGGACGGCGACCTGTCCCATTACCGCCTCGTCCTGGTCCCCAACCTATACCTCGTATCCGATGCGGCGGCTGCCAACATCGTGTCGTTCGTCGAGGCGGGCGGAACGCTTGTCATGTCCTTCTTCAGCGGGATAGCCGACACCTCCGAGCACATCCGCCTGGGCGGCTATCCGCAACCCTTCAGGTCGTTACTCGGTCTCGACGTCATCGACTTCCATCCACTTGGCGCACTCACAGAAGTCGGGCTCGAACTCGTCGACGGCAAATTGGGTCGGGGCCGGACCTGGAGCGAGGAGGTCAGGTTGAAGGGCGCGGAGGTGCTCGCGACCTTCTCCGACTCAGAGTTGAAGGGCGGTCCGGCCGTCACGAGGCATCGGGCCGGCGCGGGAACCGCCTTCTACGTCGCCACGCAGCCCGACCCGAAGACGATGGACCACATCCTTGCGATGGCCTGCTCCACGGCGGGCATCAAGTCGACGGCCGAGGTTCCGAGGGGTATCGAGGTGGTGCGCCGGTCGGTCCGCGGCAAGTCCTTTCTGTTCGTGCTGAATCACCGAGACACAGCAGTCGACGTCCCGATATCGGACGCAGGTGTGAATCTCATCGACGGAGCCCAGGTCCACCCGGGCCTCATCCGGCTGGGCCCGCGCGATGTTGCGGTCATCCGCGAAGGCTGGTAGCCCGAGGGTCGCACGCGTGGCCTCCAGCGCCGCCTTCGGCAATGCTCCTGGGTCTTCCGGGCCCCTCGCTCTCTATCCGCCCCCATACACGCAGGCGCCGGCCCGTGGCTGCTCGATCGCGTAGATGTGGCCGTTCCAACCTTCGCGCATCCAGATCACGGACACCGGATACGTGCGGTCGTCGCAGGTGAGTCCCCCCGACGTGGCGAACGCGCGCGGGATTGCGCCCAGGAGAGCACCGGTCTTGGAGTATTCGAAGTAGTAGTCGCACGCGGACACCTCGATGAAGATCGAGCTACCTCCGGTTGCTATCCCACTCGCCCAGCTGCCAACCGGGCAGTAAGCGTTCATGTCGTTCGGCGGGACGTCGACATCGAAGTACGGATTTGCCGCCACGGGCACGGCGTCGTCGAGCAGATCGCCCGTGGTCTGAAAGTGGTAGACGCGGCGCGTGGTGTCAGGGCTGTACCAGAGGGTGTCGTCGGTGCG
>VBHA01000172.1 GCA_005889495.1 Chloroflexota bacterium
CGCCGGGCGCGGCAGCGACTGGTTGAGCTCCGCTCATGACCGCGGTCAGCACAGCGACTGCGGCGGCCGCCAGCAGCCTCGGACCTGGCAGGCGCAGGCCGACCTTTTGACTCATGCCCTCTTCTTGTACGAGCCGCCAGGTGGGTGCGGCAATGGGCGTCAGCCCCGGCCTGGAGGTAATTGTCCTGATGTCGTAGCGTTGCCACCGTGAGCCGGGAAGTCGAGGACTTTAACCGGCGCCTGCTGCGTGCGCGCGACGCGATGGACCGCGCCTA
>VBHA01000173.1 GCA_005889495.1 Chloroflexota bacterium
TCGACGGCGGCCGGTTCGCCACGTCCGACCTGAACGACCTCTACCGCCGCGTGATCAACCGCAACAACCGCCTGAAGAGGCTGCTCGAGCTAGGCGCGCCCGAGATCATCGTGCGCAACGAGAAGCGGATGCTCCAGGAGGCGGTGGACGCCTTGATCGACAACGGGCGGCGCGGACGTGCCATCACCGGCACGGGGAACCGCAAGCTGAAGTCCCTCTCCGACATGCTCAAGGGCAAGCAGGGCCGGTTCCGCCAGAACCTGCTCGGCAAGCGCGTGGACTACTCCGGCCGCTCCGTGATCGTGGTCGGCCCCGAATTGAAGCTGCACGAATGCGGCCTGCCCAAGAAGATGGCGCTGGAGCTCTTCAAGCCGTTCGTCATGCGCGAGCTGGTGAACAAGGGCTACACGACCAACATCAAGTCCGCCAAGCGGATGGTCGAGCGCAGCCGGACCGAGGTCTGGGACGTCCTGGACGAGGTCATTCGCGACCACCCGGTGCTGCTCAACCGCGCCCCGACCCTGCACCGCCTGGGCATCCAGGCGTTCATGCCGGTCCTGGTCGAAGGCTCGGCGATCCAGATCCACCCGCTCGTGTGCGCAGCATTCAACGCCGACTTCGACGGCGACCAGATGGCCGTGCACGTGCCGCTGTTCAGCGGCGCGATCGCCGAAGCGAAGAACCTGATGATGTCCTCGCAGAACATCCTGTCCGCGGCGGACGGCCACCCGGTGGTGGCGCCGACGCAGGACGTCGTCCTCGGCTGCTACTGGCTGACCGCGACGCGCGGCGACCAGCCCACGGACGCCTCCAGGCTGCGCATCTTCTCGACCCAGAACGAGGTCATGCTGGCCCTCGAGAGCAAGGTCGTAAAGCTGCAGGAGTGGATCCGGGTGAAGATCGGCGACGAGCGCGTCGTCACGACCCCCGGGAGGGTGGTGTTCAACCAGCCTCTGCCGGTCGGCCGCAAGCCGATGGATGAGGAGCTGATGCAGCCCCTGCCGTTCCAGAACGCCCACTTCGACCGCAAGCTGCTGCGCGTGCTCGTCGCCGAGCTGTACCGGCTGTACGGCAGCGACGTCACGGCGAGCGTGGTCAACGACATCAAGCGGCTGGGATTCCGCTACGCGACACAGGCGGGGATCACCGTCTCCGCGATGGACATCCCGCACCCGGACACGAAGTGGCAGACGATCCGCAACACCGAGAAGGAAGTGGCGGACGTCGAGCGCATGTACCGCCGCGGCGTGATGACCGAGGACGAGCGTTACCGCAAGGTGATCGAGCTCTGGCAGCGCGCCTACGAAGACGTCGGCAACCAGACCGAGATCGCCTTCGACAAGTTCAGCCCGATCTGGATGATGATGGGCTCCGGCGCCCGCGGCAACATCCAGCAGATCCGCCAGCTGGCAGGCATGCGTGGGCTGATGGCGGACCCGACCGGCCGGATCATCGACCTGCCGATCATGGCCAACTTCACCGAAGGCCTGACCGTGCTGGAGTACTTCATCTCCACTCACGGCACGCGCAAGGGCCTGGCCGACACCGCGCTGCGGACGGCCGACTCCGGCTACCTGACCCGGCGTCTGGTCGACGTCGCGCAGGACGTGATCGTGCGCGTGGAGGACTGCGGGACCACCAATGGGATCTGGGTCCGTGACATCACCCCGGAGCGGGCCAAGAACGACCCGATCTTCGAGAAGATCGCCGGCCGCGTCACGGCCGAGGACATCACGGTCAAGGACAAGGTCCTGGTGCCTGCCGGCCAGTCGATCAGCGACGAAGCCGCGCGGGCGATCATCGCCGCCGGCGTGCCCGTCAAGATGCGGTCGGTCCTCGTGTGCGAGGCGCGCGAGGGCGTCTGCCGGACGTGCTACGGGCGCAACCTGGCCACCGGCAAGATCGTCGAGATCGGCGAGGCGGTCGGCGTCATCGCCGCGCAGTCGATCGGCGAGCCCGGGACCCAGCTGACCATGCGTACCTTCCACACCGGTGGTGTGGCGGGCGTCGACATCACCCAGGGTCTGCCCCGCGTGGAGGAGCTGTTCGAGGCTCGCATCCCCAAGGGCAAGGCCATCATCTCCGAGATCGACGGCGAGCTCGAGATCAGCCGCCTGGAAGGCGTGCGTCGCGTGCGCGTGACCTCCAGGGAGGAGTTCGAGGTCTCCTACCCGCGCGAGGCGAAGATGGAGACGCTGGTCAAGAGCGGCGACGACGTGATGGAGAACCAGGAGCTGGCGCGCGATGCCAAGAACAATGTCATCCGCACCCGACACGCGGGCAAGGCCGTCGTGTCGCCGAAGGAGATCAGCATCCGGACGGTCGACGAAGAGGTGCGCGAGTACCCGATTCCGCACCAGGTCCGCATCCGGCCGGAGCTCGACCGCCGCGATGGGCAGAAGGTCGTGATCAAGGCGGGACAGCAGATCACCGAAGGCTCGATCTCGCCGCAGGAGCTGCTTCACATCCTCGGCAAGGAGGCCGTGCAGACGTTCCTGGTCGACGAGGTCCAGAAGGTCTACCGGTCGCAGGGTGTCGACATCAACGACAAGCACATCGAGGTGATCGTCCGCCAGATGATGCGGAAGGTACGCATCGACTCGGCCGGCGACACGGGCCTGCTGCCGGGAGAGATCGTCTCCCAGTGGGAGTACGAAGAGGGCAACGCGCGGGCCCTGGCGGAGGGGGGAGAGCCCGCCACCGCCCAGACCGTGCTGCTCGGCCTGATCAAGGCGGCTTTGAACACGACGTCGTGGCTCTCGGCCGCGTCCTTCCAGGAGACCACTCGCGTCCTGACCGAGGCCGCGATCTCGGGCAAGGTGGACCGGCTGCGCGGCTTGAAGGAGAACGTGATCATCGGCAAGCTCATCCCGGCCGGGACCGGGCTGGACTACTACAAGAAGCAGCGCGAGCAGGCGGCTCGGATCCTCGAGGAGGAGCCGATCGACCTGGAGACTCTATCCGTCTAGCCATCGAGCCCGGTTTGGGCTAAAGTCACGTTTACGTGCACAAGGGGGCGCCCGCCAGGGTGACCCCTTTTTGCTGCCTATGATGTCTTGGTGACTCTAAGCCGCAGGCTGGTCTGCGCCTTCGCCGCCCTTCTCGTCCTCGTGGGCGCTTGCGATACCGGCGTCACGACCGGCCCCAAGCTCGCCAAGGACCAGGTCCTGCGCGTGCTCCTCGAAGACCAGCCCGCGTCGCTCGACCCCGGGCAGACGCAGTACACGTACGAGACGGCGGTGCTGCGCGCGGTCTCCGAACCGCTGATGAGGCCCACGCCGGACCTCGGCGGGGTCGTGGCCGCCGCCGCGCAGAGCTACGAGGTTAACGGCGCCGGCACTGCATACGTCTTTCACCTGCGGGCCACGGGCAGGTACTGGGACGGGACGCCGGTCAAGGCGCAGGACTTCGTCTACGCCTGGCAGCGGCTCGTCGACCCCCGTCTCGCGGCGCCCGACGAGACGCTGTTCGCCGGCGCGGTGCTCAACGGCGAGAAGGTCTCGCTGATGGATCCTCAGAGGGACAAGGCGAGCATCGACGGCGCTCTCGGCACGCTCGGTCTCAAGGCGATCGACGACTTCACTTTCCAGGTCCAGCTCGCCCGTCCCGACCCGGCGTTCCTGTGGCTTGCGGCGATGCCCGCGGCGGGTCCGATCCGCAAAGACGTCGTCACCCAGAACGGCGACAAGTGGGCGACCTCGCCCGCGACGTTCGTCACCAACGGGCCGTTCAAGGTCACCGAGATGGTCCAGAACGACCACATCAGCGTCGAGCGCAACCCTGATTACTGGGGCCCGAAGCCGGCTCTGACCCGGATCGATTTCGCGATCGTCCACGACGGGGCCGCGGCGCTGAGCAAGTACAAGAGCGGAGACCTCGACGTGGTCACTGTGCAGCCGGCGCAGGCGGCGTCGGTGTCCCAGGACAGCACGCTCGGCCACCAGGTCGTGAAGACGCCGAACCTGACTGTGTTCTGGCTCGTCTTCCGGGTCAACTCACCGCCCCTGGACAACGTGAGGCTGCGCCAGGCGATCGCCCAGGCCATCGATCGCAACGCCTTCGTCGACCAGATCTTCCAGGGCGAGGCGATGGCTGCGACGACCTTCATCCCGAAGGGCATGCACGGGTACGCATCGACCCTCGCCACGCAGAGATTCGACGTCGCGCAGGCGCGCGCCTCGCTGGCCGCGTCCGGCCTGTCGAGCAAGCAGCTCTCGCTGACCTATTCCTACGACCAGACCTCCGACTTCGCGAAGGCGACCGCGAAGTTCGTCCACGACCAGCTCAAGATCAACCTCGGCATCGAGGTGAACCTGCAAGGCCTCGACGCCAACACGCTCGCCTCCAGGGTGGAGGCGGGTGAGTTTCAGATCACCGGGGCGCGTGGCTGGACGGCCGACTATCCCGACCCCTCCGACTGGTACGACATCTTCCTGACCACGAGCTCGAACGACCTGCCCTTCTGGCAAAGCCAGCAGTACGACAACTTCGTCAGCGTCGCGCGCACCGACGTGCAGCCGTCGCGGCGCGACCAGGAGTACCTGCAGGCCCAGTCGATGCTCGTCAACGAGGCGCCGGTCGCGTTTCTCGCCCAGACCGTGAGCTGGTACCTGGTCCAGCCTTACGTGCGTGGGGTCGTGACGTCACCCCTGGACGAGTGGCCGGGCGCGCTGCAGCCCTCCCAGCTGTCGATTTCACCCCACTGAAATCAGGATGTTAAGGGCGTAGGCGAACGGCTGTTCGGACCGATAGTCTGTCCATAACTTGACACTTGTGATCCAACCACAACAGAATTGCCTACTGGCCGAAGAGGCTGTGAGTAAGACCTGCTGCCGGCGCACTCTCGCCCCGGTCGCCAGCCGGGAAGAAGGCCGCAGGATCAGTCTGAGAGGTAAGACGCGTATGCATATAGGTGCTTGGAGTCGGGCGTTGACGCTCGCCACCGCTGGCGTGTTCATCGCCGCGTGTGGTCCCGGGGGTACGACCACCGAGAATCTCGCCTCGCCCGACAAACAGATCCTGCGTGCGAACAACGGCACCGAGCCGAACAGCTTCGACCCCACGCAGCAGACATACACGTACGAGCGCGCGGTCGGCATCCAGACGTTCGACAGCCTGTTCCGCGCGAAGGCGGACGGCAGCGACGTCGAGCCGGTAGGCGCGACGAGCTACAACGTTTCGCCGGACGGCCTGACCTACACGTTCCACCTGCGCCAGAACGAGAAGTGGAGCGACGGCAAGCCGGTCGTGGCGGGTGACTGGGTCTATGGATGGAAGCACTTCCTCAACCCCGCGCTGGCCGCGGGCTACGTGGACCCGTTCTTCGACCAGACCATCAAGGGCGCGAGCGGCTACGGCAACGTGGACGTCTCGAGCGCCAGCGCGGTCGACGCCTACCTCAACGGACTCGGGCTGTCGGCGCCTGACGACCACACGTTCGTGGTCCAGCTCGACCACCCGGCCGCTTACTTCAAGTGGGTCGCGACCCTGTGGATGGCCGTGCCTTTGCGCAAGGACATCATCGAGCAGGCCGCGGGCGGGGCGTTCGCCTCGACCGACGCGACCAAGGCGGAAGCGTGGGCCAACAACGCGGCGACGATCGTCGGCAATGGGCCGTACAAGATCAAGGAGATCGCCTCCAAGGACCACGTGACGCTGGTGCCGAACCCGAACTACTGGGCCCCGGCGCCTCACCTGCAGCAGATCATCTACTACGAGATCGCCGACGGCAACACCGCCTACTCGCAGTACCAGACCGGCGCCCTCGACGTCATCGGGGTGCCCCTGGCCGACGTGACAGTTGTCCGCAGCGACCCCAAGCTGAGCAAGGAAGCGATCCTGATCCCGACCCTCAGCCAGTACTGGATCTCGATGAACACCACGAGAGCCCCGCTCGACGACAAGAACGTGCGCATGGCGCTGGCCAAGTCGGTCGACCGTGACAAGCTTGTCAACGACATCGAGCACGGCAACGGCAAGTCGCTCTCGACCTTCATTCCGAAGGGCATGAGCGGCTACGACACTTCGGACAACGCGCAGAGCTTCGACCCGGCGGCCGCCAAGCAGCTGCTTGCGACCTCAGGCAAGAAGGACGCGCTGGCGAAGATGAAGCTGCTCACCCGCAACACGACGGCGAGCAAGACCCTCAACCAGTTCCTGGCCGACCAGTGGAGCACCAACCTCGGGGTGAACATCCAGCTGGACGTCATCGACAGCAAGACCGTGACGCGGGACATCCGCAAGGGCCAGTTCGACATCTACGGCCTCGACGGATGGATCGGCGACTATCCCGACCAGCAGGACTGGTTCGACATCTTCGTGACGGGCTCGTGCCACAACCTCAACTGGGGCTGTCTTAGCGACCCGTCGTACGACGACCTGGTGACCAAGGCAGACGCAGAGTCCGACAAGACCAAGCGAGCGAGCATGTACTCGCAGGCGCAGAAGAAGCTGATCGACAACGCGGTCGTCGCTTTCATGTACCAGCCGTACGAGTACGATCTCGTCAAGTCCTACGTCAAGGGCCTGACTGTCACCACCACCGACGACCAGAACCTTCCCGGCGATGGCCGGTACAACACGGCATTCATCACCCAGCACACGTAAAGGACAAGTAGGAGTTGGCAGTAATAGCAGGGCGTCCCGCGCGGGGCGCCCTGCTGCCTCCGCAGCTGCGGGCGCTGACCGGCACCCGCAGCGGCGCGCTGGCCATCTTCGTCGTCCGGCGGATCCTGTGGATGGTGCCGATCGTCTTTTTCGTCATCGTCATCACCTTCACCCTGATGCACCTGGCGCCGGGCAGCCCCTGGGACAAGGGGGGCGGGCGGCAGCTGTCCGACACGGTGGTCAACAACCTGAACATCCGCTACGGCCTGAACAAGCCTGTGTTCACGCCGTGGTTCGACTTCTCGACGGGCCACTTCATCCCGTTCCGGTGGGACGACCAGTTCAAGCTCTACATCTGGAACGTCGCGCACTTCGACTTCGGGCTGTCGTACCAGTACCAGGGCAAGACGGTGTCCACCCTGCTGCTCGAGAGCTGGCCCTACACGGCGACCATCGGCGTGCTGGCCTTCCTGCTCATCATCCCGATCGGCGTCGGCCTCGGCGTCGTGGCCGCCCTCCGCCAGAACACCCGGATCGACTACATCACGATGGGTTTCGCGACGATCGCCGCCTCGTTTCCGAACTTCGTGATCGGGGCGCTCATGGTGGTGGCGTTCTCGGTCCTCGCCTACAGGGCGACGGGCGGGAACTTCTACCTCCCGGCCGCCGGCTTCGCGATGGACGACTCCCTGATCATGCCCGTGGTCACGCTCGCGCTGCTTCCGATCGCCTACACCGCGCGGCTCACCCGCGCGAGCACGCTGGAGACGATCCGGCAGGACTTCGTGCGCACGGCCTGGGCGAAGGGCCTGCCTGAGCGGCTGGTCGTGGTGAGGCACGTGTTGAAGAACTCGCTGATCCCCGTCGTCACCACCCTGGGACCGACGTTTGCGTTCCTGGTGACCGGGTCGGTGATCGTGGAGACGGTGTTCGCCATCCCCGGGATCGGACGGGCGTTTGTGGTCGCCATCGAGTCGCGCGACTACCCGATGATTCTCGGCACCACGATCCTGTTCTCGCTCGTCGTCGCCATCGCCAACCTGGTGGTCGACGTCCTGTACGTCTTCATCGACCCGCGGGTCAGGCTGACCTGATGGCGATCCCCGCCACCACCGTCGAGCAGCTGGTCGATTGGGAAGTCCCCGAGCAGCAGATCGGGCTCTGGAGCGACGCGCTGCAGCGCTTCCGCCGCAACCGGCTTGCGATCGCCGGCGCCGTCCTGATCGCCGTGCTGGTCCTGATCGCTTTCGGCTCGCCGCTGCTCGTGCACCTGGGGATCATTCAGGATCCAATCAAGCAGCACGTCGAATTCATCGAATCGTCGCCGGGCCAGAACGGCTTCGCCATCGGCTCGGACGAGCTGGGTCGCGACACCTTCGCCCGGCTCCTGTTCGGCAGCCGGGTCTCCCTGGCCGTGGGCATCCTGGTCCAGGCGATCATCCTGCCGATCGGGCTGGCGATCGGGCTCGCCGCCGGCTACTTCGGGGGCCGGATCGACAACCTGCTGATGCGGTTCACGGACATCTGGTACGCGTTCCCGGACCTGCTGTTCGTGCTGGTGGTCGTCTCCGTGTTCGGTCCGAGCCTGCTGACGATCTTCGGAGCCATCGCCCTGGTGAACTGGGTGGGCCTGGCCCGCCTGGTCCGCGGTCAGGTGCTGTCGATCAAGGAGAAGGAGTTCATCGAGGCGGCGCGCTCGTCGGGCTCTCCGCCGCTCAAGCTGATCCTCAAGCACCTCCTGCCGAACTCGCTTGGGCCGATCATCGTGACCCTGACGTTCGGGATCCCTAACGCCATCTTCCTCGAGGCCGTGCTGAGCTTCCTGGGCGTCGGCATCCAGCCGCCCACGCCGACGTGGGGCCAGATGGTCTTCGACGGTTACGAGGCGATCTACGCCAACCCGACCTCGGTCGTGTTCCCCGCGCTGGCCATCGGCTTCACGCTGCTGGCGTTCACCTTCGTCGGCGACGGGCTGCGCGACGCCCTCGACCCGCGAATGCGTCGCTAGTTCGTTTAGAGTTCTGCAGCCAAGTTGGCCCAAACGCTGCTGCAGGTCGAAGACCTACACACCCAATTCTTCACGTCGCGGGGCGTCGTTCGGGCGGTTGACGGGGTAAATTTCCACGTCGACGCTGGCGAGACCCTCGGCGTCGTCGGCGAGTCGGGCTGCGGCAAGACGATGACCGCGCTCTCGATCCTGCGCCTCGTACCCGACCCCGGAAGGATCACCTCGGGCCGGATCCTGTTTCGCGGCAAAGAAGTGACCAGGATGACCGACGAGGAGATCCGCGACTTTCGCGGCAACGACGTGGCGATGATCTTCCAGGACCCGATGACGTCGTTGAACCCCGTCACCAAGGTCGGGAACCAGATCGAAGAGGCGATGACCGCCCACGAGCGCTTCACCAAGGTGCTGGCGCGTGGGCGGGTGGTCGAGCTGCTCAAGCGGGTCCGCGTGCCGGCGGCCGAAGCGCGCGTCAAGGACTACCCGCACCAGTTCTCGGGTGGCATGCGGCAGCGGGCGATGATCGCGATGGGCCTGTCCAACGAGCCGTCGCTCCTGATCGCCGACGAGCCGACGACGGCGCTGGACGTAACGGTCCAGGCCCAGATCATCCAGCTCATGAAGCAGCTCAACCGCGAGCTCGGCACGGCGATGATGCTGATCACGCACAACATGGCGCTGGTGGCGTCGCTGTGTGAGCGCGTCGTGGTCATGTACGCGGGGCGGATCGTCGAGGAGGGCCCGGTCGAGCAGATCTTCCGCAGCCCCCAGCACCCGTACACGTGGTCGCTGCTCCGCTCGGTGCCTCGGGTCGACGAGGCGCGCAAGGAGCGCCTGGTCTCGATCAAGGGCCTGCCGCCGGACCTGTCGCACTCGCCGCCAGGCTGCAAATTCCACCCGCGCTGCCCGTTTGTGATCGAGCGGTGCAAGACCGACCCGGAGCCGCCGCTTGGGGAGGTCGGCGTCAACCAGGTCGCGCGGTGCTGGGTGCTGATGCGCAACGTGAAGGAAGAAGACCTCGAGGTCGCCAAGACAAGCGCCCTGTCGAAGGAGGCCGCCGAGAGGCTGAAGGCGCCGGCCGCCGAGGTGGGGGGCAATGCAGGCAGCTGAGCGCGCGCCGGTCACGGCGCTCAAGGCCGACCCAGTCCTGGTCCGAATCCATGGCGTCTACAAATACTTTCCCGTCGCCGGCCTGGCGGGGCTGTCGGTGAAGGCGGTGGACGGGGTCGACCTCGAGATCAGGCGGGGCGAGACGCTGGGCCTGGTCGGGGAGTCAGGGTGCGGCAAGTCGACGCTGGCGAGGCTCGTGACCGGGCTGCTGCCGGTGACCCGGGGCACCGTCGACTTCGACGGCCAGACGATCACCAAGCTCCGCGGCGCACGCCTGCGCCGGGTGCGCCGAAAGATGCAGATGATCTTCCAGGACCCGTTCGCCTCGCTCGACCCCCGGATGACGGTGGGCGACATCCTGCAGGAGCCGCTCGACAACTTCGGGATCGGCTCGGTCCGCGAACGGCGGCGACGCGTCCAGGAGCTCCTGCGCCTGGTCGGCCTGAACCCGAACTTCACCAACCGCTACCCGCACGAATTTTCGGGCGGCCAGCGGCAGCGCATCGGCATCGCCCGGGCGCTGGCGGTCAACCCGTCGTTCATCGTCTGCGACGAGCCGGTCTCGGCGCTCGACGTCTCGATCCAGGCGCAGATCATCAACCTGCTCCAGGACCTGCAGCGCGAGTTCAACCTGACCTACCTCTTCATCGCCCACGACTTGGCCGTGGTGCGCCACCTCTCGGACCGGATCGCGGTCATGTACCTCGGCAAGGTGGTCGAGACCGCGGACCGTAACGACATCTACGACCGGCCGCAGCACCCGTACACGAAGGCGCTGCTTTCCTCGATCCCCGTCCCGGACCCGGCGGTCGAGAAGGTGCGCGCCCCGATCACGTTGAAGGGTGAGATCCCATCGCCGGTCAACCCGCCGTCAGGGTGCCGGTTTCACCCCCGTTGCCCGATCGCCCGGGTGCCGGGAATCTGCAACGAGCAGGAGCCGGCGCTGGAGCCGCACGGCGCGGCGGACCAGGTCGCCGCGTGCCATTTCGCGGGACAGGCTTAGGGAGAGCAGGCGATCGCCGGGCGGAATGCCAATCGTGCCAGGCCGGGGGCCCTCCCTTCTTCTTTGCCGGGCCCTCCCCCGCCGGCCAAACCTCCGCCGATCTTGATTTTTTCGATAACTGGAGTCAACCCAGCCTGTTAAGGCGCCGGCCGGACCTCCAGCACCCGATAGCCTTTCTTGGACTTGAGCCGGGTCACGTTCCAGCCCTGCTCCTTGCGCATCCAGCCGGCGAGCGAGTCTGAGCCGAGGTTCCGCTGCACGACCAGGTAAGCCGCGCCGCCGGGCTTGAGGCGTGGAAGCCAGGCCATCAGCAGCTCGTGAAGGGGCGCCTTCCCCACCTCATTGACGTCGACCGCCCAGACCTTCGCCTGGGGGGCGCGCCGGGCAAGGACGAGCGCGATCGGGCCGTAGCCGGAACCGGGGTCGAGCAGGTCGCCGGTGACGGGCGGAGGTGGCGCCTCCTTCAGAAGGACGAGGGTCCCGGGATCGATACCTCTGGAGCCGAAAACCCCACGGTCGGCCTGGAGCTCGAGCTGGATGTCGCCCATGTGCAGCTTCACGGTGCGCGGCCGGGAGGCGACCGCCGGGCGAGCTTCGAAGTAGTGGGATTTGGGTATACTCATCGCTTGTCGCCCAATCGGCCGTTGCCGCCTGGGAATTCCGCCCTCATTCGGAGAAACGTTTGCCAACCATCCAGCAGTTGGTCCGCCTTGGGCGCAAGGCGGCCAGAGCGAAGTCTAAGGCGCCGGCGCTCAGGGGCTCGCCCCAGCGGCGCGGCGTCTGCGTGCGCGTCTACACCCAGACCCCGAAGAAGCCGAACTCGGCCCTCCGGAAGGTCGCCCGCGTCCGCCTGACGACCGGGATCGAGGTCACCGCCTACATCCCGGGAATCGGCCACAACCTGCAGGAGCACTCGGTCGTGCTCATCCGCGGCGGCCGCGTCAAGGACCTGCCGGGCGTCCGCTACCACATCATCCGCGGAACGCTGGACACCGCGGGCACCAAGAACCGCAAGAAGGCTCGGTCGAAGTACGGAGCGAAGCGGGAAAAGGGCAAGGCGGCAGCCTGATGCCTCGCCGCAACCGTCCCGTCAAGCGTGTCGTCGCGCCCGACCCGGTCTACCAGTCCGAGGCGATCGCCAAATTCGTCAACGTGGTCATGAGCCGGGGCAAGCGCTCGACCGCCGAGAAGGTGGTCTACGACGCGTTGGCCCGTGCCTCCAAGCAGGCGAAGAAGGAGCCTCTGGAAGTATTCGACCTGGCTTTGCGCAACGCCACGCCGCTGCTCGAGGTCAAGCCCCGGCGCGTCGGCGGCGCGACGTACCAGGTGCCGATCGAGATCCGGCCGGACCGCCGGCTGGCGCTCGCGCGGCGCTGGATCGTCCGTTTCGCACGCCAGCGGGGCGGGAAGAGTATGAGCGAGAAGCTCGCGTTCGAGATTCTCGATGCTGCGCAGAACACCGGCGGTGCGGTGAAGCGCAAAGAGGAGACCCACCGGATGGCCGAAAGCAACAAAGCTTTTTCGCACTTCCGGTACTAAGAGATATGAACGTGGCACTGAAAATGCAGGAGCGTCCCGTCGCCATCGACAAGGTCCGAAACATCGGGATCATGGCGCACATCGACGCCGGCAAGACGACGACCACGGAGCGGATCCTTTTCTACGCGGGCCGGATCCACAAGATGGGCGAGGTCCACGAGGGCGCCGCGACCATGGACTGGATGGTCCAGGAGAAGGAGCGCGGGATCACGATCACGTCGGCGGCCACCACCGCGAACTGGCGCGACCACGCGATCAACATCATAGACACACCCGGACACGTGGACTTCACAGTCGAGGTCGAGCGGTCGCTGCGCGTGCTCGACGGCGCGGTCGCGGTCTTCGACGCGGTCGCGGGCGTCGAGCCGCAGTCGGAGACGGTCTGGCGGCAGGCCGACCGTTACGGCGTGCCTCGGATCGCCTTCATCAACAAGATGGACCGGATCGGCGCGGACTTCTACGGCTCGCTGAACTCGATCCGGACGCGCCTGGGGGCGCGCGCGGTACCCATCCAGCTGCCCATCGGTTCCGAGGGCGGCTTCGAGGGCTACGTCGACCTGCTGTCGCGAGAGGCGGTCGTCTACACCGACGACCTGGGCACGAAGTCGACCGAGTCGCTGGAGATCCCGGCGGGTATGGCCGACCTGATCTCCCAGTACCGCCACGACCTGGTGGAAGCGGTCGCCGACTTCGACGACAACGTGATGCACAAGTACCTAGAGGAGCAGGACATCACCGAAGACGAGATCAAGGAGGGCCTGCGCCTGGGCACCGTCAAGGGCGTGCTCGTGCCCGTGCTGTGCGGCGCCGCGCTGCGCAACCGCGGCGTGCAGCCGATCCTGGACGCTGTCGTCGACTACCTGCCGTCACCCGCGGACGTCCCCGCGGTCGAGGGCAAGAACCCCAAGACCGAGGCGCTTGAGGTGCGCGAGCACGACGACAACGAGCCGTTCTCGGCGCTGGCGTTCAAGATCCAGATGGACCCGCAGGGGGTCGGCAAGCTGACGTTCTTCCGCGTCTACTCCGGCCGTCTGAAGGCCGGATCCTCAGTCCTGAACGCTTCGACCGGGCGCCGCGAGCGGATCGGCCGGATCTTGCGCATGCACGCGATTCGGCGTGAGGACGTCGACGAGGTCTTCACGGGCGATATCGCCGCGGCCGTCGGGTTGAAGGTCACCACGACGGGGGACACCCTGTGCGATGAGGCGCACCCGATCCTTCTCGAGTCGATCACGTTCCCCGAGCCCGTGATCTCGGTCGCGATCGAGCCCAAGACCAAGGTCGACCAGGAAAAGCTGGGCATGGCCCTTCAGCGGTTGTCGGAGGAAGACCCCACCTTCAAGGTGCACACCGACGACGAGACGGGCCAGACGATCATCGAAGGCATGGGCGAGCTCCACCTCGAGATCATCATCGACCGCCTGCTCCGGGAGTTCCGCGTGGACGCCAACCAGGGCAAGCCGCAGGTCGCCTACAAGGAGACGATCCGCCGGCCCGCGCATGGCGTCGGCCGCTTCATCCGCCAGACCGGCGGCAAGGGCCAGTTCGGCCACGCCGAGGTCGACGTCCGCCCGGGCGAGCGCGGAACCGGGTTTGTGTTCGAGGACAAGATCACGCAGGGCCGCATCCCCCGCGAGTACATCCCGGCCGTCGAGAAGGGAGTCCGCGAGGCGATGCAGTCCGGCGTCGCCGGCGGGTACCCGGTGGTCGACATCGTCGTCAGGCTGGTCGACGGTTCATACCATCCGGTCGACTCGAGCGAGATGGCGTTCCAGGTCGCGGGCTCGATGGCCGTCAAGGACGGCATGCACAAGGCGCAGCCCTACCTGCTCGAGCCGATCATGAAGGTCGACGTCGTCATGCCCGAGGAGTACCTCGGCGACGTGATGGGCGACCTGGCGTCGCGCCGCGGCCACATCCTCGGCATGGAGGGTCGCGGCACATCGCAGAACGTCAAGGCGCACGTGCCCCTGGCGGAGATGTTCGGATACGCCACCGAGCTTCGCTCCATGACCTCGGGCCGGGCGACGTACTCGATGGAGTTCAGTCATTACGCGGAGATGCCAGGAAACCTCGCGGAGGCTGTGGGCCGCCGCACTACAGGGAGAAGTTAGGAGGAGACAGTGGCGAAGAAGAAGTTCGAGCGGACCAAGCCCCACCTCAACGTCGGGACCATCGGTCACATCGACCATGGCAAGACGACGCTGACGGCCGCCATCACCAAGGTGCTTTCGGAGAAGGGCCTGGCCGAGTTCACACCGTTCGATCGGATCGACAAGGCGCCTGAGGAGAAGGCGAGGGGCATCACGATCTCGATCACCCACGTGGAGTACGAGACTGAGAAGCGCCACTACGCCCATGTGGACTGTCCCGGGCATCAGGACTACATCAAGAACATGATCACCGGCGCCGCCCAGATGGACGGCGCGATCCTCGTCGTGGCCGCCAACGACGGCGCCATGCCGCAGACCCGGGAGCACATCATCCTGGCCCGCCAGGTGAACGTGCCCTTCCTGGTGGTCGCGCTCAACAAGTGCGATATGGTCGACGACAAGGAGTTCATCGAGCTGGTCGAGCTCGACCTGCGCGAGCTGCTCAACAAGTACGAGTACCCGGGCGACGATATCCCGATCGTCCGCATCTCGGCGCTCAAGGCGCTCGAGGGCGACCCTGAGTGGACGCCCAAGATCTGGGAGCTGATGAACGCCGTCGACACCTACATTCCGGAGCCGGAGCGGCCGGTCGACAAGCCGTTCTTGATGCCGATCGAGGACGTGTTCACGATCGAGGGTCGAGGTACCGTGACCACCGGTCGCGTCGAGCGCGGCAAGCTCAAGAAGAACGAGGAAATCGAGATCGTCGGCATCAAGCCGCAGAGCTCGAAGACCGTCGTGACGGGCATCGAGATGTTCCACAAGGACATGGACGAGTGCCAGGCCGGCGACAACGTCGGCACGCTGCTTCGGGGTGTCAAGCGCGAGGACGTGGTCCGCGGCCAGGTGCTCGCCAAGCCCGGCAGCATCACGCCGCACACCAAGTTCAACGCCCAGGTCTACGTCCTGACCAAGGAAGAGGGCGGCCGGCACACGCCGTTCCTCACCGGCTACCGCCCGCAGTTCTACATGCGGACGACCGACGTCACGGGCGAGGTCAAGCTCCCCGAGGGCGTCGAGATGACCATGCCCGGCGACAACGTGGTCATGGAGATCACGCTGGGTGAGCCGATCGGTATGGAGCAGGGACTCAGGTTCGCGATTCGCGAAGGCGGCAAGACCGTCGGCGCGGGCGTGGTGACCGAGGTCCTCAAGTAGGCAGAAACTGAGACATAGATAAGGAATAGGGGAAAGGGCTTAACAGTGGCGCAGAAGATTCGGATCCGGCTCAAGGCCTACGACCACCGCGTGTTGGACCAGGCGGCGGACAAGATCGTGGACACCGCCCGCCGGACGAACGCGCGCACCGCCGGCCCGATCCCGCTCCCGACCGAGATCTCCAAGCTCACCGTGATCCGGTCACCTTTCATCGACAAGGACTCGCGTGAGCAGTTCGAGATGCGCACACACAAGCGCATCGTCGACATCCTCGATCCCAACCCGCGCGTCGTCGACGCGCTCATGCGTCTTTCCCTTCCCGCCGGCGTGAGCATCGAGATCAAGTCATGAAAGGTCTCCTGGCCAAGAAGCTGGGCATGACCCAGCTTTTCAACCCCGACGGGACGACCTCCGCCGTGACCGTGCTCGAAGCCGGGCCGTGCAAGGTCCTCGGCCTGCGCACCGCGGAGAAGGACGGTTACAGCGCCGTGCGCATCGCGTTCTGGCCGGCGAAGGAAGGCAAGCTCAACAACCCCCAGCTCGGCGAGTTCAAAAAGGCGGGCCTCGATGGATACCGGCATATCGTCGAGATCCGCGGCTACGACGGCGTCGAGACCGGCCAGGAGCTGAAGGCCGAGATCTTCGCGGCCGGCGAGCTCGTCGACGTGACATCGACCAGCAAGGGCAAGGGGTTCCAGGGCCTCATCAAGAGACACAAGTTCAGCCGCGGCCCCGAAAGCCATGGCTCGATGAACGTTCGCCAACCTGGCGCGATCGGCGCCACCGACGCGGCACGCGTCTTCAAGGGCGTGCGGATGGCGGGCCAGATGGGCAACGTGCGGACCACGTCCCGCGCGTACCGGGTGGTGCGCGTCGACGCCGAAAGGAACCTGCTCCTCGTCAGGGGTGGCGTCCCCGGCGCGAAAGGCGCACTCGTCCTGGTTCGACAATCGACCAAGAAGGTCAAGCCGAAGGGTCCGTCCGGCAAGCCGAACCCGAGGAAGGTGTAGTGCCAGTGCAAGCTCCGTTCTTCGACGCTCTCGGCGAGCGCAACGGCGAGGTCGATCTGCCGAGCGCGATCTTCGAGGAGACGCCGAACATGCCGGTCATGCACCAGGCATACCTGCGCCAGATGGCCAACGCCCGCCAGGGCACGGCGAGCACCAAGACGCGGGCGACAGTCCGCGGCGGCGGCGCCAAGCCGTACCGGCAGAAGGGCACCGGCCGCGCCCGCCACGGCAGCACGCGAGAGCCCAGCATGAAAGGCGGCGCCACCGTCTTCGGCCCTAAGCCGCGCGACTACGCGCAGCGCATGCCGAAGCAGATGCGGCGCCTCGCCCTGCGCAGCGCGCTGAGCCAGAAGGCCATCGAGGAAAGGATCCGAGTCATCGAGAGCTTTGTCTTCGACGAACCCAAGACGAAGCAGGCGCAGGAGCTGATGGACGCGATCGGCGTCGACAGCACGACGCTCATCGTCCTTCCCGCACCGAACTACACCGTCAGCCGCTCGTTCGAGAACCTCGGCCACGCCAAGATCGTGCTGGCCCGAAACCTGAACCTCCGCGACATCTTCTCTCACACGTACGTCCTCCTGGCGAAGGATTCGATCGAGCTGCTGGAGGAGAACTTCAGCCCGCGCGGCAAGCGCGGCGCCGAAGCAGAGGAAGCAGAGGAAACAGAGCAATGACGACGCGAGCAGCGAGCGAGATCGTGATCGGGCCGCTCATCACCGAGCGCACGTATCAGCTCTACACGCAGGGCCGGTACACCTTCAAGGTGTCCGCGCGCGCCTCGAAGACGGAGATCAAGAAGGCGCTCGAGGAGCAGTACGAGTCCCAGAGCATCCAGGTCAAGAAGATCAACACCGTCCACATGCGCGGCAAAACGCGGCGCAGCTTCCGGCGCGTCGGCTCCGGGACTGTCGGCAAGTCGACCGACTGGAAGAAGGCCATCGTCACGCTGGGAGAGGGGCAGAAGATCGAAGGCCTCTTCGGGAGCGTATAGAGCGAACCATGCCAGTCAGAATGTTCAAGCCCACCAGCCCCGGACGGCGCTTCATGACGATCTCCGGCTTCGACGAGATCACGACCGACACGCCCGAGAAGACGCTGCTCGAGTCGCTTCCGACGCATGCCGGCCGCAACAACCAGGGCCGGATCACGACGCGCCACCAGGGCGGCGGTTACCGCAAGCTGTACCGGAAGATCGACTTCAAGCGCGACAAGACCGGCATCGCGGGCAAGGTCGCGACCATCGAGTACGACCCCAACCGCAGCGCCCGCATCGCCCTGATCCACTACAAGGACGGCGAGAAGCGCTACATCCTCGCCCCGCTCGGGCTCAAGGTCGGCGACCCCATCGAGAGCGGGCCCGACGCCCCCGTCCGGATCGGCAACGCCATCCCGCTCGAGCACATCCCGGTCGGCTCGACCGTGCACAACCTCGAGCTGACGCTTGGCCGGGGCGGGCAACTCGTCCGCAGCGCGGGCGCAAGCGCGCAGCTCCTAGCCAAGGAAGGCGACTACGCCGTCATCCGCATGCCCAGCGGGGAGCTCCGGCGCATCCACATCCGCTGCCAGGCCACCATCGGCCAGGTCGGTAACATCGAGCACGAGAACGAGTCCGGCGGCAAGGCCGGCCGCAGCCGCTGGCTGGGCCAGAGACCCGAGGTCCGCGGCTCGACCATGAACCCCCGCGACCACCCGCACGGCGGCGGCGAGGGCAAGACGGGACCAGGTGGCAACCCGAAGACCCCGTGGGGCAAGCCCGCCCTCGGCTACCGCACGCGGAAGTCGAACAAGGCATCGAGCAAGCTCATCATCCGGCGCCGGGAAAAGAAAGGACGCAAGAAGTAATTGAGCAGATCAACCAAGAAGGGCCCTTTCATCAGCCCTTCGCTCCGCGACAAGATCGAGAAGATGAACCAGACGCGCGACAAAAAGGTGATCCGCACCTGGGCCCGCGCGTCCGTGATCTACCCCGACATGGTCGGGCACACGATCGCGGTCCACGACGGCCGCAAGCACGTGCCCGTGTTCATCAGCGAGAACATGGTCGGACACCGGCTCGGCGAGTTCGCGCCGACCCGGCATTTCCGCGGCCATGGAACCCACACCGAAAAGACGACGACGGTCAAGTAGAGAAGTAGAGAAGTAGTGGCAACGATGGAAGTCTCAGCGGTTCAGAAGTTTGTTCGCCGGACGCCACGAAAGGCGCGGCTGGTGGCCGACTCCGTC
Organism: Chloroflexota bacterium; assembly: GCA_005889495.1. Taxonomy (GTDB): domain Bacteria; phylum Chloroflexota; class Dormibacteria; order Dormibacterales; family Dormibacteraceae; genus 40CM-4-65-16. The sequence continues at coordinate 18,811 of VBHA01000173.1, forward strand.
CAGGGCATGAAGGTGTCCGATGCCCTCGCGTACCTCGAGTTCTCGCCCAAGCACGCGGCCCGCGACGTCGCCAAGGCGATCAAGTCCGCGGCGGCAAACGCCGAGCACAACTTCAACCTCAACCGCGACGACCTCGTGCTCAAGCAGCTGCTCATCGACGAGGGCCCGACGTACAAGCGCAGGCGACCGGTGAGCCGCAGCATGGCGCACGAGTACTTCCACCGCACCTGCCACATCACGGCGGTCGTCGAAGACCGAACTGAGGAAAAGTAACTTGGGTCATAAAGTCCATCCGAACGCATTCCGCCTGGGTGTCTTCCGTCCGTGGGAGGCGAACTGGTTCGCCAACCCCAAGGACTACACCAACATGCTGCACGAGGACCTCGAGATGCGGCGCATCATCCTCGCCCGCCTGCGCAACGCCGGCATCGCCAAGATCGAGACCGAGCGCAGCTCCAACGCGCAGCTCACGGTCACGATCCACACCGCCAAGCCCGGCATCGTCATCGGCAAGGGCGGCTCGAGCGTCGACCAGCTGCGGGAAGACCTCGAGAAGCGTTTCGGCAACCGGGTCCGAATCTCGATCCAGGAGATCAAGCAGCCCGAGCTCGACGCTCAGCTGGTGGCGGAGAACATCGCCTCCCAGATCGAGCGCCGCATCAGCTACAAGCGCGCCATGAAGCAGTCCATCCTGCGCACCATGCGCGCCGGCGCCAAGGGCATCCGGCTCTACGCCGGAGGCCGCCTGCGTGGCGCCGAGATGGCTCGCCGTGAGCAGGACCGCGAGGGCCGCGTCCCGCTCCACACCCTGCGCGCGGACATCGACTTCGGTCGCGCCACCGCCAAGACGACGTTCGGCGCGATCGGCATCAAGGTCTGGATCTACAAGGACCAGATGTCCCCGGCCCAGCGCCGCCTGCCGCCCACGCCCGAGGCGGAACCGCTGCCGAACCCGCCCGAGCCGGTGACACCGCAGGCCGAGCTCATCGAGGCGATCCCGGAGCCGCAGGCCGCGCAGATCGAGGTCGCCACCCCCGAAGCCGCGGCCGCGGTCGCGCCGCGCCGGACTCGAACCGCGACCGCCAAGGTCGAGGAAAAGGCTGCCGCGCCGGCACGGCCCAAGGCCGCGCCCAAGCCGAAGGCGGAAGCCAAGACCGAGGTCAAGAAGACGGCGGTGCGGACGAAGTCGACTCCGGCCGAGGTCAAGAAGACCGGCACGACCCGAAACACCAAGAAGGCGGACAGCTAGTGGGTGGCAAGCCACGCAAGGATGGGACCAACTGAATGCTCCTCCCCAAGCGAGTCAAGTACCGCAAGATGCACCGCGGCCGCCGCACCGGCATCGCCACCCGCGGCGCCACGGTCGCGTTCGGCGACTTCGGCCTCCAGGCGATGGAGGCCGCGTGGATGTCGAACCGGCAGATCGAGGCCGCCCGGCGCGCCATGACCCGTCACGTCAAGCGCGGCGGGCAGATCTGGATCCGCGTCTTCCCCGACAAGTCGATCACCAAGAAGCCCGCCGAGACCCGCATGGGCTCGGGCAAGGGCAACCCCGAAGGCTGGGTCGCGGTCATCAAGCCGGGCCGCGTGCTGTTCGAGATGGGCGGCGTCACGCCCCAGGTCGCCAAGGAGGCGATGAAGCTCGCGGCCGCCAAGCTGCCGATGAAGACCCGATTTGTGACGTCGGAAGAGACCGGAGGCCGGTCATGAAGGTCGACGAGCTCCGAGTCCTCGAACCCGATGAGCTCGGCGTCCGCCTGCGCACCGCGCGCCGCGAGCTCTACGAGCTGCGCTTCAAGCACGCGGTCGGCCAGCTGGAGAACTCGAGCCAGATCTCGAAGGTCCGGCATGACATCGCCCGCATCATGACCGTGCTTCGCGAGCGCGACTTCGGGATCTTCCCCGCGGTCGAGGAGCCCTCCGCCCCAGAGACTGGGGAGGTGGCCGCGGTAGCGGCCGGCGGGGCTGTGGCTGTTCAGCCAGACGCCGAGGCTGAAGAAGAGCCGAAACCAAAGCGCCGCGGGCGCGCCAAGAAGGAGGAGGCTGAGTGAGCGACACCGCCACAGCGACGCCCACGACCTCTACGGAGACGGAGACACGCGGCCGGCGCAAGGTCCGCCTCGGCACCGTGATCAGCGACAAGATGGACAAGACCGTCATCGTCCAGGTCGGCTCCTCGAAGGCCCACCGCCTGTACCGCAAGACGGTCCAGCAGCGCGCGCGTTTCAAGGTCCACGACCCCAAGAACGAGTGCGGTGTCGGCGACCTCGTCCGCATCACCGAGACGCGGCCCATCTCCAAGGAGAAGCGCTGGCGCGTGCTCGAGATCGTGGAAAAGGCGCGATAGCGTGGTCCAGCAAGAGACCCGGGTCAAGGTCGCGGACAACTCAGGAGCGAAGGAGCTCCTGGTCATCCGCGTGGCCGGCGGCCACTACCGCAAGTACGCCTACGTCGGCGACATCATCACCGCCACGGTCAAGTCCGCCCAGCCGGGTGGGCAGGTGAAGAAGGGTGAGGTCGTCAAGGCCGTCGTGGTCCGGGTCAACAAGGAGTACAAGCGTCCGGACGGCTCGCTGATCCGCTTCGACGAGAACGCCGCCGTCCTCCTCGCCGCCGCCAACAACCCGCGCGGCACCCGTATCTTCGGACCGGTCGCCCGCGAGCTGCGCGAGCGCAACTTCATGAAGATCATCTCGCTCGCCCCGGAGGTCCTGTAACCGAAAGATGCTTAGAAACAAACCCGAGCTGAAGCGCCGCTGGCTCGACCTCGCCCCTGGCGATCCCGTGATCGTCATCGCGGGCAAGGACAAGGGCAAGCAGGGCGAAGTTCTGCGCACCATCCCCGACCAGCACCGGATCGTGGTCAAGGGCGTCAACATCCTCAAGCGCCACAGCAAGGCCGGTCAGCGCCGCGGCGGCGTCCAGGTCGCGCAGGGCGGGATCGTCGACTTCGAGGCGCCCCTCGACTACTCCAACGTGATGCTCGTCTGCCCGTCCTGCGGGCGGCCCACGCGCACCAAGCACATCGTGCTCGAGTCCGGCGCGCGCGCGCTGGTCTGCCGCCACTGCGGCGAACCGTACGAGCGCGTGCGCAAGACGGAGGCGCAGTAGTGGCCAAAGCCAAGCAGCAGCCCAAGAAGGAGGCCGCCCCGAAGGCTCCCGGCACGAGGTCGGAGGCACCCCCGCGCATGCTCCAGACCTACCGGGACACCATCACGGCGCAGCTGACCAAGGAGTTCGACTACGCCAACGTCATGCAGGTGCCCCGCGTCGACAAGGTCGTCGTCAACGTCGGCATCGGCGAGGCCAAGGACAGCGACAAGGCCCTCGACGCCGCGGTCGGCGACATCACCACGATCACCGGGCAGAAGCCGCAGCTGATCAAGGCGAAGAAGTCGGTGGCCGCGTTCAAGCTTCGGGCCGGCCAGACGGTCGGCATCAAGACGACGCTGCGCGGCCGGCGCATGTGGTACTTCCTGGACAAGCTGCTGAACATCGCCCTGCCTCGCATCCGCGACTTTCGCGGCGTGAGCCCGGACGGATTCGATGGCCGCGGCAACTACTCGCTCGGACTGCGCGAGCAGGTCGTGTTCCCGGAGATCGACTACGACAAGATCGACAAGCTTCGCGGGCTCGAGGTGAGCATCATCACGACCGCCCGCTCCGACGACGAGGCACGCAGCCTCCTGACCCGGCTCGGGATGCCGTTTAGAAAGAGATGAAGAGGTAGGAGTTTGGCCAAGAAATCATCGATCGAGCGCTGGAAGCGAGACCTTGCCGCGCCCAAGTTCAAGGTGCGTTTTCACAATCGCTGCCGCATCTGCGGGCGTTCTCGCGCGTACCTGCGCAAGTTCGGCATGTGCCGCATCTGCTTCAGAACCAACGCCGCCGAGGGTCGCATCCCGGGTGTGACGAAGTCGAGCTGGTGATGATGATGGCCACAGCAGTGAAGACACCGACCAAAACCGCCAGGAAGGCGCCCGCCGGCATCGTCAGCGACCCCATCGCCGACATGCTGACGCGGATCCGCAACGCCAACGCCGCGCGCCACGCCGAGGTTAAGGTGCCGGCCTCCAGGCTCAAGCTCGAGATCGCCCGCGTCCTCAAGGACGAGGGCTACATCGCCGGCTACGACGTCGAGGCCGACGGCACGACGCAGACGATGCGTATCATCTTCAAGTCCCGCCCTGATCGCACCCGCGTGATCTCGGGCGTGAAGAGGATCAGCCGCCCCGGACTGCGCGTCTACGCGCGCAAGACCGAGATCCCGAGGGTCCTCGGCGGCCTCGGCATCGCCATCCTCAGCACGGCTGAGGGAGTCATGAGCGGAAGGCAGGCGCAGCGCCAGGGCTTCGGCGGCGAAGTGCTGGCGTACGTCTGGTAGGAGCAGAAGAGTTGTCGCGAATCGGAAAGCTGCCGGTCCAGGTGCCCAAGAACGTGAAGGTCACCCTGGCGCCGGGAAAGGTCGCGGTCGAGGGGCCAAGGGGCCGGCTGGAACGCACCCTGCCGGCGGACATCACGGTCAAGCAGTCCGACGGCGAGCTCGTGTTCGAGCGGCCGTCCGACGACTTCCGCCACCGGGCGCTCCACGGCCTGGTCCGCAGCCTGGTCGCGAACATGGTCGAAGGCGTGGACAAGGGCTTCACGAAGAACCTCGAGCTGGTCGGCGTCGGCTACCGCGTCGCCAAGCAGGGCGAGGAGCTCGTGCTGAACCTCGGCTTCTCGCACCCGATCCGTTTCAAGCCACCCCAGGGGGTCTCGATCGAGGTCCAGGACCCGACCAAGTTCTCGGTCAACGGCATCTCGATCGAGGACGTCGGCCAGGTCGCCGCCAACATCCGCGGCATGCGGCCACCCGAGCCCTACAAGGGCAAAGGCGTCAGGTACCGGGATGAAAAGGTCCGGCGCAAGGCGGGCAAGGCCGGCAAGGGCGCAAAGGCCACCGCATGATCAAGCGACAGGACCGGAAGGTGAACCGCAGCAAGCGTCACAGGCGAGTGCGAGTGCATGTCGCCGGCACGCCCGAGCGGCCTCGCCTCGCCGTGTTCCGCAGCCTCAACCACGTGTACGCGCAGCTCATCGACGACGGTGCGATGCGCACGCTTGCCGCCGCGTCGACGGTGGAGATGAAGGCGAAAGGCAACGGCGTGGCCCAGGCGGCGGAGGTAGGCAAGGCGATCGCCGCCAAGGCCAAAGCAGCCGGGGTCAACAGCGTGGTGTTCGACCGCGGCGGCTTTCTCTACCACGGAAGGATCAAGGCGCTGGCCGATGCCGCGCGCGAAGCTGGATTGGAGTTTTAAGTGTCTAGAAACATGGGCGGCCGATATGGCGGCGATCGTGGCGAGCGCTCCGAGCTCGCCGACCGCGTCGTCCGCGTCAACCGCGTGGCCAAGGTGGTCAAGGGCGGACGCAAGTTCTCGTTCAGCGCGCTCATCGTGGTCGGCGACATGAACGGCCGCGTCGGCGCCGGCATCGGCAAGGCGCGCGAGGTGACCGAGGCCATCCGCAAAGGGATGGAGGTCGCGAAGCGAAACATGATCACCGTGCCGATGGTCGGAACCACGATCCCGCACGCGGTCGAGTACAAGTGGGGCGCCGCGCGGATCATGCTCAAGCCCGCCGCGCCGGGCACGGGCGTCATCTCCGGCGGCGCGATGCGGGCCGTGATCGAGACCGCCGGGATCAAGGACATCCTCACCAAGTCGCACGGCACCAACAACCCCATCAACACCGTGCGCGCGACGCTCGCCGCCTTGCAGACCTTGAAGACCGCGTCCCAGGTCGCGGAGCTGCGAGGCAAGGAAGTCGAGCAGATGGTCGGCAAGCGGCTGGCCGCGGCCTACAGAGGGCAAGAGCCGGTGGCCTCCGCACCGCAGAGTGGGGAAGTGGCGCCGGTAGGCGCCGGAGGGGCTCGTGCCTGACAAAACCCTCAAGGCCACTCTGATGAAAAGCGCGATCGGCGCCCGGCCGGAGATCCGCGCCACCGTCGAATCGCTTGGCTTCCGGCGCATGAACCAGACGCGCGAGCTGCCGGACAACGACGCGGTGCGCGGCATGCTCCGGCGCGTGAGCTTCCTCGTCGCGGTCGAAGGCGAGCCGTGGGAGCGGCCGAAGCGCAGCCAGTACAAGATCTGGCGCGCTCGCAGCAACAAGAAGCACCAGAGGGGCCACTAGCTCGATGCAGCTCCACGACCTGAAGCCCGCACCCGGCTCGCGGCGCCGTCCCCAGCGCATCGGCCGCGGCACCGGGTCCGGCCGGGGCAAGACGTCCGGCCGCGGCCAGAAGGGCCAGAACGCGCGCAGCGAGGGCTTTCGACTCGGCTTCGAAGGCGGGCAGATGCCGCTGTCTCAGCGCCTCCCCAAGCTGCCCGGCTTCAAGAACCCGTTCAAGAAGATCTACACGGTGGTCAACGTCTCCAAGCTCAGCCGCTTCCAGGACGGCGCGAAGGTCGACGCCGAGGCGCTGGTCCAGGCCGGCCTGGCGCGAGGAGGCGTCCAGATCAAGATTTTGGGCGCCGGCAAGATCAAGCGCAAACTGGCCGTGGAGACGCATGCGATCAGCAACAGCGCGCGTGAGGCGATCGAGAAGGCCGGCGGGTCGGTGACCGTGCTGAACCAGAAGCCAGAACAAGAAGAACAGGAAGAAGAAACGAAGCCTGACAGCGAGTCTCCCCCAAAGGATCAGGAAATCGAGTAACCGATGAACCTCCTCGAGGCGCTCATCAACGCGATCCGGCTGCCGGAGCTCCGCAACAAGATCCTGTTCACGGGCGGCATCCTCGTCGTGTTCCGCTTGTTCGCCAACATCGCCATCCCCGAGGCCAACAAGACCGCGCTCGGCCTCCTCTTCAACCAGCAGGCCCTGCTCGGTCTGCTCGACCTCTTCTCGGGCGGCGGCCTGTCGCGGTTCAGCATCGTCGCGATGGGCATGAACCCCTACATCAACGCCACCATCATCATGCAGCTCATGACCGTGATCTCCGAGCGCATCAAGGAGATCCAGAAAGAGGGCGAGATGGGTCGCCGGCGCATCCAGCGATGGAGCCGCTACCTCACGGTGGCCCTCGGGGCCGGCCAGGCGTACGGGTTCACGGTCACGGTGTCTCGTTGATCATCTTCGCGGGCATCATCGGCCGCGGACCGCAGGGCGTCACGGCCGTGTTCGGCGCCCACACCACCGGCGGCGGTCTGGCCGACTACGTCCCCTTCATCATCTTCGGCCTCATCGCGCTGGGCATGACCGCGGTGATCATCGAGGTCCAGCAGGCCGTGAGGAAGATCCCGATCCAGTCGGCGCAGCGTGTCGCGGGCGGGCGCGAGGTGGGGCGGAGGGCGAGCTTCCTGCCGCTGCGCGTCAACCACGCGGGCGTGATCCCGATCATCTTCGCGATCTCGGTGATGTTCTTACCGACCATCATCGCCAACTACTTCACCGGCGCGCCGCCGAACACCTGGTACTACAACGCCGCCGCGTGGGTGCGAGGCAACTTCTCGCCGAGCACGCCCAACGTCCCCATGGCGATCACTTACAACGCGCTCTACTTCCTCTTCACGTTCGGCTTCACGTACTTCTACACGGCGATCACGTTCGACGTGAACGACGTGGCCGACAACCTTAAACGCTATTCCAGCTTCATCCCGGGAATCCGCCCGGGACGTCCGACCGCGGACTACCTGCAGGCGGTGATGAACCGGGTCACGTTCGTGGGCGCGATCTTCCTCGGGTTCATAACTGTCATCCTGCCCATCGCCACGTCCAAGATCTCCGGGATCAACCAGCAGCAGATGTACCTGGGTGGCACCGCCATCCTGATCGTCGTCGGCGTCGCGCTGGACACGATGAAGCAGCTGCAGACGCAGCTGGTAATGCGCCAGTACCGCGGCTTCATCAAATGAACCTGGTGTTGTACAGCTCTTCCTCTTCCCCATTCATGGGGAAGTACCCGGCGAAGCCGGGGGATGGGGCCCGATGAACCTCCTCCTGTACGGCGCCCCCGGTAGTGGCAAGGGGACCCAGGCCAACATGCTGCGCTCGCACTTCGGCATCCCGCACATCGCCACCGGCGACATGCTGCGCGCCGAGATCGCGGCCGGCACGCCGCTTGGCAGGCAGGCGCAGCCCATCCTCGCGGCCGGCAAGTACGTCTCCGACGACATCATGATCGAGGTCGTCCGCGGCCGCCTCGGCCGGCCCGACTGCGAACCAGGCTTCATCATGGACGGCTTCCCGCGCACCGTTCCCCAGGCCGTGGCCCTCGACGGCCTGATGGCCGACCTTGGCAAGCGCTTTGACCGGGTCATCTACCTCGAAGTACCGGTCGATGAGCTCCTGCACCGCCTCTCGGGCCGCCTGGTCTGCCCCCAGTGCCAGCGCACGTACCCGCCTCAGACGAGCGCGTGCGAGGCCGACGGCAGCGAGCTTGCGCAGCGCGAGGACGACAAGCCGGAGGCCGTGCGGCCGAGGATCGAGATCTACCTCGAGAAGACGGTCCCGGTCCTCGACCACTACCGAGGCGGGGGCCTGGTTTCCGAGATCGACGGCCGGGGGACAATCGAAGACATAAGCCGCCAGGTGCTGGCGGCCGCCAACGGGAAAGTCAGAGCATGATCAACCTCAAAACCGCCCATGAGATAGACCTGATGGCTCGTGCCGGAACGCTGCTCGCGTCGGTGCTCCCTCCTCTCAAGGAGGCGTGCCGGCCAGGGGTCAAGACGGCCGAGCTCGACCGCATCGCCGACAGGCTGATCCGGGCCGGCGGGGCCACCCCCGGCTTCCTGGGCTACCACGGCTTCCCCAAATCGATCTGCGTGTCCATCAACGACGAAGCGGTGCACGGGATCCCGGGGAGCCGGAAGATCGCCGAGGGCGACCTGGTGAGCCTCGACCTCGGGTTGGTCCTGGAGGGTTTCTGGGCCGACGTCGGGATCACGGTCGGGGTGGGCAAGATCACTCCGGAGGCCGCCCGCCTGCTGAAGGTCACCGAGCAGGCCCTGTACATCGGCATCGACAAGGCCCGGCCGGGCGGCCACCTGGGCGACATCTCGGCCGCGATCCAGAAGCACGTCGAGAGCAACGGCTTCTCGGTCATCCGCCAGTTCGTGGGCCACGGCATCGGCCGCCAGATGCACGAGGACCCCCAGGTGCCCAACTTCGGCACCCCCGGGACCCCGCCCAGGCTCAAGCCCGGGATGACCCTGGCGATCGAGCCCATGGTCAACGCCGGCACCCACGACGTGTACATGAAGCCGGACGGGTGGACGATCTGCACCGCCGACGGTGCCCTGTCCGCCTATTTTGAGCACACCGTCGCTATCACGGAAAAGGGGCCTGTCGTGCTCACCAAAGGGGCCCTGGACTGAACTCGAGCCAGCCTTTGGTATACTCGCGTTTCGTGCCCCAACGCCCCCCACTCGTGAAGGGGGTCGTGGTGGAGCCTCTTCCCAATGGTGTCTATCGGGTCGAGCTCGAGAACGGGGCCAAGGTCCTCGCTCACGTCGCCGATCGTGCGGGCACCCATTTCACCCGGCTTCTGGCCGGAGACAAGGTGGGGGTCGAGCTCGCGACCAGCGACCGATCGCGGGGACGAATTCGAGAGATTTGGAGATGAAGGTACGTCCGTCGGTCAAGAAGATGTGTCCGAGCTGCCGTGTGATCAAGCGCAACGGGGTGGTCCGCGTGATCTGCTCCAAGACGCCAAAGCACAAGCAGCGCCAGGGTTAGGAGAGTAGATGGCGAGAATCGCCGGCGTCGACATACCTCCGTCCAAGCGCGTCATCGTGTCGCTGACGTACATCCACGGCATCGGCGACACGACCGCGAAAAAGATCCTCAAGCTGGCCAACATCGACGGCAACAAGCGGACCAAGGACCTGCCGGAAGACGAGGTCGCCCGGCTCCGCCAGGCCATCGACCGCCTCGCCAGCGCCAAGGACATCCTGATCGAAGGCGACCTCCGACGCGAGGTCGCGATGAACATCAAGCGGCTGACCGAGATCGGCTCGTACCGCGGCCAGCGGCACCGCCGCGGCCTCCCCGTCCGTGGCCAGCGCACGCGCACCAACGCGCGCAGCCGGCGCGGGCCCAAGCGCGCGGTCGCGGGCAAGAAGAAGGTCAAGGCGGGCAAGTAGTGACCAAGAAGAAGGTCGTCCGCACCCGGCGCCGCGAGCGCAAGAACGTGGTCAACGGGCAGGCTCACATCCAGAGCACGTTCAACAACACGATCATCTCGATCAGCGACGTCGACGGCAACGTCATCGCCTGGGGCTCCGCGGGCGCGCAGGGCTTCAAGGGCAGCCGGAAGTCGACGCCGTTCGCCGCGCAGACGACCGCCGAGACGACCGCCAAGAAGGCGCTCGAGCACGGCATGCGCTCGATCGAGGTGTTCGTCCGTGGGCCCGGCGCAGGCCGGGAGGCGGCGATCCGCTCGCTGCAGGCCACCGGGCTGGAGGTCAGCGCGATCACCGACGTGACCCCGATCCCGCACAACGGGTGCCGCCCACCCAAGCGGCGGAGGGTTTAGCGCATGGCCAACTACAGCGGCCCGGTCTGCCGCTTCTGCCGCCGCGAGGGCGCCAAGCTCTACCTCAAGGGCGAGCGCTGCTACACGCCGAAGTGCGCCATCGAGCGCCGCGCGTTCGCGCCCGGCATGCACGGCCAGGCGCGGAAGCGCAAGACGTCGGACTACGGCCTGCAGCTGCGCGCGAAGCAGAAGGCTCGCCGCATCTACGGCCTGCTCGAGAAGCAGTTCCGCAACTACTTCGACCAGGCGTCCAACGAACCGGGCGTGACAGGACTGAACCTGCTCCGCCACCTCGAGCTGCGCCTCGACAACGTGGTCTACCGGATCGGGCTGGGCAGCTCGCGCAAGCAGGCTCGCCAGCTCGTGACGCACCGCCACTTCGAGGTGAACGGCAAGCTCGTGAACGTACCGTCCTTCCAGGTGAAGCCCGGCGACGAGCTCAAGGTGAAGGGTTCGGACGGCGTTTTCGACGTGGTGCTGGAGGCGTCCAAGGTGCGCCCGGTGCCCTCATGGCTTTCCTTCAACACGGACGAAAAGTCCGCCAAGATCCTCGCCCGCCCCGAGCGCCACGAGATGGAGTCCGGGGTCGAGGAACAGTTGATCGTCGAGTTCTATTCACGGTAGTCGGAGGTAATTGATCCCAGTTGGCAATTGACACGCAGATGACTGTGACCCCCCAGGTCCGCAAGCTCGAGACGAGCGCGAACTACGGCAAGTTCGACATCGAGCCCCTCGACCCGGGGTTTGGCACGACGCTCGGCAACACGCTGCGCCGCGTGCTGCTGTCTTCGCTGTGGGGCGCGGCGGTCACCTCGATCCAGATCGACGGTGTCGCCCACGAGTTCACCGCGATCCCGCACGTCAAGGAAGACGTGACCGAGGTGATCCTCAACCTGAAGAAGCTTCGCTTGAAGGCCTTCACGGACGACCCGATCACGCTCACGCTCGACGTCAAGGGGCCCGCCGACGTGCGCGCGTCGCACATCCAGGCCACCTCCGACGTGGAGATCGTCAACCCTGACCTGTACATCTGCACGCTCGCGGCCAAGGGCCACCTGCGGATGGAGCTCAACGTCGAGAAGGGCAAGGGCTACGTCCCGGCCGAGCGCAACAAGCGCGAGGGCCAGCCGATCGGGGTGATCCCGATCGACTCGATCTTCTCCCCCGTGGAGAAGGCGAACTTCGTCGTCGAGAAGACCCGTGTCGGCCAGTCGACGGACTACGACAAGCTCATCATCGAGGTCTGGACCGACGGGACGATGTCGCCCGAGGAGGCGGTCAGCCACTCGGCCGAGCTCTTCACGCAGCACCTCAGCCTGTTCGTCGGCTTCAACGCGGCGATCCAGAAGCACGAGCAGGAGTTGCGCGGCGAGAAGACAGGCCAGAACCGGCTGATGGACACGCCCATCGAGGAGCTGGACCTGTCGGTCCGGGCGTTCAACTGCCTCAAGGCGAACGAGATCCAGACTGTCGGCCAGCTCCTGCAGAAGCGCGAGGAAGAGCTCCTGGCGCTGCGCAACTTCGGCCGCAAGTCGCTGGATGAGATCAAGGAGAAGCTCGTCGAGAAGGGCTTCATCAAGCCCGAAGAGATGGGCACGGTCCTGCGCGGCTAGAGGGACCGATTGCGACATCAGAAGAGCGGCCGCCACTTCAACCGCGACACCGACGCCCGCAAGGCGTTGATGCGCAACCTCTGCACGTCGCTGCTCGAGAGCCCGAGCGGACGAATCACCACGACCGAGGCGCGCGCCAAGGAGCTTCGGCGATGGGTCGAGAGGCTGATCACGACGGCCAAGGACGGCGACGTCAACGCCCGGCGCCGCGTGAGCCAGGAGATCTCGAAGCCGGAGGTGGTGGAGAGGCTGTTCGCCAACCTCGTGCCGCGCCTGGCGGAGCGGCCGGGCGGCTACACGCGAATCATCCACAAGGGCCCGCGATTGGGCGACGCGGCGCCGATGGTGATCATCGAACTCGTCGATTAACAACTGAATATAAAAGTCGTGCTGGAGTACGACGGGTCGAGCTTCGCCGGCTGGCAGCTTCAACGGAAAAAGGTCCTCCCCATTCATGGGGAGGTGGCCCGAAGGGCCGGAGGGGCTGGGCCGGAGGAACAGGGGCTGCGGACGGTGGAGGGAGAGCTTCGGAACGCCTTGCGCTCGATCACCGGCCAGGAGCTCGTGGTCTACGCCGCGGGCCGCACCGACGCGGGCGCGCACGCTGAAGGCCAGGTGGCGAGCTTCCACACTGACGGGCGCATAGCGCCTCGCCGCCTGGTGGCGGCGCTCAACGCCCGCCTCCCGGCGGACGTCGCCGTGCTCTCGGCTGAAGAGGTGCCGGAAGGATTCCACGCCCGTTACTCGGCTCGCTGGCGGCGGTACCGGTACCGCTACCTGGACCGCCCGGCCAGGCCGGCCCTCGACCGGGGGCGGTGCTGGCACGTGCGGTCGGCCCTGGACGTGGAGGCGATGGCGGCGGCGGCGGGCGCCTTGGTCGGCAAGCACGACTGGACCAGCTACTGCTCGGCCTCCGAGCCGGAGCGCGATCGGGTGCGCGAGATGCGCTCCGCCCGCGTCGCGCGGCGAGGGGAGTTCGTCGAGCTGGAGCTGGTCGCGGAGGGCTTCCTGCGGGGCCTGGTGCGCAGCCTCGCGGGCGCACTGGCCGAGGTGGGCCGCGGTGAGCGGCCGCCGGAGTGGGTGGGAAAGGTCCTTCGAGCGCGGGACCGCCGGCAGGCGCCGCGCACGGCGCCCGCGGGAGGGCTGACCTTGATGGAAGTGATTTACTAGGACATTCGAATTTGAGCAAACAGAAGACGTGGACCGCGAAAGCGGCGGATCTGAAGAGCGACTGGTTTGTCGTCGATGCGACAGACCAGGTCCTCGGCCGCCTGGCGTCAGGCGTGGCCGCGATCCTGCGCGGCAAGCACAAGCCCACGTACACACCCCACCTCAACACCGGCGACCACGTGGTCGTGATCAACGCCGCGAAGGTGAAAGTCACCGGAAGCAAGCTGCAGACCAAGACCTACACCCGCTACACCGGCTACCCCGGCGGTCTGCGCAAGCGCAGCCTGGAAAAGGCGCAGGAGCTCGACCCGACGTTCCCGGTGACGACCGCGGTCCGCGGCATGCTGCAGAGGAACACCCTGGGCGCCGACATGCTCAAGCGCCTCCGCGTCTACGCCGGCGCGGAACACGGCCATGCGGCGCAGAAACCGAAGGTTCTGTCCTTCGACGCAAAAGGAAACTTGAAGATTGGCTGACAACCTCAACCACGCCACGGGCCGCCGCAAGAACGCGATCGCCCGCGTCCGTCTGACCCCGGGCGAAGGCCGGGTCACCGTCAACGACAAAGACCCGCTGGCCTACCTGGGCCGCCGTGTGCTGGAGATGGCCGCGCTTGCGCCCCTCCGGGTCACCGGCACCCAGCGCAAGTTCGACGTCACGGTGAAGGTCGTCGGCGGCGGGAGCAGCGGCCAGGCGGGAGCGATCGCCCACGGCATCGCGCGCGCGCTCTGTCGCTACGACCCGGATTTCCGCCCCCCGCTCAAGAAGGCGGGCCTGCTCACGCGCGACGCGCGCATGAAGGAGCGCAAGAAGTACGGACTGAAGAGGGCGAGGAAGGCTCCCCAGTACACCAAGCGCTAGACCGGACCCTGGTCTGGCCCGACTGCCAGAACACACGCGACCTGGGCGGCCTTCCGCTGCGCGGAGGCGTGACGCGTAGCCGCGTCCTGGTCCGTTCCGACAACGTCGGCCACCTCAACGCGACCGGCGTCGAAGCGATGCGCGCCTACGGGGTGACGACCGTCCTCGACCTTCGCAGCCGAGGCGAGACCATCAGCAAGCCAAGCCCGTTCGCCGGCGGCTCCGGCGCCACCTACGTCAATCGCGAGTTGATCGACGACGCGAACATGACCCGCATCGGCGACCCGCAGAGCATGTTCGAGCGGTATCTGTTCATCGTCGACAACCGGCGCCAGGCGTTCGCGGCCATCTTCGGCGCGATCGCGGAGGCGGAGGGCTGCGTGCTCTTCCACTGCTTCGCGGGCAAGGACCGGACGGGCCTGGTGGCCGCGATGCTGCTTTCGCTCGCCGGGGTGGAGGCGAAGCACATCGGGTCCGATTACAGCGAGACGGACGTGCAGCTCGCGCAGCAGTATGAGGTGTGGATCGGCGAGGCCACCCCGGAGGACCAGGCCGCGACCCGCGAAGAGCTGCGCTGCCCACCGGAGCGAATCCTCGGCGTCCTCGACCACATCGAGAGGGGATGGGGCGGAGTCGCGGGCTACCTCGATGCTGCGGGCCTGGCCCCGCAGGCGATTGACCGGCTCAGCTCGAAGCTGAGCACGTCAGGCGAGCAGGCTCTCGACCGATGATCCCAGCGCGCTGAGCGCCACGCGGTAGGGGTCGAGCCGCCGGTGCCGCCCGCCGCCGGGGGCGAGCTCGAGCCACTCGCCCTCAGCACTCCGTCTTTACCCTGCACCGGCCGTCTCTAGCTCTGGCGCGGTACGCGCAGCTCGACCTTCATGCACTGCGGGCAGGCGAGAACCTCCAGAGCGAGCATCTCTTCGCCGACCTCCGCCCACTCGCCGACAAGCAGCTTCCAGCCACCTGAGGTGCCGCCGACTCGAAACTGCTCGACTCCGATCTCCTTCAACTGAAATCCGCATCGCAAGCACGCGTTGGGGTCGGCCGTCATCTGCTCCTCCTGCTAGACGCCTGGTTGGATGCGGGACATTGTCGGGACACGGATGCCGGCCTACACTTCTCGCAGCCGTTTTCAGCAGGGCAGCTTCCAGCAACTGAAGGTATTGGAGGGTTGGGGCATGAACCGAAGGCGGATCACTATCTCGATCGCGGGCGCTGTCGCGCTCATCGCGTCTTTGTTCGGGCTCCCAGCGACCGGTCTTGCGGCGGGCGCCAGCGACAACGCCCAATCGCTCTGCATCGCCCACCACCCCCAGGACTTCGTCTGGTACACGCACAGCTGCACCGGCCACGACGAGCCCGAGATCGACCCGCTATCGAACCGCGCAGGCTCGGCCCAGGACCTGACCTGGACCATCGTCCTGCCGACCGACGGCACGATCAACGTCGACGCGGTCGGTCCCACCTTCTGGATCGGGGGCACCGTGACCGACCCTCACAGCCTCTTTGGCCAGGCGTTCCTTGAGCTGCAGTTCTACCCGAACAGCATCACGACCGGCTGCACGTCGGGCGGTGGGTACAACGTGCGGTTCTCGCTCAACACGTACACGGTGTGCTCGCCCGTCTGGGAGGTCTCGCAGCACGGCAACTCGGAATCGGCGGCGTTCAACGCGATGCTGACCGACAGCGCCACCGGCGGCCCGCTGACCATGCACGCCGGTGACACCATCACCGACCACCAGTACGTCACCGCCGCCAGGGACGGCATGCACATCACGGTCACCGACCTGACCACCGGCCACACGGGCACGATCGTCTTGAACAGCAAGGTCGACGGGCCGCTCATGCCCGCGTTCGACACCCAGAAGCTTGGCAATGCGCTCAGCTGGGGCCTGGTGAACGACGCGCCGAACTCGCTCGTGTGGGAGATCGGACACACGGGCAGCTACACCACGCCCGCGGGACAGTTCTGCCTGCCCGGCAGTGCCACCAAGCCACCCTGCTACTCCTACGACGCGCCCAGCTGGCTCAAGTTCTCGCCGCTGCAGATCAAGGGCGTGACCTTCGGCGATGGCAGCAGCGCCAAGCACTGGTCGGTGATCAGTGACTTCGGCGGCAAAGCCGAGATCAACAACTACTGCGGTGCCGCGAACTACGGCACGCCGTTCTGCTCGTACCCGTGGTACGCGTTCAACGGCGCCGACAACGCCTTCACCTATGGAGCCGACTACCCGGGCACCACCAACGACTTCGGGCAGGCCGACCAGTTCCAGCAAACCAGGGGATGCACGAGCCCGATGGGAGGCTTCGCCCAGTACTGCTCGACCGTCATCACATAGGCCGTCTTAACAGGCGGGGTAGTCGCTACCCCGCCTGCCCAACGACACTCGTCGGC
>VBHA01000092.1 GCA_005889495.1 Chloroflexota bacterium
TGCATAGGACTTGCCCACTGCGCCTCCGACGTCGGTAAACGTGAGTCCCGAGGTCTGTGCCACGTACAGAAACGGGCCTCCAGAGGCCGATCGGTAGACGCGATACATGGACGCGCCCGCAACCGCGGCCCACGTCAAGGCCACGTGACCGTCGTCGGCGCTCGCGACGAGTGCTGCCGGCGCCGGGAGCGGCCCAGGACCACCCACCGTCTGCGCGGGAGGCGGTGCCGCCAGAGCCGGGCTGGCGCTTGGGTCAGGCGACGCCGTGGCGGGCGCGGCAACCGGCGCTGGGTTGGTCCACGAGACCGAAGGCGCGCCGGTCCCGGAAAGGGCAGGACTTACCGAGTCGCACGCAGCGGAGTCCCCCGGCTGGGCGCACGGCCGAAGTGCAAGCACCTCGAAGAAAGAGGGCGTACCCGCCGGCAAAACGTCCATCACGGGCAGCTGTGTGTGCTGCTGGCCGGCGACCATAGCCACGAGCTCGAACGGGCCTCCCGCGGCCTGAGCCTGGAAGATCGCGTAAGCGGTGGCGCCGGACGCGGGATTCCAGCTGAGCTCGAGCACGCCGTCTCGAACCGCGGCGGTGAGCTCGGTCGGCTGGCCGAGCGGTTGCACCATCGGCGCCTGGCTGGCCGCCGCCGCCGCGCCGCCGGTCACGGCGCACGCGTTTTGTGACGTGCTGACGCACTGCACGCTTGCGATGTCCGACAGCAGCTGGATCTCTGCCTTCGTGCGACTTCGCTGCAAGCTCAGCGTCGCCAGACCACCCGCGGTGACACTGACCACACCTAGACCAAGGCCTTGCGCGATCGCGGTGATGCTCGAAGAGGTCACGTTGCTCGTGAACTGGACGTACAGGAGCGACAGGCCGGCAAGCGGAGATTGGATGGCTGGCGCCGCAGATCGCGGATAGAGCCGTGTCGGGCGGACCACGGGCGGCTGCCACGAGTTGGGATGCACGAGCGTGGCCCCCGTTTCCGGCGTGTAGCTGATGAGTCGGAGGTTGCCCTGTTTCGCCCACTCCAGGACCGACTGCATGCTCAGCCCGGTCGGGAGGGCGATCTGGAATTTGCCCAGAACGGGGTCGAGGAGCCGTGGATGCAGATCAGCCGGTGGTAGTTTTACGGTCGCGACGATAAAGCCGTCGTCGGGGCGGAGCCGGCGCAAGAAACCCAGGTGGTTGTCGGTGAGGAACTGCCGCCGCTCCGCCGCCGTGGTCACGCCTGGAAGGTAAAGAATGGCGTTGGTCGGACTTATCGCGTCGATCGACGCCTGCGGGAACTCGTACGTGTAGCGTCCGGCGCGCATCGGTCCGGTCATCAGCGGACCACCTGTGAGGGAGAGACCGTAAGTTCGGCCGGTGGCCAGGGCTGTGTCAGGCGTGATGCCCTCGCCGTACTGGATGACGACCTGGCCGGTAGCTGCTCCGTCGGTGATGCCAAGAATCGGCGGTCGTGGCACCACCGCGAGGGCGCCCGCGTTGGTCAGCGTCGGCTCAGAAGTCTGGAGGGCATCTCCACCCTGGGACTGGCACGCCGTGAACACGAGGATCGCCGGCGCGACCAGGCCGAGCGACCTCCGCAGCGACCTCGCGACGAGACACCACCTGAGCCGGCCCCCGGCACTCCGAGTCGATACGGAGTGCCACGAGCCTAAATTGGCCTGGCTGCCTTGTCAAGGACTAATAATTAACGAGCGGCCCGACCACGAGAGGCACATAGATAAGGACGCGCGCGCAACCGTCGTGCGTGGAATCGCGAGAACCGCCACGCGAGCTGGCTCGAGGACTAGAGCGGCAATTAGCCGCGGCCTCCAACCGATAATGAACGCGGCGTGCCTTCGTTGACGACGTTCCTGCTCTTTGCGCTCGCCACGTTCCTGCTCACGGTCTCGCCGGGACCCGGAGTCCTCTACGTCACCGCTCGCAGCCTCACCCAGGGCCGCTCAGCCGGCTTTGCCTCGATGTTCGGGATCGAAGCCGGCGAAGTCATCTGGTTGGCCGCGGCCGCCGCCGGCCTCGCCGCACTTCTCTCCTCCTCGGCCGCGGCGCTCGATCTGCTGCGCTGGTGCGGCGCCGCGTACCTCGTCTATCTCGGGGTCCAGCGGTGGCGCCACGCCGAGGCGCCGCCGGCTCAGCAGCGCGCTGCCCTCGGCCGCATATTCGCCCAGGGCCTGGTGACGCAGCTGCTAAACCCCAAGGTCGCGGTGTTCTTCGTCGCCTTCCTACCGCAGTTCCTGGATCCCGCCAGGCCGGTCCCCGCCCAGGTGGCCGCGCTGGGCGCCGTGTACATCGCGATCGCGGTCGCGGTCGACGCCTCGTACGTGCTGGCCGCGTCGGCGATCTCGCATCGCTTCCTGACGAGCCGCGCCCTGCAGCGACGGACGGGTCGCCTGGCCGCCGCCACCTATGTCGCCCTCGGCGTGGCCGCGGCCGCCACTGGAGTCAAGCGGACTTGAGGACTCTGCTCACGATCACCGGAAAGACGCCCACGACTGACATCAAGGACATCATGAAATGCTTCAGCGATGCCCAGCAGGCGGGTTTCTGGCTCGACATCGAGGCGCCCGACGAGGACGACTATCGCCTCTTGGAGGACACATTCAAATTTCACCCGCTGACGATCGAGGACATCCGGCACCAGAACCAGCGACCGAAAGTCGACGAGTACACCGACTACAACTTCACGGTCATCTTCGTCGCGGTCTGGGAGAACGACGACATCGCGCTGCGAGAGCAGCACCTTTTCGTCGGCGCGCACTACCTGGTCACGGTTCACCAGGAGCCGTCGTCGCAGCTCAAAGAGCTCCAGGAACGGATCCACAAGAGCCCCGAGCTGACGCACGGCAAGCCTGCCTTCCTGACCTACCTCGCGATCGATTTCCTCGTCGACGCTTCGTTTCCAGTGCTGGACAAGCTGGACGACGAGGTCGACACGCTCGAGGATGAGATCACCGAGAAGGCCACGCAGGAGCAGCTCACACGCATCTACCACCTGAAGCACACGGTCACCGAGCTGCGCCGGTTCCTGGGCGCGCAGCGCGACGTCTTCCAGGCTTTGATCACGCACGGCATCCACCTGCAGCAGCAGGACATGACGCTCTACTACCGCGACGTCTACGACCACATCGTCCGCCAGTACGAGACTGTCGACTCGCTTCGCGACCTGCTCACCGGCGCGATGGATGTCTACCTGTCGACCGTCTCGAACCGGCTGAACCAGACGACCAAGGCCCTGACCGTGATCGCGAGCCTCTTCCTTCCCCTCAGCTTTCTGACCGGCTTCTTCGGCATGAACTTCGCCTACCTGGTCAGCGTCCTCGAGACCCCCTACGCCGCTTTCGCCGTCGGGGTGGGCACGATGGTGGTGGCGACGCTTATCCAGCTCTGGCTTTTCCGGCGGCGCGGCTGGATCTGACCCTTTGAGCGACTGCTGCTCACCGAAGGGTTACCGCTGGGTGTTCAGCGAGCGCAGCGCCCAGGCCGAGGCGCGGCGCTACAGGCGCAAGGGCCTCGACCCCACGTCGCGGCGCATCGTCGAGTTCGTCATCGCGCAGGGGGTTGAGGGCCGGACGGTGCTCGAGGTGGGCGGCGGGATCGGCGCCATCCAGCTCGAGCTGCTCAAGGCCGGCGCCGCACGCGCGGTCAACGTGGAGCTGATCCCCACCTATGAGGACGTCGCGAGGCGGCTGCTGAAAGAGGCCGGGCTGTCTGACCGAGTGGAGCGACGCGTGATGGACTTCGCGCAGGCCGCGGCCGCCGTCGAGGCCGCGGACCTCGTGATCATGAACCGGGTCATCTGCTGCTACCCGGAGATGCCGCGACTCACCGCCGCCGCCTCGGACCATGCGCGCCGGCTGCTCGTCTTGAGCTATCCGCGGCGCTCATGGTGGACCGTCGCGGGCCTCGCGATTGCCAACTGGATGCTCTGGCTGACGCGCCGCGAGTTCCACATCTTTGTCCACCCACCGGCGCAGATCCTGGCCACGGCCGAGGGCCGCGGCCTGAGCACGGAGCTCAACGTGCGCGGCTGGCTGTGGACGGTGGCAGCCCTTCGGAGGACCGCCTAGAGCACGTCCGGGATCACCTTCTCCTCCCAGTAATCAGGGTCGTTGGGGATGGATCGCGGCGATTCGAACGTCGGTGGCTCTGACTTGAAGCCCGCACCCGTGTCGAACAGGATTACCTCCTCGTCCTCGTGGATCAACCCCGATTCGACCAGGGCCTTCAGTCCGGCCGCGGCCGCGGCCGTCTCCAGGCTCGTGTAGCCGAAACCGATTCCGCCGAGCCGGGACCGGGTCTCCAGGATGTCGCGCTCGGCCACCGCGATCGCCGCCCCGCCCGACTGGCGCAGGCAGTCCAGGATGAGAAAATCACCCACCGCGGAAGGCACGCGCAGGCCGGCGGCGGCCGTCTCGGCGCCCTCCCACGGTCTCGCGAACCGCTCACCATGCTCGAACGCGCGCACGATCGGTGCGCACCCTTCCGCCTGGACGGAGAACATCCGGGGACGCTCGGCGCCGATCGCGCCGAGTGCCTCGAGCTCCTCGAAGCCTTTCCACATCCCGACGATGCCGGTGCCGCCGCCTGTCGGATACACGATCGCGTCGGGCAGGCGCCAGCCGAGCTGCTGCGCGAGCTCGAAGCCCATCGTCTTCTTGCCCTCGACCCGATAGGGCTCCTTCAGGGTGCTCAGGTCGAACGCTCCAGCCTCATCGCGGAAGAGAGCGGCCAGCCGGCCGCAATCGGAGATCAGTCCCTCCAGCAGGATCAGCCGCGCGCCGGCCGCCAGGACCTCGACCTGGTTCTGTGCCGGAGCGTCGGCGGGCATGATCACGGTCGCGCGGACCCCCGCGGCCGCAGCGTAGGCGGCCAGGGCGCCGCCCGCATTGCCGGCCGAAGGCGCGACCAGGTGGGTCGCACCCAGCTCGACCGCGCGGCTGACCGCGACGGCCATGCCCCTCGCCTTGAAAGAGCCGGTCGGGTTCAGGCTCTCGCGCTTGACCTCGAGACGGCGCAACCCGAGCCACGATCCGAGCCTCGGCGCCGGCTGAAGCGGGGTATCGCCCTCGCCGAGGTAGGTGATGAAGCCCGCATCCTGCACCGGGAGCAGCTCACCCCAGCGCCACAGGCCGCCTGATCGACGCGCGGCCATGGCTTCGCGCGACATGGTCAGGCTGGCTCGCGCGAGGTCGTACCGGGCCAGAAGAGGGCGCTGATCGCTGGGGTCGAGCCCGATCAGCGCCCCGGCTTCATACCTCCGCCCGGACAGGCCACCCTCGAGGTGGCTGAGCGTCGATCCGAAGCGGTCTACTTTCAGGCGTAACGCTTGACGAAGTCGAGCGCCGTTTCCGCGACCTCCCGCCATCCGCTGTCGATGGTCAGCGCGTGCCCGCGACCGGCGATCTTCTTGATCTCGGTCACGCCTGGGTTGCGCTTCTGCTTCTTGTACGAGGCGTTTGCGATCGCCCACGGAACCGTGTTGTCCTTCTCGCCATCGATGATCAGCAGCGGGCCGCGCTCCGGGTTGATCGTGTCGACCTTGGCCTCGGTCCATGGGTTCAGGTTGGCGGTCGCGGCCTGGAACAGGGGCGCGCCGGGCGCGGGGACAGCGTAGGTGTCATAGAGCTGCCTGGCCTCGTCCTCGCTCACCGCGTTGGCGAAGGCAAACCGGAACTGCTCGAACGTGAGCGGGATCGCCTTGTTCCAGTTCGTCGGGTTGCTCAAGACCGGAGAGGCTGCTTTGAGCGCCGAGATGGGCAGGGGCAGCACGCCGCGAAACGGGGCGGGATCGATTGCCACCGTCACCGCCGCCAGTCCGCGGCCGGCGACGATCTGCGCCAGCAGGCCGCCGAACGAGTGGCCGACCACCGCGGGCTTCTTGTGGAGTCGCTTGACGATCCGGCTCACGTGGTCGGCCACCCTGCCGACGCCCTTGCCCGCGAAGACTTCCGGGTGGGCCTTCGCCTCGGCTACGGTCTCTGGGTCGTCGGGCCACCCCGGCTTGACGGCGGAGTAGCCGGCGCTCTCGAACAGGTCGCCCCAGCGGTCCCAGCTGCTGGGCAAAAGCCAGAGCCCGTGAATGAAGACCGCGGCGGTACGACCCGAGGCGTTGGCGCGCTCGATCTGGTCGGACTCGTGCTCCGTGATGTCGGTGCGGTCGGCGGCGGCTGTGCTCATCTGGCGGCTCCTTCCTATGGTTTCCACTCCCGCTCCACCGAGCCGCGGATATAGTACCGCCGGCCTGTAACCCTGTCGGTTAGCCCTATGCATGAGGGTGCATT
>VBHA01000093.1 GCA_005889495.1 Chloroflexota bacterium
CGACTCCGACTGTCAAGAACAGCGCCAGCTCGGCCAACGCCAGCTCGGCTTCGGCCAACGGCACCACACCGACCGTGAAGAACAGCGCGGAGAGCGCCACCGCCAGCTCGGCTTCAGCCAACGGCACCACGCCAACGGTGAAGAACTCGGCGAACAGCGTCACCGCGAGCAGCGGATCGGTCACCGGGACGACCCCGACCGTGACCCAGACCCAGGGCAGCGTGGCCAGCCAGGGTAGCGTCACCGGGACGACCCCGACCGTGACCCAGACCCAGGGCAGCGTGGCCAGCCAGGGTAGCGTCACCGGCACGACCACTACCGTCACCGGCGGCGGGACGGCCAAAGTGTCCGCCGCGACCGCATCCGGCGGAGGGGGCGTGACCCTCGCCGCAACAGGTGCCCCCATCGTGGGCGGCCTCCTGGGCGGAATCCTCTTCTTGCTCGGCGCACTCGGTCTTCGCAACCGGCGGCGCTAGCGCAAACGCAAGGGACCGGGCTCGCACCGCGCGGGCCCGGTTCTCTTTGCGGTAAGACATCCGGTCCGCGCGTTTATTAGACGTGCCTGCCTCGCAAGAGGCGGGCACACCAGTTTCCGGCTGAAGACGCGGGCCCGATCTACCTCACTTGTACGGTGACGAAGCCACCCCCCAGGCGATTTGATTTAGATCGGAAAATCGCGCCCAGGGGGTAGTAGGTGGAATCAGTCGCGCTGCCGCTCGAGGGCAACGATCCGATGGGCGCCGAGGGCGGAGCAAGATCGCGACGTTCGGCTCAGCAGCTCGAGCGCTCGCATGAGTCCGCCCTGGCGGCGATGACCGCCGTCTCCTCCTACCTTGACTCCGACGAGGACCTCCCCGAGTTCTTCGGCCGGCTCAGCGCCACGATCGCGGAGCAGATCGGCGCGCGCCGGGCGGCCTTCTGGCGCCTGGGCCCGCGCGGAACGCTCGCGCTCCAGCCCGCGCCTTTCGGATTCGAGGACCACTCGGCCGTCTATGAGGCCCGCCTGCCGCTGGGCGCCCGTGGCGAAGGCGTCGTCGAGCGCCTCGTCTTCGCCGACGAGCTCGGGCTGGTCGGCGGGACGTCACCGGACCTCGACCGGATCTGGCGCGAAGCAGGCCTCGAGAACATCAAGAATTCGATCGGGGTCGCCTGGCGCGCGGGAGAGCGGCGCATCGGCATGGTGGCCGTGTACGACGCCCGGCACGGTTTCGCCGCCCAGGACCTGTGGGTCCTGCGGCTGGTCGGCGCGGCTGCGGGGCTGCTCTGGCAGTACAAGGAGTCGGAGGACGAGCTCGGCCACACGGCCGTGCGCCTCGAGGAGGCCATGGCGGCGCGCCGCCACCTGCTCAACAACATCGCCGCCGGCGGCGACGAGGCTAGAAGGCGCTTCGCGAGCGCGCTGCACGACGATTCGCTTCAGCTGCTCACCGGTGCGGAGCTGCAGCTGGAACGGCTCAGGGCCAGCTCCGCAGGCAACGACCACGCCGTCCAGCTCGACCAGCTGCGTCTGACGTTGCGCAAGGTCGAAGACTCGCTGCGCCGCTTGCTCACCAACGTCAGCCCGGAGCCGCTCCACCTGCCAAACGACCTCAGTGAGGCGATCAGCGAACGGCTCGAGTCGCTGCGCGTGCGCGCGGGGATCGAGCCGCACATCGAGAGCCGGCTGCCGGTCGACATTCCCCAGGCGATCCAGGGAATCGTGCTGAAGAACATCTCCGAGGCGCTTACGAACGTCGAAAAGCACGCTTGCGCGACGCGGGTCACCGTGGTCGTGGAAGGCGCCGACGGTGGCGTTCGTGTCGCCGTGCGTGACGACGGCACGGGGTTTGTCGTCGCCGAGTCGGTGCGGGTTCCGGGGCACATCGGCCTGGTCGCGGTCAAGGAGCGCGCGCAGCTTGCGGGCGGATGGTGCCGGATCGAGAGCGAGCCGGGCGCCGGGACGAAGATCGAGTTCTGGGTGCCGATGACCCTTTGAGACAGCCAACGAACAACTAACAGAGAGAAAGGAAGGAAGGAAGAGATGCCGGTGAGGACGGTCGCAAAGAAGGCGACCCACCACGTGAACGGTTCTGACGTGATCGACAACAGAGTTGCACTGCGAGTGCTCGAGTCCGTCCAACGAGGCGATTTTTCCGCCCGCATGCCGACCGAGTGGCCGGGCTCCGCCGGCAAGGTCGCCGCCGCCTTCAACTCGATCATCGAGGCGAACGAACGTCTGGAGCGCGAGATCCGCCGTCTCAGCCGCCAGGTCGGTAACGAAGGTCCGATCAGGCGTGTCGCATCGCGTCGGAGCGCCGGCGCGTGGGCCGCCACGCTCGAGGCTGTCAACGACCTGGCCGAAGACCTTGCCCGGCCGAACGCCGAGATCGCGCGCGTCATCAGCGCCGTCGCCAATGGCGACCTGTCGCAGACCATGCCGCTCGAGATCGATGGACGGCCGCTCCACGGCCAGTTCCTCAACACGGCGCGGACCGTCAACACGATGGTCGGCCAGCTCAACGCCTTCGCGGGCGAGGTGACCCGCGTGGCGCGCGAGGTGGGCACCGAAGGCAAGCTGGGCGGCCAGGCGCAGGTGCGCGGCGTCGGCGGGGTCTGGAAAGACCTGACCGAGAACGTGAACCTGATGGCCGGCAACCTGACGAGCCAGGTGCGCAACATTGCCGAGGTCACGACCGCGGTCCAGCAGGGCGACCTCTCCAAGAAGATCACCGTCGACGTCCGGGGCGAGATCCTCGAGCTCAAGAACACCATCAACACGATGGTCGACCAGCTCAATGCATTCGCGAGCGAGGTGACCCGCGTGGCGCGCGAGGTGGGCACCGAGGGCAAGCTGGGCGGCCAGGCCGAGGTCAGGGGCGTCGGCGGCGTCTGGAAGGACCTGACCGACAACGTCAACCTCATGGCCGGCAACCTGACGAGCCAGGTGCGCAACATCGCCGAGGTCACGACCGCGGTCCAGCAGGGCGACCTCTCGAAGAAGATCACCGTCGACGTCCGGGGCGAGATCCTCGAGCTCAAGAACACCATCAACACGATGGTCGACCAGCTCAACGCCTTCGCGGGCGAGGTGACCCGCGTGGCGCGCGAGGTGGGCACCGAGGGCAAGCTGGGCGGCCAGGCCGACGTCAAGGGCGTGGCCGGAATCTGGAAGGACCTGACCGACAACGTCAACTCCATGGCCGGCAACCTGACCAGCCAGGTGCGCAACATCGCCGAGGTCACGACCGCGGTCCAGCAGGGCGACCTCTCGAAGAAGATCACGGTCGACGTCCAGGGAGAGATCCTCGAGCTCAAGAACACCATCAACACCATGGTCGACCAGCTCAACGCCTTCGCGAATGAGGTGACGCGTGTGGCTCGTGACGTCGGCACCGAGGGCCGCCTCGGAGGTCAGGCGGACGTGAAGGGCGTGGCCGGGATCTGGAAAGACCTGACCGACAACGTCAACATCATGGCCGGCAACCTGACCAGCCAGGTGCGCAACATCGCCGAGGTCACGACCGCGGTCCAGCAGGGTGACCTCTCCAAGAAGATCACCGTCGACGTCCGGGGCGAGATCCTCGAGCTCAAGAACACGATCAACACCATGGTCGACCAGCTCAACGCCTTCGCCAAAGAGGTGACCCGCGTGGCGCGCGAGGTTGGCACCGAGGGCAAGCTGGGCGGTCAGGCCAACGTCGAGGGCGTGGCCGGCATCTGGAAGGACCTCACCGACAACGTCAACACGATGGCGAGCAACCTCACAGACCAGGTGCGCGGCATCGCGCGCGTGGTCACCGCCGTCGCGAACGGCGACCTGAGGGGCAAGCTGACGCTCGAGGCGAAGGGCGAGATCGCCGAGCTCTCCGACACCATCAACAGCATGACTGACACACTCGCCGTCTTCGCCCAGCAGGTGACGACCGTGGCCCGCGAGGTGGGCGCCGAAGGACGTCTGGGCGGTCAGGCAAACGTGCCGGGCGCGGCAGGCACCTGGCGCGACCTCACCGACAACGTGAACCAGCTGTCCGCAACGCTGACCACGCAGGTCCGTGCCATCGCCGAGGTGGCGACGGCGGTGACGAAAGGCGACCTCACGCGGTCGATTCGCGTCGATGCCAGAGGCGAGGTCGCCAACCTCAAGGACAACATCAACGAGATGATCGGCAACCTCCGCGACACGACGGAGAAGAACGAAGAGCAGGACTGGCTCAAGACCAACCTCACCCGGTTCACCCGGATGCTGCAGGGCCAGCGCGACATGATGACCGTCTCGAAGATGATCCTCTCCGAGCTCGCGCCGGTGGTCCACGCCGAGCACGGGGTCTTCTACGGCGTGGTGCCGGCCAACGGTCGGCCGACCTACCTCGCGTACCAGGCTGGCTACGCGTACAGGCCGCGCAAGGGCATCCCGATGGAGTTCGCCATAGGCGAAGGCCTGATCGGCCAATGCGGGCTCGAGAAGAAGCGGATCGTGGTGACCAACGTCCCGCGCGACTACATCAAGATCGGCTCGTCGCTCGGCGAGGCGCCGCCGGCCAGCATCATCGTGCTGCCGATCCTGTTCGAGAACGACCTGCGTGCGGTCATCGAGCTCGCGTCGTTCGAGCCGTTCAGCCCCACCCACATCGACTTCCTGGACCAGCTTGCCGAGAGCATCGGAATCGTCCTCAACACCATCGAGGCCAACACGAGGACGGAGGACCTGCTCAAGCAGTCGCAGTCGCTGGCGACCGAGCTGCAGAGCCAGCAGGAGCAGCTGCAGAGGACGAACGACGAGCTGGCCGAAAAGGCAA
>VBHA01000094.1 GCA_005889495.1 Chloroflexota bacterium
CTGTCCTCACTGCCGCCCATTGAGCTCCAGTGGGTGTATCTGAGCAGTCGTTGCGGCTTGACCTCGAGGATCTTGCCTTTGTCCTCGTACGCCTTCCCGTTCCATTCGCCCCTCCAATGGATGGGGCTGCCCTCTTTCCAGTCACTCGACATCTCGGTGCCGTGCATGTACTGCTTGACCTTTGCGGGATTGGTCAGGGCGTCCCAAACATCGGCCCTGGAAGCATCGATCGTCACGCTGGTGATCGCGTCGAAGCCTCTCGTCATGTGAATACCTCCTTTTGATCCCGGAATGCGTGCTACCCAATCTATTTGAACGCACGGCGCCAGATCAGTTCGGGTATTCGTCGCGGCGGTGGAGCCACCCCATCTGGCCATCCGGCCCCTCATCGCGCCCCTTGGGCACCAGGTCCATGTAGTGGTAGGCGACGTTCAGCATGTCGATGCCACGAGCGTAGGTCGAGTAAGTGTGAAAGACCTTGCCACCGTCCCGGATGAAGACGCTCGCGCCGGGTAGCTCCGACATCCAGACCGTGACCTCGCTGTAGTTGTAGTCGGCCTTGCCGGCGCCTCCGGCGAGGGACGGGTCGAACGAGACGTGGTAGTCGAAGTTGAAGTCGGACCCCTTCGACGAGTACCAGGGAAAGCTCCAGCCCATCCGCTTGCGGTAGGCCTCGATCTTGGAGACTGGCGCAAGCGACACCGCGGCCATCGTGATGTCGCGGTGGTTGAGGTGCACCACCACGCGGTCGAAGTTGTCCATCCAAAAAGAGCACGAGAAGCAGGGAGCGTCCGGCGTCCAGGTGGTCTGGTCGGACGCCGTGTCGGGATTGAACATCGCGTGGTAGATGACGAGCTGGCCGCGGCCGTCGAACAGCTCGTCGAGCGTCCTGGAGCCGCTGGGACCCTCGAAGACGTAATCCTTTTCGACCCGCTCCCAGGGAAGGTCCCGGCGCGCCTGGCTCAACTCGTCCCTCAGCTTCGTGAACTTCTTCTCTTCGCCGAGGTGCCGCTTCCGCGCCTCGACCCATTCCGCGTGCGAAACAACCCTGTGCTCCATGAGCTTCTTGCCTCCACTCATACCAATCCGCAACGACTGGTTGCGGATGCTACCACGTAGACGCAACCGATGGTTGCGGTACGCTAGCCGGAATGATCCCCTCCGCGGTTGAGAAAGAGATCCTCATCGAGGCGCCGGTCGAGGTCGTCTGGCAACTCCTCACCGAGCCCGACCAGATCCGCCAGTGGTTCGCCGACGAGGCGGAGATCGAGCTGCGCGTCGGCCGCAAGGGCGCGCTCGCGTTCAAGGGACACGGCTCGTACGAGCTGCAGGTCGAAGCCGTGGACCCGCCGCGGCGTTTCGCCTTCCGCTGGGTCCGCCGCCCGGGTCTGGTTCTTCGCAACGACAACTCGCTGCTCGTCGAACTCTTCCTCGAGCCCGAGAACGGCAGCACGCGCCTGCGCGTCGTCGAGAGCGGATTCGATGCGATCGACTGGTCCGACGAGGAAAGGGCGAAATACGCCGAGGAGCATTCCAACGGGTGGCAAGAGTGCCTTGGCCGGTTGCGCGACCTCGCGAGAACGAAGCCGGCCGCGCGCGAATGACCCGGCACGTGATCAGCGATGACGCGCTTCTCGAGGCCGTCGCCGACTCCTCGCGGCGCCGCGTGCTGGATCTGATCCTCGCTTCCGGTGAGGTGACGCCGACGGCGCTGGCCGCCGAGCTGCCTTTCACACGCCAGGCGGTGGCGAAGCATCTGGCCGTGCTCGACCGAGCGGGCCTGGTCGAGGGCAGGCGGACTGGGCGCGAGGTCCGCTATTCGGTGCGCCCTGAGCACCTCGACGTCGCCGCTCGCGCGATGGCCAGGGTCGCCGCCCGCTGGGACGCCCGCCTGGAGGCGATCAAGAGCATGGCCGAGGCGCGCGCCCGACTGGGTACTACATCAACCACTAAAGGGAATCACGTTCGACGTCGTTGATGAAAGCAATCAGACCCGCGAAGTCAATCCCCGCACCATCTGGTTTCAGTTTGAATCGGACCTTGGTTCAGCGGATCGTGGTCACACCGTCCGGCTTCGGAGCCACCAACTCGAAAGCACGATCAGGGCGACCGCAATCCCAATGACCAGAATCGATTCGATCGCCTGGAACTCCCAGAATCGTCCTGGTGGCTGCCATTTCACCAGTTCGCCAAGGTGGTGCGATTGGAGGCAGGATGACCACAAGTCCTTGGATTGGGCATCGACCACCTGCCCGCAGATCGACTGGACCTGCTCGATTGAATACTGCCCGCCCGCGGGGTCGACGTAGACATAGCCACTGGCGCCCGCCCCACCCTGAACGACCCAATCCTGGGGGCCATACGGCGCAGGCCCCGTCGTCCACACATTCGATAGCGGACTGACGTAGTTCGGTCGCAGCCAGGTCTGCACGGCCAGGTGAATGCCGGCTCCAGCCGCGATCCCCAGTCCGACAGCGGGGACCGTCCGACGAAGGATCACGCCGGCCGCCGCCGTGATCGCGAAGGCCAGGAGCATGTATGCCGGCGGAAGGATGCCTTGAACATCAAACGTCCCTGGTCGGAGCGGGCCTTGCGCCTCATTTGCCGGCTGCATCCACCACGAGGTGACGCCCGCGATGCATCCGGTGACCACGAGGCCGAAGAGAATCGGAAGGCCGAGCCGGATCAGAGTCCATCGGCCGCGCGTCACGCTCTGGGCCCAAGAGAGGTGGTACGTACCCTGCTCCATCTCCACGGCGATGGAAGCCGCTAACACGACGCCAACAAGAACGGGGAGATAAGTCAGTGCCGCAAGCAGCGTCTCCTGGGCGCCGAAATTGTCCTTGAATGCCTGATAAGCACTTGCGCAGGTGTTGGCATCGCTCAAGCCGCGTAGGCAGCTCGGAATACCGAGCGCGTCAAAGTCGGCGATGATCGCCTGACGGGTGATCACAAGGATTGCCACGCCAGCGCCGAGGAGAAGGCCTGCCAATGCGGCCTCGAAACGTTGCTGCCGCCACGTCAGCCAGATCAACCGATTGCCTGAGCCGGCGTCTCGGCATGGTTGATTGCATCCGTAGATCCCCGACTCAAATAGGCAAGGACTATCTGGTCCAGATCAACCTGGTAGCTCTCCCAACGAGGATCGAGGAGCGGCTGTCGCATCCGCACCAGAACGCTGGCCTGGCGGTCTGCGCGATCGACCTGGACTACCTGCTGGGAATGAGATATTGCGTCAACCAGGTCAGGTGGACCGACGAGCCGCTTGTGACCGCTCACGATTGAGTCCATATCGCCCACCAACTGCGTGCGACCCCGCGTGAGCAGGACCAGGTAGTCGCATGTAGCACGTAGGTCTCCGATGATGTGTGATGACAGCACCACTGTCAGACCCTGCTCCGCAGATGCCTCCATCAAGAGTTGCATGAACTCATGTCGTGCAAGCGGATCAAGCGACGCCATGGGCTCATCCAAAATCAACAGTTCGGGCAGTTTGGCGAGCGCCAGGACCAATGCCACCTGCGCACGCATGCCGCCCGAGAGCGTGGAAACGGATCGGTTGAGGGCGATGCCCAACCGTCCCAAACGGGCCCTGGCCATCGAGTCATCCCAGCGTGAATTGAGCCGGGAACCCATCTCGAGCAGATCGCTGACTGAAAAGCGGCGAAATAGAGGAGGATCCTGTGCCGCATATCCGACTCTTGGCAGGAAGGCGCCGGCCGCGCGGCGCGGCGAGAGGCCGAAACACATGACAGTGCCGGCGCTGGGCTCCGCAAAGCCCATGGCCAGCTGCAAGAAGGTCGTCTTACCCGCGCCGTTGGGACCCACCAAAGCCACGATCCGGCCGGAAGGCACATTCAAGTCCAGGTCCCTCAGGGCCCATGTGCGCCCGTACCGCTTCCCAAGACCCCGCGCCTCGACCACGTTCATGAGGCTTCCGCCTGATCCTGGATGAACTGGCGGACGGTATTGGCGAACAGTGCTTGCATGCCCTCAGCGTCCAGGCCCGCATCCTCGGCCTGGCTCAACCACCGCAGTAGCGCGCGTCGGAGCGACGCCTGGTCGTGAGCCGATGGGCCGGCCAATTCTTTAGCCACAAAGACGCCCCTACCGGGCCGGCTCACGAGCAGGCCCTGCACCTCCAGGTGCCGGTATGCCTTGAGCACGGTGTTGGGGTTGATCGCGACTTTGGCGGCGACGTCCCGAACCGTCGGCAATCGATCCCCCACCTTCAAGTGGCCCAGCCTGAGCGCGTGGGTGATCTGCTGGACGAGTTGCAGATAAGGAGTCAGCCCTGATGTGTTTTCAATGTGGAACGCCAGGACATTTGCATTCCGCGGCTGTAAGGGTGTCATAGGTCACTAGGACAATAGCAGACCCGTTCCCGCGCGTAAGCGGTGCGAAAATCGAACCGATGCGAGACGTCCAGGAGAGCGTTGCCGATGCCGTCACGGGCTTCGTCGCGGATCTCACCGGCCATTCGCCGGCCGATCTCCCTCGTGTCTCGGCCGCAGGTGAGGAGTGGTTGGCGGTACTCCGCCAGTGGCTCGCTCGCGAGAGTTGCGGCCTGGTCTCGATCGCGAATCCTGGCGGCTTCAGCTGGCCGGGCCACTGGATCGGCATCGTCGAGCCGGCGGATGCGCCGGACCAGCCGGTTGGCGTCCTTCTCTTCGGGACGCCGTCCGCGGTCATCGCAAGTCCCGACGCACCCCAACTGGTCGGCCGCGGCGTCGAAGAGCTCAACTTCCAAGAGGCACTGATCCTCGTCCCATTCGATCCGTTTACACAGGTTGCGGTCGATGGCGATCGC
>VBHA01000095.1 GCA_005889495.1 Chloroflexota bacterium
CCAGGCGCTTCTGCTCGTCGTCGCGGAATTTCTGCGGCGCCGTGGCCGCGTGCTCGTCGGCTTCCGTCTTTGCGGCCATCGCGTCGTGAAACTGCGGTTCGTTGGACTCGGCGATCTGCTCCTCGGTGACGTTCGCGTCGGCCAGCTGTTTGTCGGTCGTGGGCTTGGTGTGGTCCAGCGAGACCTCGGCCTGTGACTTGGGAGGAGGCATCGCGTCGCCCGCCTTGACGTCGACCGGCCCGGGACCAGGCGCCTCCGCAGGCATCGGCGTCACCGGCTTGGGTGCGATGCCGGCCTGGTTTGGCGGCGTCGTGGCCGAGGCCTTGATGTCTCCGGCCGCCGCCTCTTTGCCCGCGGTCACGTTGCCGACCACCTCGCCTTTCAGCTCGGCCGCCTTACCCGAGTCGGTGAAGTCGTCGACCTGCTTCATCGACTTTGGCGACTTTCTCTCGATCGCCGCGTGGACCGCGGCGATGAACCCGGCCTTGTCGAAACCCTTGGGCTTCTGGGCGCCCATCTCTTCGACCTTGTTTGCGGCCGCCTTGCTCGCGACCTCGTTACCTGGCCCCTTGGCCGCGTTCTCCGATTCGGCGACCTTGGCCCGCGCCGAAGGGTGGCTCTTCTGCTTCGATGCCGCGCCGCCGACGCGTCCAGCGACGGCGGCAAAGCGCGGATCGTCGCGAGGATTAGAGGGCCGGCCGGCGCCGGCGGCCACCTCGCCGGCGGTCTCCACTGGACCGGCCGGCGCGGCACCGGCTTCGGCCGGACCGGCGACTGCCGGAGCCGCGCCGCCCGCAGGGGCCTTGGCCGCCGCCGGCCCCGCCGGAGTCGCGGGAGCTTTGGCGGCCGCCGGGCCGGCCGGAGTTTCGGTAGCTTTGGCGGCCGCCGCTCCGGTCTCCGCCGCGGCGCGCGGTGCGGTGGCCGGGTCTCCCGGTTTGCCGGACGGGCCGGCGCCCTCTCCAGGGCCGGCGGCCTTCTCGCCGACCGACTCGGCCCGTTTGGGCGCACCCGCGACCGCCTCACCCACGGCGGCGACGGCCGCGACGCCGGCTTCGCCCGGCTTCGGTGCGCCGGCGACCTCTTCACCGATGCCGATGGCCACCGATGCGACCGCCTCGGCCGTCTTCGGTGCAGCGGCCGCCGATTCGCCAACGGTGATGGCCGCGGTGGCCGCGGCCTCGGCCGGACGCAGCAGGGTGCCCAGCGAGAGCGCCTGGACATGCAGTCGCGGACCGGCGATCAGCTCCCCGACCGCGTGGTTTCCGGCGGCCGCCTGGAGGCGCAGCAGCGAGCCGCCGTCGAGGCCGCCGTCGATGATCCGCAGCGCCGGCGGCGGCTTGCGCGCAAGGCCCGCGGACGCCGTCTGGCGCTGAACCCTGGCGGGTTGCGGCGGCCTGACCCCGAGTTTGGCTTTCATCCCTCGCCGGGGCTAGGCCTGCTCCTCTTCCTCTTCCTCGCCCGCGCGCTGGGCGACCAGCGTCTGCGCGGTCTCTTCCTGGTCTTCCTCGGTCGCCCGCTGCACCGACGCCACGCCCGAGCCAGGCGAAGCCGCCGCGACCGGGCCGCCGGAGATCGCCGCCGTGGCGTTCCTGTCCGCCGCCTGCTCGAACGCGTCCGAAGGGTCGCTCAGCCGGATGCCGCCGCCGACCGGCGTGCCGGCGACCGGCCCCGCCTTCTGCTGGACCACATGGGTCAGCTCGTGCGCGAGGGTGTGCATCCCGGTCGGAGTCTCGGGCGCGTACTTGCCGCTCTGGAAGACGACGTCGTTGCCCACCGTGTACGCCTGGGCGCTGATCGACCGCGCCGAAACGTCGGCCTTCTGACCGGTATGGACGCGCACGTCGCCGAAGTCATGCCCCAACCGCGACTCCATGAACGTGCGGGTGGAGCCGTCGAGTGGCGAGCCTCCGCCCGAGCCGACCACGTCACGGACCGGCGACGGCTCCTCGCGTTCCTCGCTGAGGAGAGAGCCGACGCTCGAGTTGCCGGCCAGCCGCTGCAGGTTCAGAAGCGCGCCTGGGCTGAGCGTCTCGGCGCGACCGGCGGACGCCGCCTCCAGCATGGCGGGGTCGGGCGAATCGACCTCGCGGTTGACCGAGACGTGCGGCGACGCGGCGAGGCCAGAATCGAAATCGTGCGCGTGCATCTTCAACCTCCGCTCAGTTCGTCAGCCAAGTGTGAGGCACGCGGGAGCACGGCCATCGTTGGCGAGTGTGCATGCCAACCTCAGGTCTGCCCATGCCCTTTCGGGCCGACCTTTGGTTCCTGTTGCGTGCCCTTTGGGGCGCGCCCTAGATCAGGCCCTGTCTCAAGGCGTAGGCCACGGCGTGCGTACGGTTGCGCAGGTTCAGCCGGCTGGTGACGTCGTGGACGATGTTCTTCACCGTCCGCTCGGAGAGGAAAAGCTGGTGCCCGACCTCAACGGTGTCGAAACCCTCGGCCAGCAGCTTCAGCACCTTGACCTCGCGGTCGCTGATCCCGCTGAAGGTCAGCCCGCGCGGGTGCAGGACCTGGCGCTGGAGACGGCCGACCTGGCCCATCAGCCTGCCCAAGAGGTCCGGCGGCAGGGCCCCCTCGCCAGAGGCGGCGGTGCGGAGCGTCTCGACCAGCCTGGCCGCCGTCGACTGGCTGCGCCTCAGAAACCCGTTGGCGCCCGCCTCCACGGCGGCCAGCAGTCCTCCGTCCTCGACGCGGGTGGCAACGACGACGATCCGCTCCAGCCCGCGCTGCCTGAGCGAACGGATCTCCTGGGTCGTCTTATCGTCCACTTCCTCGACCACGACCAGGGCGACGACCCCTGGGTTGAGCGCTCGCTCGTCGACCGTGGTGACCGGGTGCCCCCGGAGCTGGCCGACGATGCCCTCTCGGGAAATCGGATCACATGCTGAGATGAAGACCTCAATTCGCTCTTCGGGCTCGAACCTAGCGGCGACCACTGCCATTTCCCTTACCTCTCCCTGTGGAATCGCTGCAGCATAGGAAGGTCCACTTTCCGGGCACTCAACGTGGACTCAACGGGCAGCTCACAACGGCCCGGAATGCCCTTGAAAAAGTGATCCGGGCCATATACGGTTTGCCCGGGAGAACGAAGGGTGCTTGGCTTTCTTGGTCGCTTTCTTGGTCCCGTGCCCGGCTGGGCCGCCATCGGCGGCGTAGCCGTCCTGCTCGTGGGCGCGATCGGCATCGGCGGCTACGTGCTGGTCGCGAGCAAACCGCACGTGACCGTGGGCTCGAGCGCCCAGAGGTGCGCGGCGCAGCCGACCAAGGTCGCGAGCCTGTTCAGCGACGGGCAGACGACGATGATCCGGCTCAGCAACCCCGACTACACGGACATGTCGATCCTGCGGACCGAGCCGGCGAACGTGCTGCCCGGCATGTTCCAGTCGCTGCTGGCGCTGTCGAGCGACAGCTCGAGGCTCGCCTACGTGACCGCCACCGACGACGGCCTCCACAACGCGCACCTCAAGCTGATCGACGTCGCCAACCCCGGGAGCTCGACCGACCTGGCTACGGTGCCCAAGGGCCTATGGACGACGACGCCCGCCTGGTCCGGCGATGGCAAGCGGCTGGCTTACGTCCAGCTGGACGCCACCACGTCGCCGGCCGGCTTCCAGCTCTGGGTCGCGGACACCTCGACCCAGCCGGCGACGGTGGCCGAGCAGACCGACCTGGTCGCCGACAACTTCACCAACGGCCACTCGGCGTCGATCTGCTGGACCTCGGACAACCGGGTCGTCCTCATACCGTCGGTGCCGCAAGGGTTCCCTTCGGCGAGCCCGGTGCCGGCCTCGGCCGCCGCCCAGGCTTCGGTCAGCCCGGCAACGGGTTCGAAGTGCGGCGTGCCGATCTACAGCCAGAACGACCCCGTCTGGCAGGCGGCGGTGATGAAGTCTGGGAGCGACACGATCGGCGGCGCCGGTTGCGCGCTGACCTCAACGGCGATGCTGCTGAACTACTACGGCTCGTCCCTGTCGCCGGCTCAGCTCAACAGCTGCCTGGGCGGCGCGGCCGACCCGATCGAATGGAAGGCCGTCCCGGCATGCACGGGCAACATGGTGACCGGCGGCGACCGCATCGACTTCACGTGGAACGACCTCGATGCGCTGCTGGCCAGCGGCAGGCCCGCGATCGTCGGCATGCTGCGCGGCCTGACCGGATCCCACTTCGTCGTCGTCACCTCCGGCGGCGGAGGGCTGGCGCAGAGCTACCACATCACCGACCCCTGGGACGCGTCGACGTTCAAGACGCTGGGCTCGTACATCACCGCCGGCTACATCCCGACCTGGATCATCAGCTACAGCGGGCCGGGTCATGACTGCGCGCGCCTGATCAAGGGCGTCGCGCCGGTGCTCACCGGGGTCACGGACGGGCAGACCGGGCACACCCCGGTGACCGTCCACTTTCCCATCGACTTGAGCAAGATCAAGCTCTCCGTCTACACCGAGCTCAGCAACGGTGCGCTCGACCCCAACACAGTCAAGGTCCCGCTCAACTTTCAGAAGTTGACCGACGGCATGACATTCACCAACGACGGCATCTATCAGCTGATCGTGGTCACGCAGGCGCCTTCCCAGCCACCGGTCGTGCAGGTCATGACGTTCACCATCGACCACGTCGCCCCGGTGACCGACCTGTCGCTGCTGAACCCGCTCGCCTTCGGCGCCGCCCAACGTGCGATCGGCGGGTCGGTGGTGGCGTCGAAGTATCCGGGGGTCGGCAAGCCGGGCAAGGTGGCGGTCGTCTCGAGCGACACGCTCAGCGGGGTCAAGACGATCAAGACGAGCCTGGACGGCGGGGCGCTCGCTGGTTATTCGAACGACACCAACTTCAACCCGGTGCTCGTGGTGAACCAGAGCGGCGACCACTCGCTGCGGATCGTCTCGACCGACGCCGCGGGAAACGTGAAGGAGGTCACGAAGT
>VBHA01000174.1 GCA_005889495.1 Chloroflexota bacterium
TGATCAGGGAGGAGGCCCCCGTCCGGGGACGTCACCTCGATGCGTGGATCACGACCGACGTCCGGCGACCCGAGTTGGCGTGCGCGGTCGAATGCGAGCTGATAACCCTCCACGTCCACGGCAAGGCGGCGGACCACCTGGGTGCGCTGCTCGATCCGCTGCTCGTGAGCGGCGTGCCGACCTACCTGTGGTGGCTCGGCACTCCGCCCTTTGGCAAGCGCGAGCTCCTCGACGCGCTGCGGGTCTGCGACGGACTGGTGGTCGACACGGCCCAGTTCGACGAGCCCGACAACTCGTTCCGGCGGATGGCGGGCATGTTGAAGGTCGCGCATCACCGGATGGGCCTGGCCGACCTGCAGTGGTCGCGGCTGCGCCCGTGGCGGGAGAGCATCGCCCAGTTCTTCACCCCAGTCGACCGGCGTGCCTTTCTCGGCGGCATCTCCGAGCTCGGCGTCGACTACGCGGCGGCGGGACCAGGGAACCGGATCGCGGCGGCGCTCATCACCGGGTGGATGGCGTCGGCCCTCGGCTGGAAGCTCAGGCGGGCGACGGCGGGCGCAGACCGTGTGGTCGCGGCGGTCTACGAGGGGGGCGGGCGATCGATCGAGGTCGATCTGAGGCCGGTTCCCCAGAACGACCGCGTCGCGGGCGAGGTGAGCGCAGTGCGCATCGCAGGCGCTGCGGGCGGAACGTTCCGCCTCTCGGTCATGCACGATCCGCAGCGCCGCCGCAACGCTCGGGAGACCGCGCCGGACTCGGAGCGCAGACGCGGCGACACCGCGAAGGTCCTGCTCACGATGCTGGAGATTGGTGACAGCGAGCCGCTGCGGCACGTCCAGCAGCTCGAGCCTGACGACGAGGTCGCGCTCCTGCTCGAGCTGCTCTCGACGGGGACGCACGACGAGGTGTACAACAGATCGCTGGCCGCCGCCTCCGAGCTCCTGGATCGCTTCTAGGTGGCTGAGTTCATCGTCCTCGCCACCGCGGAGGAGGTCGCCGAAGCGGCCGCAGCCGACATCGCCGAAGCGCTGCGGGGAGGGGCCCGGACCCTCGTCCTCACTGGCGGAACGTCACC
Organism: Chloroflexota bacterium; assembly: GCA_005889495.1. GTDB lineage: Bacteria > Chloroflexota > Dormibacteria > Dormibacterales > Dormibacteraceae > 40CM-4-65-16. The sequence goes on from VBHA01000174.1 coordinate 1,076, forward strand.
GAAACGTTGCTACGAGCTGCTGTCCGAGCTGGACGTCGACTGGGGCCGGGTCAGCGTCCTGTTCGGAGACGAACGGTGCGTACCGCCCTTCGATCCGGAGAGCAACTACCGGGTGGCGAAGGAGAGCCTGCTCGACCGCGTGCACCCCGCCACGGTGTACAGGATCCCGGCCGAGCTCGGTCCAGACGAAGGGGCCGACCTCTATGCCGAGGTCGTCGCCAACACGGCCCCGTTCGACTTCGTGCTCCTGGGAGTGGGGGAGGACGGCCATGTCAACTCGCTCTTTCCAGGCCACAAGGCCCTCCAGGCCGAGGGGCTCACAGCCGGCATCCACGACTCGCCCAAGCCTCCGCCGCGCCGGGTGACGATGACCCTGGAGGCGATCCGGGATGCGGGCCGCATCCTGATCATCGCGACCGGGGAGGGCAAGGCGAACGCCGTGGCGCTGGCGCGGCGCGGGGAGACGCCTTCCGGGATGATTGCTGGCGCACGATGGCTGATCGACAGGGCTGCCGCGGGTCGTTGAAGCCCCCTCCCCCGGCTCCGCCGGGTACTTTTCCGTAGATGGGGAAGGTCGAGGTCGTTCCCTCGATCCTGTCCGCGGACGTGGGGCGACTGACGGAGCAGGTGAAGGAGGCGGAAGCGGCCGGCGCCGACCGGATCCAGGTCGACGTCATGGACGGGCATTTCGTGCCGAACCTGACGTTCGGCCCGCTCGTGGTCGAGGCGGTGCGGCGGGCGACCTCCCTGCCGGTGGAGGCGCATCTCATGGTCGAACGACCCGAGCGGTTCCTCGAGGCGTTCGCAAAGGCAGGTGCGACGTTGATCGAGGTCCAGGTTGAGGCTACGACTTCTCTGTACCGGACGGTGCAGACGATCAAGGAGCTCGGGGCCAGGGCCGGCGTGGCGATCAATCCTGCGACCCCGGTCGACGCCTTGAGGGAGATCTTGCCCTACATCGACCTCATCAACGTCATGACGGTCGAGCCTGGGTTCGGAGGCCAGAAGTTCATCCCGCACAGCCCAGAGAAGGTCCGGCGGGTGCGCGCCCTCTCGCCTGAGGTCGAGATCGAGGTCGACGGTGGCATCGATGCGCGCACGGCGCCGCTCGTGGTGAAGGCGGGGGCGACCGTCCTGGTGGCCGGCAACTCGGTGTATGGCTACAAGGGCGGCGTCGCTGCCGGCATCAAGGCGATCCGTGACGCTCTTGACTGACGAGCTCAAGCAGGCCGCGGCGTACAAGGCCCTGGAGCTGGTCCAGGACGGCATGCTGGTCGGCCTCGGCAGCGGCTCGACGGCGCGGTTCTTCACCGAGGGCCTGGGCCGTTTGGTCGCCGAAGGCATGAAGGTCCGTGCCGTGCCGACCTCGCGGGCCACCGCGGAGCTTGCCGCCGAGCTGGGGATCCAGATCGTCACCGAGCTGATCGGTCCGATCGACCTTGCGGTCGATGGTGCGGACGAGGTGGATCCCGCCTTGAACCTGATCAAAGGACGCGGCGGCGCGCTCTTTCGCGAGAAGCTGGTGGCGACCGCCTCGAAGCGCTTCGTCGTCGTGGTCGACGAGTCGAAGCTGGTCAAGCAGCTGGGAGTGGGGGTGCTTCCGGTCGAGGTGCTGCCGTTCCTGTGGCGGTCGACAGCCGAGCGCGTGGCGGGACTCGGCGTGAGCCTGGTCATCCGCGGTGGGGAAGAGACGCCGTACATCACCGACAACGGCAACGTCGTCCTCGACCTCACGATCGACGGCGGGATCAAGAACCCGGGTGAGTTTGGGCTCGAGCTGAAGGAGATCACGGGCGTGGTCGAGCACGGGTTGTTCGTGGGCATGGCGGACACGGTGATCGTGGCCGGCCCGGAAGGGCCAAAGGCGGTGGGTAGACTCTCAGGCGGAGCGGTCGCCTAGCTCGGTCGAGGGCGCGGCACTGGAAATGCCGTAGGCCCGCAAGGGCCTCGTGGGTTCAAATCCCACCCGCTCCGCCATTTGTCCTGTCTCAAGACATCGTGGACACATGTCTCACGACATGCCGGACGGGCTCGCCGTCAGCCGCGATCTCGCGACGGATCCCCTGACCTCGATACTGGGCTCTGATGGACGCGACGGACGAGAGGGAAGGCCGGCTGTCGTCTGATGGACTCTGGCGCTGGGACGGCGCTCAGTGGCTGCCCACCTCGACGCCAGGTCAAATGCCTGCTCCTGTAGCGGCTCGTCCGTTGCCGGCGATCGCGGGCGGGATCGTGGCCCTGCTCGCCCTGCCATTTATTCTCGCCGGCTGCTTCCTGCCTTACGTCAACTGGACCGACACATCGAACGGTGCGACCTCATCGATCTTCAACGCCGGTTACTCAGGCGGGTTCTGGTTCGCCGTCGAGCCCATTGCTGTGATCCTTTGCGCTCTTCCCGCGGCGATCGTGCTCATCGCGGTGAAGCACCGGGTGGCCAGGGCTGTCGCGGCCGGCGTGCTCCTGGCCTTTGGACTGCAGACGATCACGATGTTCGCCGGCTACTCGCTCGGCGAGCTTTCGTTCGGGCGTATCGGGCCGGGCGGACCGGTGGGAACCGCCGGCGGCGCGATTCTGTTCACCGGCGGGGCTTTGGGACTGGGCAGCCTGTTCGCCCGCACCTGAACGCGAAGTTCCCGCCTCACTCAGCAGCCGCGGGATATGGTTGAAGTAGATGCCTGGATCAGCCGACCCCCGTTCGCCGAGCCCAGGCTTCGGCCGGGTGTCGGGGGAGCACGCCCAGACTTTCATCTCGATCATCAAGGTGCTGCACAGCGAGCCGACCGCGGCCGCCTACGGGCGCCTGCTCAAGAAGACCCTCGAGCCAGACGACTACATGCTGCTGGCCCACCTCTTCGAGGAGATCAGCGTGCTCGCCCTGCACCACCTCATCCCGGAGGCCCTGCTCTTCGACGCTTTCGCCTTCGACCTCTACTGGGACGAGCTTCGCGAAGACGTGATGGCGCTGCGAGCCCAGACTGGAAATGACAAATTCTGCGAGAACTTCGAAATCGCGGCGGAGCGCGCGCGCGCGTACCGCACCGACCGCCCTCCCAAGCTGCGCTGGATCCGTCGCGGCGGGGAGGACGCGCCGCCCGACCCGCCGGGAGGCCTCGGCGTGCGGCCTCCCGGGCCAAGGCCGCACGGCGCGCCGGCCCGGCCCAGGTCCGAGCCGGTAGGACACAAAGACAGCTAAGACCGGCGCCGGCTGCAACCGAAGCCGAGTTTGGCGCATCCAATAAGCGCCAAGATGTCAGCCGCATTGATGGAGCAACGTCCCCAGGTCCTCGCCCGCGCTGTCGAAGGGGACGCGGACTCGTTCTCGAGCCTGCTGGAGCCGCTGCTCGACCAGGCGTACCGGCTGGCCGCGGTCATGCTCAACGACCGCAGCTCCGCGGAAGACGCCGTCCAGGAGGCCGCGATCAAGGCCTGGCGCAAGGTGAGGCAGCTTCGCGGCGACTCTGGCTCGCTCCGGCCGTGGTTTCTCTCCATCGTGGCCAACGAGTGCCGGATGGCGAGGCGGACCCGGTGGTGGTCGGTGATCAAGCTCGCGGACGTCAAGAGTCCCGCGGCAGAAGAACCAGAGAGCCACTCCGACCTCCATCGGGCGCTGCTTCGGCTGACACCCGACGAGCGTTTGCCGCTCGTCCTGCATTTCTATCTCGACCTTCCGCTCGAAGAGCTGGCGCGGACGCTCGGCGTGTCGCAGTCCGCGGCCAAGTCGCGCGTCTACCGCGCGGCCAGGCGGCTTCGAGACGACCTCACGATCGAGGAGGTGTTCTGACGTGAGCAACGATGACTTCCGCCGCGAGCTCGGACACACATTCGACGACGTCGCCGGCTCGCCGAGCTCGAACCTTCGCGACCGCGTGCGTTCGGCGGTGACGCAGGCGCCCGAGGCGCGCGGGCCGTACTGGATCGCGGGCGTGGCCGCTTGCGTGATCGCCGTCTTGATCGTCGGGGTGCTGTATGTCGCCAACCGGCCCAACCCACCGTCACTGGTCGCCGGCGGTCATGAGACCCCATCCGCAAGCCCGTCACCGGAGGCCACTGCATCCCCTTCTGCTCAGCCCACCGCTGTGCCGACCCAATCGGCATTGCCGCCATTCGTGTGCGGTTCCACGACATGGGCGCCATCGCAGCCCGCATCGACGCCATACACGGAGCACATCTCCGACCTGCGTACAGGCGTGCACAGTGGCTACGACAGACTGACGATCACGTTCGACCGCGTGCCCGGCCAGGTGGAGTTTCACCCGCAGAGCGGCACGGCGTTCACCCTGTCACCGAGCGGCATGAGGGCGACGCTGAAGGGCAAGAACGGCATCCTGATCGTCATGCAGGGCACCGACATGCACACGTCGTACTCCGGGCCGACTGACATCGTCACCGGCTACAGCGGGCTCGCCGAAGTGCGGCGAGTCGAGGACTTCGAAGGCGTGGTGCAGCTTGGACTCGGCGTGAATGGGGCGGCCTGCTACCGGGCTTTCTACCTCGGCAGCCCTGCCCGGCTGGTGATCGACGTCCAGACCGCGAGCTAAGGGCGCAGCGGGTGCCGCAGCGACAGCTGTCGCTGCCGCTCGCTGTGGTAGCCCGGGTCGGCCGCGCGTCCGAATAGCGCGCCGTAGGAGCTGAGGCGAAGGCGCACCAGCTCGCCCATCGCCCTCAGGCCGTCGAGCCAGGTCAGCTTCTTGCCCTCGGCCCGGCTGCGCGCGTAGTAGCGCACCGGCACCTCGTGGATCCGGTAGCCGAGCCTCAAGACCCGGCCGGTGATGTCGGGCTCGATGTCGAACCGCTTGCCCTGCAGGTTGAGCCGGCGCCACAGGTCTGATCGCAGGACCTTGTAGCCGCTCTCCAGGTCTGAGATGTAACAGTCGAACAGGAGGTTGGCGGCAAACGTGACAGCCTTGTTGCCCATCACGAACCAGAAGCTGAACGCGGTCTGCCCGGCAAATCCCCTCACGCCGTAGACCACGTCGGCCCGGCCTTCGGTCAGCGGCCGTAACAGGGTGGGGTAGTCACGTGGGTCGTACTCGAGGTCGGCGTCCTGGACGAGCGCGAACGGCATGCGCACCTCCTCGACCGCCCGGCGCAGGGCCGCGCCCTTGCCCTGGTTGGTGTCGAGGCGGAATGCCCTCACGCGCGGGTCGCGCTCGGCGAACCGGCTCATGATCGCCCACGTGCGGTCCGTCGAGCCGTCGTCGACGGCGATCACCTCGCCGACCTCGGGCTGTTCGAGGACGTGCTTGAGGATGATCTCTAGCGTGCGTTCCTCGTTGAAGGCCGGGATCATCACCGAGAGGGCTCGGTTCAGGCTCATCGGGTCAAACACTGTAACCCCGAACGCTGTAATCCGATCCGCGGTTCGGCTGGGCGTACATTGAGGCGGATCTCGGACGGCCACCAGAGGAGGAGACATGCCGACGCTTGCGTTTGACCCTGAGGAGACCACCCACTGGGAGCAGATGCGCCCCCGCGAGATCCCGCCCGAGCAGTGGAAGAGATTCGAGGGGTACGCCGCCGAGATCTTCCAGGCCCTGGGCATGAACCTGGACACTCCCGGGACGCGCGAGACACCGACGCGCTACCTGCGGGCGCTCTTCGAGGCCACCTCGGGCTATGAGGGCGATCCCAAGATGCTCACCGCGTTCCCCACGGAGTGCCACGGCGGTCCTGACTGCAACATCAGCCAGGTCATCGAGGGGCCCATCGAGTTCTACTCGCTCTGCGAGCACCACGCCCTGCCCTTCCACGGGCACGCGTTCATCGGCTACATCGCGCACGAGGAGATCATCGGCATCTCCAAGCTGACTCGCCTCGTGCGGGTCTTCGCGCGCAGGTTCACGGTCCAGGAGCGCGTGGGGGTGGAGATCGCGGACGAGCTGGTGCGCGTGCTGAAGCCACACGGCGTCGCGGTGCATTTGAACGCGATGCACCTGTGCACGCAGATGCGGGGAGTGCGCGAGAGCCATTCGCGCACGTGGACTTCCTACTGGCGCGGGAACTACGAGAACGACCCGCAGCTGCGGGCAGAGTTTCTGGCCACCGCCAACTCCCGGCCGGACCACTGATCGAACCGTTCGAGGCCCTCTTCGAGGGCGATCTCCCTCGCTACCCATTGCCGGATGAGCTTGCGCGGGTTTACGGGGCGCTCGGATTCGGCGACAGGGTCATCTACTCGAATTTCGTCGAGTCGATCGACGGGGTGGTGACTCTCGGCTCCAAACCGTCGGCGGGTTCGGAGATCAGCGGGCGCAACCAGGCGGACCGCTTTCTCATGGGGCTGTTGCGCGCGTGCGCGGACGCCGTGCTGCTGGGTGCGGGCACCTTGCGGGCCACGCCGGGTCATCAATGGACGCCCGAGCACATCTTTCCCGACTTCGCCGACGCGTTCGCCGAGCTGCGGTCCGTCCTTGGCCGCAAGCCTCGGCCACGCCTCGTCCTGCTCACCGCTTCTGGCGACGTCCCGGTCTCGCATCCCGCGGTCATCGCAGGAGCCACGATCGTCACGACCACCGCCGGCGCCGCGGCGTTGAAGGACAGGCTTCCAGACTCATGCGACCTGGTTGCGCTGGGAGCAGGCGGCGCGCTCGACATGGAGCAGGTGGTGATGGAGATGCGCGACCGTGGCTACGAAGTGATCCTCACCGAAGGGGGACCGCACGTCGCCGGCGACCTGGTCGGCGCAAACCTGCTGGACGAAGCGTTCGTCACCATCTCGCCGGTGGTCGCCGGACGTGACCGGGAGACCAGGCTCGGCATGGTCGCCGGCGTGGAGCTCTTACCGGCGCGCGGGCTGTGGGCGCGGCTGTTGAGCGCACGCCGCCATGGAGACTTTCTCTTCCTGCGCTACGGCCTGAAGCGCTAGCAGCTGTCTCCGCCGAGCATCAAGGGCGCGGAGGCCGCGACCCCCGGCTTGGACGTGACCGCCACGAGCGCGCCCGACTTACCACCCGAGGGCAGGTTCACCGTCCAGCGGTCTCGGGGAATGACGACCGCGTACCCAGGCGGGGTGTAGTCCGGTGGTCCCGGCAGGTCGGTCTCCTGGCCGCTGCACCGATCGAAGAACTTCAGGTCGTACTTCACCGGCACCTTCTGGCCGGTCGAGAAGTAGACCGCGACCTCGATCGAGCACGCTGCGTTCAAGTCGCAGACCGTCGCCGTCTCGTCCGCGACACCATGCGCGATGGCGCACGGCACTGCAATGCTGCAGAACTGCACCTTGGTGATCGGCGCCGCTGCGTTGGGGCCATAGGTGGGCACAGTCAGCGGTCCTTTGTTGCTTGGCGATGAGCTTGGGCTGCTCTTCGGAGAGCCGGTCGCGTGGGTAGATGGAGACTGGTGGACGGCCACGTTGTTGTTGGCCCCGCCGAGCTTGCCGAGCACCACCACGCCGAAGATCCCCAGCAGGATGATGACCAGCACCGCCGCAGCTCCCGGAACCAGCCAGGGAGGACGTTCTGACGGTCCTCCGCCGCCCATCCGCGGCCGGGGCACAGGGGGTCTTCGCTCGGGCGGCGGGATCGGCGCCCTGACGGGAGGCGCCGGAGTCGGGGTCTTGCTGCGCTCGAGGTTTGGAACCTCGATCGCGTAGCCGGTGCCCAGCGGCTCCGAGGGCACCGCCTCGCCCGGCTTCCAGACCGGCGCCTCCACGGGCGTCCAGGTCGGCTGGGGTGGAGGCGCCGCGGGTGCCGGCGAAGCGGGTGCCGGGGGCGCCGTGGCGAAGGCCGGGACCGGCGGGGAGGACTGGAACGCAGGCACGGGTTGGGGCGGCTCGGGTTCCGCGGCCGGCGCATCCCAGGGCATTGGAGCCGGCGCGGGCGGGTTGGTCGGGGGCGGGGCTGTGACCGCCTCGGCGGCGGCCGGCGCCGGGGCCTCCGCCCAGGTGGGCACCGCGGGCGCGCTCGGAGGTGTCTCCACCGCGGCCGAGGCGGCGGGAGCCGGTGCGGGGACCGGTGGGAAGGTGATCGCCGGCATGGAAGGGTAGGTCTGGAGCGGCCGGTCGGGCGCCTCATAGACGGAGCCCCGAGCGGCGGCTTCGTCGCGCCGGGGAGGCGCAATGAAGGGTGACGGCGCGGGTGGCACGGCCGGAGCCGCGGGAGTGGGCGCGAAGGTCTGCGGTCGGGGCGGAGGCGCCTCCCCGGCGGGCAGGAAGGGCGTGATCGCCGGGACCTCCCGGCCACCGGCCCGGGTGGCCAGCTCCGACTGCGCGGCCATCTGGCGGTCAGGGGCAAGGAGCGAGGCGGCCATCTCGCGCAGCGCTCCCTGGGCGCGGTCCGCCGAGGGGCCCATGGCGCCGCTCGCCATCGAGCGCATCGTGACCACGAGGCCGGGCGGGATGTTCGGCGGCGCCGGAGCGCCGGCCGGGTCGACGCCGAAAGCGGCGCAGACGGCCATGCCGCACGAGCGCACGTCCGCCCGGAGGTCGCTCTGGGAAGGCGCTCCACGGACCGCGGCAGCGGGGTGGCCGGCGAGGCGGACCTCGCCATTCGAGGTGACACGGACGGCGGTCGCCCCAAAGCCGCCCATGGCGATGCCGGTCTCGTGCAAGGCGGCGACCCCGGACAGGACCGCGGCGCCGAGCGCTGCCGCCGACGGCGGGGTCATCGGCCCGCGACTCAGGATCGAGCTGAGGGGGGTGCCCTCGTTCGGCTCGGTTGCGACCCAGATCCCGTTCTGGTCGGTGCCCCAGGCAAGCACCGGCGAAAGGGCCGGGTGCCGGTGCTCGAAAAGCCGCTGGAGGCGCGGCACGGCGGCGGTGACCTCGGCCTGGGGAACGGGAATTTCGTGCACCACGGCGGGCTTTCCATTCCGCAGGACGGCCTTCCAGCCCTGGCCGGCGCCAGAGGCCATGAGTTCGATCAGCTTGGGCTTCGGCTCTGATTCGGGCATTTAACGGTGCATGGTACCCTTGCGGAACGTGGCATACGTCATCGTCCAGCCCTGCATTGACGTAAAAGACGCCTCATGCGTCGAGGTTTGCCCGGTCGACTGCATCCATACGGACGACGCGGCGAACATGTATTACATCGACCCGGACGAGTGCATCGACTGTGGAGCTTGCGTCGATCCGTGTCCGGTGGACGCGATCTTCCCCGAGGACGAAGTGCCCGAGCAGTGGCGCAACTTCATCCAGATCAACGCCGACTACTTCAAGAACCGGTAGTAGAGGCTCGGTCGCCATCTCGCTGACCAGCTAAACGGGTTGACCACGCATGCCGTAACGCTCATCCCTGGGGATGGGGTCGGGCCCGAGATCTGCGAAGCCTCACGTCGCGTGCTCGAGGCCACCGGTGTCGAGTTCGAGTGGGACGTCCAGGAAGCGGGCGAGGCTGCGATTGCCGAGTTCGGCACCCCGCTCCCGGAAAAGGTGCTCGAATCGATCCGCAAGCACAAGGTCGCGCTCAAGGGGCCCATCACGACGCCGGTGGGCAGCGGGTTCCGCAGCGTCAACGTCGCGCTCCGCCAGGCGCTCGACCTCTACGCGCTCGTCCGGCCTGTCAGGGCCTACAAAGGCGCGCGCAACCTGCGCGACGATCTCGACTTCATCATCGTGCGTGAGAACACCGAGGACATCTACGCCGGCCTCGAATTCGAGAAAGGCACTCCCGACGCGCAGCACCTGATCGAGGAGATCTCAGGCCTGCTCAAGAAGAGGATTCGCCCGGACAGCGGGCTTTCGATCAAGCCGATCTCGGTGAGTGGGTCGGAGCGGATCGTTCAGTTCGCCTTCGACTACGCCCGCCGAAACAACCGGCGGAAGGTCACCGCGGTGCACAAGGCGAACATCATGAAGCACACCGACGGCCTGTTCCTGTCGGTCGCCCGCCAGGTGGCCGAGCGCAACAAGGACATCGAGTTCGAGGACCGGATCGTGGACAACATGTGCATGCAGCTCGTGCTGCGGCCCAAGGAGTACGACATCCTCTGCTGCCCGAACCTTTACGGCGACATCATCTCCGACCTGGGCGCGGGCATGATCGGAGGGCTCGGGCTTGCGCCAGGCGCCAACATCGGGATCAACGGCGCGGTGTTCGAGGCCACGCACGGGAGCGCGCCGAAATACGCCGGCCAGAACAAGGTGAACCCGATGGCCGTGATGCTGTCGGGCGTGCTGATGCTGCGCTACCTGGAGGAGACGGCGGCCGCCGACGCGCTCGAGAAGGCCATCGCCAACGTGATCGCGCTGGGCGAGAACGTCACCTACGACCTGAAGGAGACCCGCGACGATCCGACCGCCGTCGGCACGAGCCAGGTCGCCGACGCGGTGATCGCCCAGCTCAAAGCGGGGGCTTGATACCGGACAGCGAGGATTTGCGTCGCCTTCGGCGCCTGTGGGACGAGCACATCCACTCGCCTTTCCCTGCCGGTGGCTCCGATCCACGTCACCAGGAGGTGGCGCTCTACGCCTCGTGGGTGGGGAGCATGGTCGAGGTCGCGCTGGCCCGGGCTTCGATCGACCACAACCTGGCCAAGATGCTCGACACCAGGCGGGCGGAGGGCAATGAGCGGGTCTTTCGGGCGGCCGGCGAGCTAGGCGAACCGGTCCGTTCATACGTCGCCCGGTTGATCGCGATAGAGGATCTGCTGGCACAATTGCCGGTCAGGTGAGACTGCCCCTTCCCAACCGCTCCGCGGCCGGACGTCCCCACGGAGTTGGGAGGATGGGGCTGGCCGCGGCGTTCCTCGTGGCCGCAGCCTGCAATAACTCGGCCGCCCCGCTGATCGCCAACAACGTCGCAAGCGGTCCCCGGGTGCTCGTCGCGGCCCCCGACTTCTCCGACCAGCCCGTCTTCGCCGACCGCACCGGTCGCCTGCCCGTGCTCGGACTTCAGAGTCTCTTCCACCCGAGCTACATCGTCCCCAACGACCCGAGCCGGATCCGCACCCTGCTCGTGACCGGCGATGTCATCCCGGCGCGCGGAGTCGACTACTTCGCAACCGCCCGGCACGACTTCTTGTGGCCCTTTCGCCGGACGGCGGACTACACGAAGAACGCCGACATCACCTACGTCAACCTCGAGTCGCCGCTCTTCGCGGGCTGCGCCGTGGATCCGGGACCGAGCTTCACGTTCTGCGGCGACGCCCGCTTCGTCAACGGCCTGACCCTGATGGGAGCCGACGTCGTCAACCTGGCCAACAACCACCTGACCAACTACGGCGCCGAGGGAGTGACGCTCACCGACCAGCTCCTGCACCAGCATGGGATCCAGACCTCGGGCCTCGGCCCGGTCGCCGTGATCGACATCCGGGGGATCAAGTTCGGGTTCATCGGCTTCAACGGCGTCGGCCGAGCGATCGACAAGACCGCGCTCAAGGCGGGGATCGAGCGTGCGCGGCAGCTCGCAGACATCGTCGTCGTCCAGTTCCATTGGGGCAAGGAGTACGAGCGCCAGCCGATGCCCGACCGAGGCGTGCCCACGCCGGACGACCCTGTGGCGATCGGCCACGATGCGATCGACTGGGGCGCCGACATCGTCATCGGCAACCACCCGCACTGGTACCAGGGAGTCGAGGTCTACCACGGCAAGCTCATCACTTACGCGCACGGCAACTTCGTCTTCGACCAGATGTGGTCGGAGGAGACGCGCGAGGGCGTGGTCGGGACATACACCTTCTACGGCAAGCAGCTCGTCTCCGCCACCTGGAAGGCCTACCGGATCTACGACTACGGCCAGCCGGTCTTCATGACCCCGAAGGACAACGCGACCGCGCTGCAGACGATGGAGGCCGCGAGCGACCAGCTGGCGGTGCGCCTGCACGAGCCGACCACGACGCCGGTGCCCGCAATGCCCCCTTCTCCCGTGACCGCGCCGGAGCACGCACCCGCCGCTTAGGTAGAATCCCGGCGACAAACCCAAGGGGGTCCCAGCAGTCCCAGCACACGTCTCAGAACGAAGGACCTTTTCGCGTGCCAAGCGCCGACGGCGGCGCGAGCGGCTGACTTTTTCGCTTTCAGTCGCCGTGATCGTCGTCGCCGTCGCGACCACGGTCTACGTCGCGCGCAACCGCGCGACGCCGTTTGATTTCAGCCTCCAGGGCTCGACCGCCCCGGCCGCCCGGTCGTTCGACCACTTCGACTTCTCCACCTACTGGCTCGCCACGCACGGCCAGCCCAACCTCGCGGTCCACGGCCAGGCCGCGTACCTGGTCGACCTCGACGCGCGCCAGGTCCTTTGGGAGCGCGACCCTGAGACGTCGCGCGCGCCGGCGAGCCTGACCAAGCTGATCACCGCGATGGTCGCGGTCGACGATGCCGGCTCGCTCGACCGGACCGTCGAGGTCACCAGGCAGGCGACGCAGGTGGTGCCGAGCGTGATGGGCCTGACGGCCGGCGAGCGCCTGACCGTGAAGGAGCTCGTCGAAGGAATGTTCCTGGACTCGGGCAACGATGCCGCGGAGGCGCTGGCATCGGGCATCGTGCCACGCGATCGATTCATCCGCCAGATGAACCAGAAGGCGAAGAGCATCGGGCTGACCGCCAGCCATTTCGTGACTCCGAGCGGTCTCGACGCGACCGGGCATGGCATGTCGGCGCATGACCTGGCGCACACCGCGGCTTACCTCGATGCCTACTACCCGCAGCTGGCTGCCATCGCGTCGACCAGGGACATCGTCATCGCCGCGACCTCGACCCACAAGGCCTTCTACCCGCACAACTTGAACCGCCTCCTCTGGACGTACCCGGGCGCGACGGGCCTGAAGACCGGGCTCACCGACAACGCCGGCGGATGCATGCTCGCCACGGCGATGCGCGGGGGGCGGCACCTGATCGCTGTCGTGCTCAACGCGACCGGCTACTCGACGGCCGATGCAGCCCTGTTGCTCGACTACGGCTTCAGGGTTCGCCCGACGCGCGGCTTCGGACCCCTCATGGGCGGAAGCTAGACTTCGAATTCGTGACGCGCTTGACAGGGCTCAACGCCCTCGAGGTGCTCGACTCGCGCGGTAACCCGACCGTTGCGGTCACCGCATTCACCGACGCGGGAAGCGGCCGGGCCATCGTCCCGTCCGGCGCCTCGACTGGCGTGCACGAGGCGGTCGAGCTTCGCGACGGCGACCCCAAGCGCTACGGAGGCAAAGGAGTCCTGAAGGCGGTCGGCAACGTCGACGGCGAGATCGCCCGTCGCCTCAAGGGCGTGGACGTGGAAGATCAGAAGACGGTCGACGACGCGATGATCGAGCTCGACGGCACGCCGAACAAATCCCGGCTCGGGGCCAACGCCATCCTCGGCGTGTCGCTTGCGGTGGCGCACGCGGCCGCGAATGCGAAAGGAATCCCGCTCTACCGCCACCTTGGCGGCGACGCCTCGCTCTTGCCGCTCCCCATGGCGAACATCCTCAACGGCGGTGCCCACGCCGACACTTCGGTGGACCTGCAGGAGTTCATGGTGTGCGCGGTGGGCGCGCAGACGTTCACGGACGCCATCCGCGCGACCGCTGAGGTCTATCACGCGCTCAAGGGC